>PXBW01000197.1 GCA_003566775.1 candidate division WS1 bacterium
AAGTCGGCCTTCGGCGACCTCGCGGACGCCTCCGGCAGCGTGCAGTTATTCATGCGGCAGAACAATCTCGGTGAGGAGCGGATGGCCGAGTTCATCGACCTCGATCTCGGGGACATTCTTGGGGTGACGGGCACTCTGATGAAGACCCGCTCGGGCGAGGTAAGCGTGGAGGCCACGGAGTTCACTTTACTCGCAAAGGCCCTGCGGCCGCTGCCGGAGAAGTTCCACGGCCTCAGAGATCCCGAGTTGCGTTATCGCCAGCGCTATCTTGACCTTCTGGTGAACTCCGAGTCGCGTCAGATGCTCGAGGGCCGCTCACGGATGGTGACCCGCCTGCGTAAGGCGATGGACGAGCGATGCTTCCTCGAGGCACAGACACCGATTCTGCAGCCGATCTACGGCGGTGCGAACGCGCGGCCCTTCACCACTCATCACAACGCGCTGGACATGCAGCTTTACATGCGCATCGCGCCGGAGCTTTATCTCAAGCGCTTGCTGGTTGGAGGCTTCGAGAAGGTATACGAGATCGGCCCGTGTTTCCGCAACGAGGGCGTGGATGCGCGTCACAACCCCGAGTTCATCATGATCGAGGCGTACCAGGCCTACGGTGACTGGGAGGACATGATGGAACTGATGGAGGGGCTTGTCACGGAGCTTGCCGACGAGGTCTGCGGCGGGCCGACCTTCACCTACCGTGGGGACGAGATCGATGTCACGCCGCCGTTCGCGCGAGTGAAACTTCTGGCGGCGGTGCGAGAGGCCACCGGGGTTGACTTCGCAGCGCTGGAGGGCGATGAGGAGGCGCGCGAGGCCTGCTCGGACCTCGACATCGGGGACACCGAGGCGGAGACCTGGGGCGCGCTGCTGGAGAAATGCTTTGACACGTACGTGCAGCCTGAACTGATCCAGCCGACCTTCGTCACCGAGTACCCCACGCGTATCTCGCCGCTGGCGAAGGCGATGCCTGAGCGTCCGGAGACTACCTTCCGCTTCGAGCTTTTCATCGGCGCCGAGGAGTGCGGGAACGCATTCAGTGAGCTGAACGATCCGCTCGACCAGCGCCGGCGCTTCGAGGAACAGACGGCGGCTCGCGAGGCCGGGGACGCGGAGGCGCATCCACTCGATGAAGACTTCGTGACCGCGCTTGAACATGGGATGCCGCCCGCCGGCGGCATGGGCATGGGAATCGGGCGGCTGGCAATGCTGTTGCTCGATGCATCGAACCTGCGCGAGGTCATCGCGTTTCCGCTGATGAAGCCGCAACAGCAGGCGACCGAATGACAGGCGGGTGTTATCAGAGACACTTCCGGCGCTTCCCTCCGCGGGGAGGAGTGAGGTCCGGAGGGGGATAAGGCGCGAGCTTGCGTGCATTGCAGGACAATCTGCGCCCACAGGTGCCGGAGCACAGCACAAAGGTTAGCCGATCGGGGTGTCCAATGCATAGACTTATGGCGCTCTTCCGGTGCATGAGGCCGTGGCAGTACACTAAGAACCTTCTCGTCTTCGCCGCACTGGTTTTTGCGCGGGAGCTGCATGATCCCGCATCTGTGCTCACCGCCGTCAATGCGTTCGTTCTGTTCTGCATGCTCTCGAGTTCGGTCTACCTGATCAATGATATTCGGGATGCCCCCGAGGACCGCATGCACCCGGAGAAGTGCGATAGACCGATCGCATGTGGCGCGCTGCAGCCATCGACCGCGGCAGTTGCCGCCGTGATCCTGGCCTCCGTCGGTCTCGGCGGCTCCTTCATAGTTAACCTGTCACTCGGTATGGTGGCTGCGGGGTACTTCGGTCTGCAGATGCTCTATCAGGTCGCGCTCAAACAGATCGTCATCCTGGACCTCTTCGCCATAGCGGGTGGATTTCTGCTGCGAGCGGTCGCGGGCGCCGAGGCCATTGACGTGGAGATCTCGCCGTGGCTGCTGATCTGCACGCTGCTGCTGGCGCTCTTCCTCGGCCTCGCGAAGCGCCGGGGAGAGATAGTACTGCTCGAGGAAGGGGCGGGCGGGCATCGTCCTACGCTCGACTTGTACTCGCTTGAGATGCTCGATCAACTGATCCCGGTAATGGCCGCCTCAGCACTGATGGCATACTGCCTCTACACCATCTCGGATCGTACCGTCGACCAACTCGGCAGCACGCGCCTGATATACACGATCCCATTCGTCATTTACGGCATCTTCCGCTACATCTATCTGGTTCACGTGCACGGGCATGGGGGAGCCCCCGATAAGACCTTGCTTACGGACCGGCCGTTGCTGATCAATGTCGCATTATATGCCATTACGGCGATGATCATTATCTATCTCATACCCGATGGACACTGAGACGCCGGACTCCGTGACAGCGGTCGGGAGCGCAGCGAGAGTCGTGCGGGTGGCCGCTGTAAGTTCAAGCATGGTGTTGAACCCGAGATCAATTTGGGAAGCGGGAGATTCATGGGGGCAGTAATGCGCGTTCGGCCTCTTTCACCACTGACGGTTGCATGCTCTGAAGCGTTACACTCCTGGCTCGTAAGAAGTCCAGCGTCTCGGCCCCCCTTGATGATGATGTGAGCCCCGAGAGTTCATCTTAAGACTCCATCATCTTTTTCTTAATTCCGGTTACTCTCACGGCATTATTGGGTATGCCCCTCAGTAGGACGTACCCAATCCCGGGGTGGAGAAAACAGGGATCTGTCCATGCGGACCCTCCGCAAGCATCTAGACCTTCCGTCAGTGTCTGATCCGGTTTCCGATGAGACGGCGTTCGCGATCTTTCTGCCACGCCGCACCACGCGTCTGCTGTATCGTGTCCTCGCGATGATCGCCGGGATCGCGGGGGGAATCCTGTACGCGCGTTTCGTGTTGGACGATGTCGGTCTCTGGTGGACGGCCGCTACCGCTTCTGTCGGCGGCATCTTCATGTACGTGGCCATCCTGATGCCCGGCGCCGTCACTCATCACGCTCGCAAGTCATATCTGCGATTGCTCCTGGGGATTCGAACGCGCAGTCTCAGGAAGGCAATAGCGGCAGTTTGTCGGCGGGCGGAGGAGCAGGTGAAAGAAGAGGAGGACGATCCAGAGGCATGGCAAATCCTGGGTGTGACATCATTGCTGGCGGGGGATACTCAGCGTGCGGCCATGGCCCTTGAGCGCGCCGCTGAGTCGGGTGGGAACAGCGGAAGCCGGCTCAATCTATCAGTCGCGTTGGCCGAGACACAGGATGTCAAAGAGGCGGCCGAACTGCTCCTGCATTCCAGCGAGAACGGTGCCATGGGCGATGCCGCCAGACACAACATCGGTGTGTTGATGTCAAGAAGACCCCCGCAGGGGGTCGTTGACCGAATCGTAGAGCGCCTCGACACTCTTCGGGTGCCGGCAGTCCTCAGCAGTCTCGGGACGTGGGAGCTTGAGCGGGGCGATCTCGAGATGGCGGAGCATTACTTCAACGCGGCGATTGAGGAGGATCCCTCATTGGTGGCGGCGCGGGCGAACCTTGCGCTCGTCGCCTATCGCAGAGGGCGCACCGCGGAGGCAATCGAGCAGATGCACGAGGCATCGGTGCTGGATCCTCTGCATCCGGACCTCGCGAACAGCCTCGGTGCCCTGGTGTGCGCGGACGGGCGTCCGATGGTGGCTGCGAAGATACTGCGAAAGGCAGCCACGCTTGCTCCCGGAAGCCCTGCGGTGGAGTTCAACCGCGGGACCGCGCGGCTCGCCCTGGGGCAGTATCGGGACGCCGTGGACAGCTTCATAGATCCGCACGTACGCGACGCCTGGCCGGTTCATTCCGCACACAATGCAGCACTTGCGCTGATAGGTCTTGGACGCATGAATGCCGCGCGCGAACACCTTGAGCAGGGCCTCGAGCATGATGAGAATGATCTCGATCTTATCAACAATCTCGGCTGTGTCGGATGGTGTGAGGGTGATGATGGAGCTCTCGAGCATTTGGCCGAGTTTGAGGGAAGCGTCGAGCATGAGGGGATCCTGCTGAACATAGTGGCCCACCGTATCGCGACGGGTCAGACAGAGGAATCGCTGCGAGTGCTCGGTGGACTGAGGCAACGGCGTGTGCAGGATGCGGCAATACCCTTCCTGCGGGGGCTGGCGTTGCTCGTCGAAGCGGTACGCCTCCATAAACCGGATATGTCGAGGCGGCAGAGGCAGAGCTTCTTTGAGGCACTGCATCGCTGCACGAGGCCCTTCAACGCGGCAGCGGATTCGGAGAGCACATCCGTAGAAGCGCGCGCGAATCTGGCACTTTATCGCTATCTGCGGCTTGACTTCGCCGAGGCGGCGGAGGACTTTCGCGAGATCGCAGAGGAACTCCCCCAGGACGGATTTCTTCAGTTCTGTGTCGGCACGGCGCTTGCGGAGCATGCGGGGCAACTGCAGACAGAGCATTCGGCGGAGAGGGGCGAGTTGGTCGGCGGAGCACGGGACGCGCTGCGGCGAGCCCGGCGGCATCTTGAACGGGCGGTCGAGCTTGGCGAGGTAACCGGAGACGCATACTGCAACCTCGGCATGTGTGCGTACGATCTTGGTGACGTAGAGGGCGCATTGACCGCGTTCAGGCGCATGATGCAGCTTGAGGACAGTGCCGATGCCGCGAACAATCTTGCGATTGTTCAGGCCCGCGAGGGGCAGCAACTGCAACGCAAGGCGCGGGCAACGAGTCTCGTGAGCAAGCAGCGTGAGCAGAAGATGCTTGAGCAGGCGAGGACCCATCTGTCCACCGCCCTGCATTACTTCGAGAAGGCACTACATTACACGCCTAAGGATCCCGTGCTTCACGGTAACACCGGGCTCGCCTACATGCTCAGGAATCGAGGCGGTGACGTGGAGGCTGCTCTGCGGCACTGGCAGCGGATGTTGGCGCTCGGTGGCAAGTACATGGGGCGTCGCTACGAGGAGCTTACTGCCCTGGCGCACGGTGAAGGTGAGCGCGCGCAGTTCGACGAGACACTGATGGCGTTCCGTTCATTGGACCCCGCCCGGTGCATGGTGACGATTCCACCGCGGCTATCGGGGCCGCGGTACGCGCTGCGCCCCATCTCCGATGAGATTGACTGGACTTTGGTGAGCGATGATCCTCAGGTGCGTGAGGTTCTGCGCAGGCGTGAGCGTCTTGCAGCGCTGCGCAAGCGCCTTGCGCGACTCTCCATGTGACACGTCGCCTCGGAGGGGGCAGGTAACTCACTTCGGGACACGCGGGCTACGGAGTGTCGATCCATTCTCCATAGAGGTAAGATCCACAGACTCTGAATCGAGCTTCGCTGGCGAAGAGGCGTTCATGTCTGGAGCATCAGAGCGTGTTGCTGGATCTATGAGTAGATTGCTCTTGCGGTAATCGAAAAGAAGGTGCTCACAGGCACAGGGTGAAAGTCCGTATTGTCTGCAACGCGAAGTTCGGATGTGCTGGAGGTGTCTGCCATGCGACACTGCAGTGTCACGACGGCACTGATGTGTGCATTGCTCTTCATGGTCGCGATACCGGGGACCGCGCAGTTGCCTCGCTTACCACGCGTCCCTGACGCAGAGGACATCGCAGGGGAAGTGCTGCGAGGACGAATTCCGGGCCTCGATCAGATCCTGCGGGAAGACCCCGCGATCGCCACCACCTTCGACGACGCAGTTTACGGCGTTTCGATCATCGACGGCTTCGATCCGGTGGTGACCGCGCCGATGAGCCAGCTTCCGTACACCGGGGACGGTGCATTCCTGGTTGCTCTGCCCGGCGTATTTGAACTGGAAGCACAATCTTTCTGCCTCCATGCGGGCACCCATGGGCCGGGTCAGGGTGAGGGCTATCTCTGGGCACCACTGAGGGGCGCCCAGGCGCGGATGATCCAGCACGTGATGGATGCCTATATGCAGCATCCGGAACTCGACCAACGCCGCGTGCAGTCGCTCATCTGGGGCATCCAGTCAAAGGCGCGAATCAGTAACATGAATCCAGAGGTGCGGGAGGTTGCGCGGGTGCTGCTCACGAGGGAGCAGATCCGCAGTCTTGACGGAGGCGCGCTGGGAGATGTCCCGCGTGAGCTCTTCGACCAGGCGTTCGTGGATATTCCACGTGAGGTGCGGATGGTGCTGGAGGCGGAGGCGATGCTCCGCAATCGGCTCCGGCAGGAGGTCTTCAATTTCGCGGAACTCGAGCGCATCTCGGTTCTTGCAGGCGATCCTCCGCGTGAGCTTAACGGCGAGGACGTGCCCCGAGGGCGCTGGTCATTTGAGCCGAGTGGGTTCTTTGTGCGCTACGAGCCACGCGGATACAGGCGCACGCAGATTCAGCTCTACGCGCCGGAGCGCTTTCGGGCCGTCACTGACGCCATGAACCGTATCACCTCGCTCACCGACCACACCGGAAACATCATCGAACTCAACTACGCCGGAGATGGTCCCACCGCCGCAGATGGTGACACCGATGTGCTGGCACATGCGCTTGAGGCGGTGACGCTGATTGCAGCGGGCCGTGAGCCGGTCGAGTGGCGCGCCACCGGGGAAGATATCGTACTGACCGGTCTGCCCTCAGGACGCGGCAGCCTCCCGGGCGAGTTGAACGCGCTCTATCAGAGGGGAGTGACCGCGCTGTCGGATGTGCGCGAGCTTGCGCGCAACGTTGATGGCGCGACACCGGACTCGCCGCTGGTCGGGAATGTGATCGATCTGGCCCATCTCTCGACGGCGGTGCAGCGACTCGTGGAGCGAAACGGTGTGACACCTGACGGCATGGATCTGCAGGTGATGGCGCACCGTGCAGTAGCCTCGGAACTTGCTGTACTCTTGCTGGACGCCGAGGAGCAGGCCGCGTTCCGATCGCCGAAGCGTGAGACGCGACTGGCAGTGCTGCCGTGGGCGACCGGAGCCGTCATCGACCTGGGCAGGCCGGCATGGACACAGCTCATAAGCAGCGGCACGCCGGAGTATCGGCCCTCGCGCGGCACCGGAACTCCCGCGAGTCGGGGGCGACAGCGGCTCGGCACCTCGGGCGCGTCTCACGAACTGCCGACCTGGGACCCGCGAACAGATCGCACCGATGATCCACGCAATGGCCCCTCCGGCAGCCAGGGCAAGTCCGCTTATGGTAATGCGCGGGATGGTATCAACGCGATTCAGCGTGGCCAGACTGTTGTCAATGTTGCTACAGGACCACGCTCATGGGCCCGGGGCAGGATCGGTTTTGGGATACCCAACTATCTCTTCGGACGCATCCTCGACTTCAACTTCGATACGTGGGGGAAGGCCACCGCGGCGATCGGCACCGATCCACCCGTTGCCGACTACGATGTGATCGCGATGCCCGAACCGATTTCGATCCCGACCTTCGCACCGGATGAGGAGGTCTCCCCCGAACACACCGCCGCGGTGCAGGCGCTGGCGGATGTGATGACCCAGCAGCTTGCGATCGTGCGCGCGGCGAACGTCACCGAAGACCGTCTTGGCGGTGCGATGGCCGCCGAAGACGAGGAGTGGACCATGCGCCAGGCCGCCGCTTTGACGGATTACAAGCATCAGGCGGGCCATGGGATGATGGAGATCGCGCGCGGCATCGAGGACGTGCTCGACGCGTTACGCAACTCCGATGTCAGTGAGCTTATCGTCACACGCGAGGCGGTGCTGGAGTACCAGCAGCGACTGCGCACCGATGGCTTCGATGCAGAGGAGCGGCAGGCCGCGCAGATACTCCTCATCGATGACGAGAAGCTTCAGACGCTGCTGGCCGAGCGGATCGCCGCCGACCCAGACGAACTTACCGGGGACCTGATGGTGAAGTATCAGGACTTCGCTCAGGCACTCTGGTGGCTGGGGATGAGCTGGCGGAATCTGCCTGCCTCACAACCGGGCGGGTAAGCCCTGGCTCTCAACGCCTCACAATGACCAATATGCACGCGACCGGCAATCTCTGTCGGGAGGTGTTCAGGATGTCCGGTAGAGACCGACGTCCGATGCGTTCGCTCCTCGTCGCGATGATGGCGCTCGTCCTGATCGCAGCCGTCAGTATCGCCCTCAGCGTTGCGAACGCGCGCTCAACCTCGTCCAGTGTCCGTGCCGCCCTGCTCCCCATCATCACCGCACTCAGCCAGGCAGAGGCGATCGATACTACGGACCTGCTTCCGGACGGCGTGACACCCCCGCCCCCGGTGGCGCAGGCGATTGAACGCACGGCACTGGCCTACCTGGCGGCGATTGATACGGGCGACTGGGAGGCGGCATGGGCGCTGACAGATCCAGAGAGCCGTGGTGGTATAGAGATGGATGGCTGGGCCCTGCCGCGGATCGCCGAGGCCGAGGGCAGCGGACTGGAGAGCAGGTGGCATGATGGTATGCTCCCCCTGCTTATGATGGGCGCCGACGCTGAGATGGGCCGAATTGTCACAGAGGAGATGAGCGGCTGGGTGGAGTTGACGGTGCGCACAGCCGTTCCCGGCACCCTCGTGTTGCGGCGGGCGGGAGAAGACTGGGCTCTTGACCTTGAGGCAACGCGCCAGATCGAGGCCCGAGATGCCGTGCGCCGCCAGTTGAAAGCGCTCTCCCAATCCGACGACGATCCATCGAGCTTCTTCCGGGCGATGATTATGATGGAGGGCGACGGTCTGGGCGCTCTTGCGCTCACGGAACTGGCGCTCTCACGGCAGATGCAGGCTGAGTTCCACGTGGAGCAAGTCCGAGCGACGGATGACCGCGCCATCGTGCGGGTGAAGGGCGAATCGATCATCCGCGTCGCAATGCCGCTGGCCAATGGAGATCGCGGCTGGAGCCTGGCGTGGTGCAGGGCCCCGGTCTTTCTTGACGCCGAGGTGAGCTTCGAGGACGCGGTGGCCGGAACGCTACGCGCTCCGATGCGGGGACGGGACGCGTCGCAGATCTGTCGGTCAAACCTGAAGCAGCTTGCGCTCGGGATGCTCATGTATACACAGGATTATGATGAGCATTTCCCGCCTGCGGACCGCTGGTGTTCAGCGGTCTACCCTTACACGAGGAACCGCGCCATTTTCAGTTGTCCCGCCGACGATGCGGATTTCAGCTACGCCTTCAACTACAAGCTCAGTCGCCAGTATCGGGAAGCAGTCGGTCACCCGGCGGGGACGATCATGCTCCACGAGTCGGAGATCGGCAGGGGTAATGCCTTCGACTGGCCGGACTACCCCGGATCCTCACTGCCGATACCGGGCAGGCATGACGGCCTCAACAATTATGCATGGGTGGATGGCAGCGTCAGCATGAGGCATCCGGACCATCCCTCGGTCCAGGCGGACGCGTACCGGCTGGGCCAGCAACCGCCACCCCGGAGGTCGCCGATGGATGACTTTGATGACTTCCGATGATCGGGCGACAGGCGCCGGCCTAACGGCCTGACAACAGGGCGCGAGGCCAGTCGGGCAATGTCGCCGGCGCTGCCCCCGAGTGCCTCATAAGTGGATCGGGCACAGGGGTTGGACGGCAGGCGCTGCTGCGGAGAATGCTGAGATCCCAGCATCCACATTTTCTCGGCCACACAATAGGCCGCCGCTCCGGCAGAGACATCTACCCCAAATGAGCAGGTTTGATGAAGTCATCTGGGGAAGTATGCCACCGCGCTCTCGCACAGACCCGCCGCGGGATAGCAACGCGTGGCGCCGCACATCGTCTGGCGGTCGCGGCGAAATTCGAGCCGGTCGAACTCGAGCCACAGGTTCGGTGTGCTCCGAGCGTGCACCATGACGCCACAGGCCCGTCGCTTTGTCACCGCGGGAGTGAGGTGGCTGACCCCGGTTGCGTCGGGCAATGGTACCCGGTAGCTCTGTCAGGGGAGGCAGCACAGATGCGCATAATCGACCTCAGCGGGCCGATTGAGAACGGCATGTGGTCGTACGGTCCGCCCTATCCGGATGCAGTTATTCAGGAGATCGAGCAGCCGGATTTCATCGAGCACGAGACATTCTCATGGCGCTTCGAACTCGGGGCGCAGACGGGAACCTACCTTGAGACCTCATTGCACGTGCGGCGTGATGGACCGGAACTGATCGAGGTCCCGGTTGAGGATCTGTTTATGCGTGACGCGACTGTGCTGCGTGTGCCCTGTGGGCCGGATCAGCGCATCGAACGCGAGGACCTTGAGGGATGTGATGTGGAGATCCTGTCGGGTGACGCGGTGATCGTGGCCACTGGATGGGAGAAACACTGGAACGAATCGGACTTTGTCTCCGAATGTCCCTGGTTCAGCTACGAGGCCATGCGCTGGATCCTCGATCACGAGCCTTTCATGATGTGCGGGGACATGCCACGCTTCGATTCATGGGATGAACCTCAGGGCTTCTGGGAAGAGTTTTTCGAGCAGGGAGTACTGTTGCTGGCGCCGCTGATTAACCTCGGTCAACTGCGAGCCGATCGCGTTAAGCTCACCGCCCTCCCGATGAAGGTCGTTGAGACCTGCGCTGCCCCCTGTCGGGTGGTTGCGACGGAGTAAGCGCGACGCTTTGGCCATGAGCGGGACGAGATTGATCGCCGCACCGTGTTCCGCCGCTTCATGATGCCTCGCAGGACGCATATCTCTATGCAATTTGGCATTGCCCAGGCCTGTCGCCACCGGGACTCGCTGGAGTAAGAGAAATCCTCGGAATCAAGTTTGTCCGAGGTGCGTCCCTACAACTGAAGGACAATCACCGAGGAGGTGCATGAGAGATGAAGAGGACTTCACACAGGATGATGGTAACCGGGATCGTCGTCGGGTTGATGCTCATCGCAACTGCTGCATGGGCAGCCTCCGCCGGGGCGATGACGGCCGATGGCGCAGAGGCTGAGATGACGGTTCGCGCGCAGACGATGGAGCGCGCGAGGGCCGGTGTACGCGATGGACAGGGACAGGGACGCGGCCCCGGGTTGGCCACAGGTGCCCGTGCAGGCGAGGGTCATGGCCGAGTGGATGGCTATCGCGATGGAGCGGGCTATGGCCCGGTCGAGGGACGCGGTCTGAGGCGCGGCCCACGCGACTGCACGGGCAGGGGCAAGCCGTACTACTGCAGTAACAGTTGACGTCACCGACCATGCGGCCGCTTCGCATAACCAAACGGCGGCATGGTGATAAGCCGAGTGTTGAATCGCTTATCGGCACGATCTTCAAGGGGCGGCTCCTCGCACAGGACCGCCCCGGCGGTATTCTCTTCCTGAGACGTGCCATCTTTGAGTTGGCTCTCCCCACGATCTTCCGCTTGAACTGTGAACTGGGATATTGGTCCTCGAAATCACTATTCGCTCCATTCGGAAACTCTTCGCCCACAAGCCCGCGAAGCCGAAACCGATCGTTCAATGCACTACCCACTGTCCGGCCCCCGGGTGCAGTGCATGGTTCTCAGCCGCATTGATGAGACGGGGAGAGACGGCAATTCTGGGTATTGCTCTACGGTGAGATTCGGCCCCAGGACCGAGATCCTCCCGGTGTCTATACCAGGGCAGACGCGGAAGGTATTATCTCGCTACTACGCGAACTGATTCGCGCGTTGACCCCAGATCACCGGGCGGGCAGAATCGTCATCACAGCGATGATCGCGGCAGGTTTTGCGGCGGGAGTCGCGCAGGTTCTGCTAATGCGCGAGTTGCTCGTCATCGCATACGGGAACGAACTGTCGGTGGGACTCCTGCTTGCCTGCTGGCTGGTGGCGGGCGCTGTCGGAAGCATCGCGGCCAGATCCATTCTGCGCGGCGAAGACGCAGATGACCGATCGGCGCGTCTCATGGTGTTACTCGCGATGCTCCCCACCGTCCTCCTCGCGGGATCGATCTGCCTGTGCAGGGCCGCTCCACTGCTACTCACTGCGCTTGATGAAGTTGACTCCGCCAACGCGGTGGTGGCTTCGCTCGTGCGCTGGCTGTCCACGCGTCCCGGCGAGATGCTGGGGCCGGGGCAGATCGCGCTTATCGGGAGCCTGGTGGCACTCGGCCCCGCCGCCCTTGACGGACTTCAGTTCGCAGCGGGCGCCGATCTGTACTCGCGGGCTCAAAGCCGGGAAGCCGCCGGGCCTGCCTACGCGGCGGACGCAATCGGCCATCTCATCGGCGGCGTTCTCCTTGCGACCGCAGTGGTCATCATGGCGGATCCTTTCACTATCGCGCTGATCTCCGGAGCGGTGAACCTGGTCGCCGCCGGTCTTCTCGCACACTGCTTCCTTGGCATCTCGAAGTCCTCTCTGAGGCGGGGGATTGCCGTCGCGTCGGTGATGCTGGTCCTGGCGGGCACCGCAGCCCGTCCGTTACACGATCTCTCGCTTCGCTGGCGCTGGCATAACCACGATCCTATTGCGAGCATTGAGAGCATTCACGGCAATATCGCGCTGATGCGCCAGCAGCCCGACGGTATCTATGTATATCAGAGCGGCATATATAGTGGAGCCTCGCCCGCGCTGCCGGGCACCGTGGAGGAGGTGGTGCACTTCACGATGCTGCAGCATCCGAATCCCCGGAGGGTGCTGCTCATTGGCGAGGGCATTACCGGCGGGTTGCGCGAGGTACTCAAGCACGAGCCGGAGCGAGTCGACTACGTCGAACTTGATGCTGCGCTTTTCGAGATGGCGCAGAGGTGGGCGGCTCCGGAGGATGCCGAGGCGCTCGCGGATCCGCGTGTGAATAAGATCGCGGGAGACGGTCGGCGCAGGATCGCGCTGGCGGGTAGCGAAGGACCGCGCTGGGACATCATACTGGTGGCGCTGCCCGATCCCGCTACAGCGCAGCTTAATCGGTTCTACACGGTTGAGTTCTACGCACAGGCGGCCGCCGCTTTGCGCGAGGGAGGAGTCATCGGCTGGCAGATTCCCGGCTCGACCGGCTACTTCGGCTCTGCGCTGCTGCGGCTGCATCGGTCGCTGCTGGCAACGGCATCGGCCGTCTTCGACCAGATCGTGCAGATGCCTGGAGAGAGCGCGGTTGTGGTCGGATCGCGTGAGACCCCACTCACCGATGACTGGAAGCAGCTTGAGGAGAGGCTTCGAGAGCGCGGTGTCGAGTCAGCCTGGTTTGATGCGATGCTGCCCGATCGGCTTGATCCGTCGATGCTACGCGCCGTGAAACGTACCGTGTCGGCCCGGACCGAAACGGACACCGGAGTGGCGATCAACACCGATCTGCGCCCGGTTGGATACTTCCTCGATCAGACCTGGTGGCTGACTCAGTTCCGTCCGGGGGCGGCGCGGGTGCTGTCCGAGGTGAGCGTGCTGCGAGCGCGCCATGTGCTCACTCCACTGGTGGCGGGCGCGATGATCCTGCTGTGCCTTCTCTGGCTGCGCCCGGTGCGCACCGCCACTGTGCCTTTGTCGGTCTGCGCCAGTGGCTTTGCAGCGATGACCCTGCAGATCGTGCTGATATTCACCTTTCAGGCGATCTATGGCTACGTCTATCATATGGTTGGCGTCATCATCGGGTCTTTCATGGTGGGCCTTGCCGTGGGGAGTGTCGGCGCTCACCGCCTGCTGCGGTCCAGCCTGAAGGGCAGGGCGCGACAGGGGCTGCCGGTCGCACTGGCAACGATAGCGGTGGCGGCCCTGTTGCTTGGCCCCGGTCTGCGCGCGATGGCGCACGCCGGCCCGGTGAGTGTGGTGGTGCAGGTCATCTTCCCGGCGATCACGGCCATTGTGGGGCTGACAGTGGGTAGCATATTCCCGCTCGCGGCATCGGCGTGGGAGGAGTTGCCAACGTCCGGGGCGTGTGCATGGCTTTACGCTGCGGATCTCGTCGGCGCCGCTGGAGGGGCGGTGCTCGCCGGAGCGTTCTTCGCGCCGGTTATCGGGATTCCCGGGACGTGCACGCTCGCTGCGGTGATCGCGACCGCAGCGGCACTACTCACGGGTGTGAGGTCACTGATCAAATGAGAACCTCGCGGCAGATCAACGGATCGTCTGCTTTGAGAGCGAGTTGATTCTGCGTCATCGGTAGGTTTATCTCGGATGATGCCCCCTTTTCAAGGCACCCGCTGCAGCTTGAGAAAGAAGTCGCTTCTACCGAGCACTGGAGCGGCATCCTCAAGCGGTCCTCCAGCCTGCCACGTCTCCAATCGATGCCTGCTCATTGCCGCCGAATCGTACTCCGCATACAGATCACCCGCCGAGAAGTAGTATCCGGGCAGCCATCCGGCGAAACTGACGGTCAACTGCTCGGGATAGAGCCACGCCTCTCGGTTCATCAGATTGTCTGTGCTGTGTTGCATCAGTCGATGAGGCGGACGGTCGGGCCACAGAGCGAAGTACATCCTGGGGCTCCGATTAGCTTCCACCAGCACTACGACCCAGGCCCCCGTTGCATCGTCCTTGCCTGCTATCAGCGCTTTACACGGCTGGTTCGCGTTCGTAACATTCCGCGAGTAACGCGCGATTTCGGTCCCGGTTGTCTCACCGAGTTTGTACACATAGATCGCGCCGACATCTGCGCCCGAAGAGGTCCCGATACTCGCCGCCTCATTTGGCTCCGCGGGCCCCCAAGCGACACCGAGTTCCTGTCCGTCGATAAGCAGGTCATCCACCATGAGGCCATCCTCAGGGGGCTCGATTACCGCGGAGGCGCCATCCGGATCGATCATAACGACGCCCCTGCCTTGTGATGCGGCCGTAATCCGGCCATCTGCAACGTGCCACAGGCCGCTCGGGACATCATTGGCTATTGTCTCGGTGCGTCCATCCGGCATAATCCGCTTCAGTGTCCCCGGCGGAGTGGCTTCAACAAAGGGATGGGAAGGCAGGTCCGCAAATAGGCCCACCAGGTCCTCTTCATTCATCCATTCGATCTCCACACAACCGTCGCCGCCGGGTACCGCCGCCGGGACGGCGCCCTCTTCAATCAGATAGACTCGAGTCAGATGGGCATCGCCTCGTTCTCCGATGCGATACCCCTGGATTCGCGCGAAGGCTGCAATGCGGTCCTTTTCGGGATGAAGCGCAAGGTCGTGGATGCCCACCGGCCAATGGCCGTCGATCAGATCGACTACGCCGCTAACCCAACCGCCGTCCGAGTCGAGGTCTTCGGTGGGCAGCTTCGGCGGAAAGAGATCGCAGAGTCTTATCTGGGCCGGAGCATCTCTACCGGCAATCGCCGCCCGTGACTCATCCGCCGAGAGACTGCGCACAAGTCTGCCGCGCTCCATCGATAAGACGTAGGCCTCGTGCTGCTGCGGCCACGCCATGAATGCGTTCATTCCGACGGGCAGGAAACGCATGACTCGCCCATCCGGTGAGCGCGACAGCATTTGCAGCGAGTTAGCGGACAATCTGGCCGGATGGGGAGGGAGTTCGCCTCGCTCCTCCCGCTGGAGTTCCGGGGTATCCTCCCGACTGATTGTGATGGTCAGCCCGCCCGAGGCGATCATCGGCGAGCCGGTCACCTCGTACACCCACGTGTCCCGCGCCTGCGTCAGAGGATCCTCAGGAAGCTCCGTGAGATATGGTCCTGCCCACCTCTCCGGCCCCTCGACCTCGTTACCAGAGGAGTCGATGGCCACCTCCGGTGATTCTTCGGAGGTCAGATCATCCAGCGTGGCGGGATAGGAACCGGTGTCATCGAGAAATGCATGGATTGCGCGATCCAGTGCTTCGAGCGCCCGGTTGTGTTCGTTCAGCGCGTTACGCGCGGTAATGGCCTTCCCTGCGATCGCAGGGGATAGCACGCCCACCCGCCCGAAGGAGAGCCCCGCGCCCAGCACCAGGAGAGTGAGAGCAAACGCCCGCGCTGCCCGTCCAAGTGCTCCGCTACACGACAGAGCCCCCCACGCGAAACCGAAGAGAACTGTGAGGGGGATGAGCGCCATCAGCGGAAAGGTCAGCCGCATCAGATGAACCTGAAAAGGACTGTTTGCCGCCAGGAGTGGCTCCCAGACCGCCCACACAACTCCAAGGCCGACGGCAGTAGCGGCCGCTGCAATGCCCGCGTGTTCGGTGCGGGAGGTACTGCGATCACGCCTGATGAAGGACAGCACGCCCCATGCCAATACCAGCACCATCACTGCGGCGAGGCCTCCCGTCAGGAGGCCCTCAGTGTCGGGAAAGCTGGCGCGAGTCGAACGGGGCAGGCGCAGCGGCATCAGCCACAGTAACGCACCTGTTGCTATCGCAAATGCGGCGAGAGCGCGGAATCGGTCTCCTCGCTGCATCATCAGCACTCCGCGGACCACCTCAAAGACCAGCACCGTTGCCCAGATGAGCAGCCCGAGCATCTGCGCATTGTTCAGGTAGCGCTGCTCTGCAGCAGGATAACCCGTGACGTACTGCACGGCCACCACGTAGCCGGCGGCCAGCAGCACCCAGATTGTGATTCGAAAGAGCGGCAGGGGTACGTCTTCATCAGTCGTTTTCGCGCCCGCGAGCGCGACGATCACTGTCACCACTACCAGGACGAAGCACAGGAGCGCCGCCCATGACTGCAGAGCGGGTGGCAGCACAATTGAGAAGACGCCCATCGCACCGAGAGACAGCGCGGCGTAGAGCAACGGCAGTGGCACGCGACGTGCGGCGATCCCTCCTGTTGCCAGCACCAGGAAAACCACCCCGGCCACCGGCCAGACCGGGATGTCCATCCTCCCCAGGCCCTCCAGCGCGTCCGGGTCGGGCAGCTCGCCGTAACGCTCGATGACCGTGCGGTCGCCACGCACAGCCGCGGAGGCAAAAGTGAGGTCCTCCATCTCATCGCGCTCGATGATCGTCCAGAGCCGCGTCGCCCAGAGTTCACGCAGATCGCCCTGGTCTGGCGCAGGCCACTCACCGTCGCGCCAGCTCAGTGCGCCCCGGCCGACGACTCCATAGCCGGCATATTCCAGCACTGCCGCAGGTCCGTCCGGATGCCGTTCGATAAGCTCCCGGCGGATACGCGCGTAGCTGGTACCCTGCCCATGTTCGCCAAGCGGTATGCGTACTCGAGTGAGGTTCTCGCACTCAACCGGGTCGCGCGTGAGCGCGATGAGAGTCAGAGCCGTCTTCTCGCGGGAACTACCGCGCGAAATATGCAGAGGATAGGTGAGCTTCTCAGTGGCGAATTCAATGCCAATCGGCCTGACGTCGTCGAGTATCGGGCGCTCTTCCGCCACCGCAGGCAGCGCCCGTAGCGCCACAAAATACCACGCTTTCTCAACATAATGCCCGAGCAGGTCCGCATGCTCCTCGGGAGTGGCGTAGCCGTGCTCGTTCAGCCAGTCGATCAACACCTCCGGCCCGGTCGCGGATAGCACTGAGACCTCGTAGTCACCCACCTGCATGCGGCGATGCAGAGTGACCCTTTCCGGCTGAGGAGGCCCATCCGACAGGTCAAATCCCTCGCTCCAGGTTCCGCGGGCTCTCGCGGGTTCCGGCATCTCAATACGGGTTCTAACTACAGGTGCTGAATGCCTGAAGATGCCGTCGATGAAGTCAGAGGCGGCAATGAACACGTCGCCATCACCGGGTTCGCCGGGTACCGGAATTACCCAGGCGAAGTCCGCGGCTGGACCATGGTAGGTGGTTTGAATCAGGAGGGCCTGACGCCCATCCTCTATCTCGATAACGACGCCCTTCTGCTCGGTCGAGGTGGCGCCGAGTTCGCCGTGGAGGTGCGAGTACGCGAGCTTCGGCATGAAGAAACCATCGGCGCCTGCAAACCGCGCGGCGAGCAGAAGCCAGAGCACGATCCACCCAACGCGAAGACGCATGGCGATTCACCCGATCTGTTGAACGCACTGAGAAGCATTCGCAGCCTGCCATTATAGACAGTTCGGAACTCTGCGGGGTTCCGGGGGTTAAGCTTACCTGGTGTCAGGCCCTCACGTCTGCCTGAAGAAGAAGGAAGCCCCGAGGCGCGGGGAGAAGTACTTGCTGCCGAAGCAAACACCCATGGGAGGATGATTACGATGATCATCGACAGGCTGGAGAATGCCGATCGCTACCTTGCCGTGCATCCAGGGCTTGAGGCCGCGTTCGATCTGTTGCGCACGTTCGATTTCGACGCCGCCGAAGATGGGCCGGCCGAGATCGATGGCGAGCGTCTCACCATCAACATGCTGCGACGCGACCTGAAGCTTAGGGACGAAGCGAAGCTCGAGTCTCACGAGAGATACATCGATATCCAGTATATGCATCGAGGGGCGGACGAATTCGGCTGGATGGTCACCGATGACTGCAAGCAGCCCATCGACAAGTACGATGCTGAGAAGGACATCATCAAGTATGACGATGCCCCTGATGCGTATTTCCCGCTGCTTGAGGGCATGTTCGTGGTCTTCTTCCCGGAGGACGCACATGCGCCGTTGGTGGGCGAGGGGAGTGTCGAGAAGCTGGTCGTCAAAGTGCTGTTGTAGCTGCAGGCTGTGGAGTTATAATGCTTAGAGTATCAGAGCCGACGACGTGAAAGGGGAGATGGTCATCGTGAAGGAAGTCCTGCTGGCAGGCATATTGTTGCTGCTGTGCGTTGGCGTATGGGCGCAGCCCATACAGAACTACGTCGACAGGCCCGAAGAGGTGTATGGATGGGAGGTCGAGCGCATCGAGACCGTTGGCACTGCTGAAATAGTGCACCTGAAGGTCACCTCGCAGACCTGGCGCGACATTGTCTGGACGCACCGGGTGCAGTTGATTGTGCCGGAAGAGTGCGACTATCCGGAGACGGCGCTCATGCTGATCACGGGCGGTTCGGCCAGCGCCTCGGAGCTTCTGATGCTGACCTCAGCGGCAACTATGGTCTCAGCGCCGATGGTAGTTCTTGGCGATATCCCGAATCAGCCGCTCTTTGACGGTTTGACGGAGGATGCGCTGATCGCACTTACCTTCAGCAACTATCTCGAGACCGGTGAAGAGGACTGGCCGCTGCTTTTCCCCATGACCAAGGCGGCGGTGGCGGCGATGGATGCGGTGGAGGATTACACCAGCGGTGAGTGGGAGAGTCCGATCAACAGTTGGGTCACTACAGGCGGATCAAAGCGTGGCTGGACCACATGGTTCACCGGCGCCGTCGTGCCCGAGCGGCTCAAAGGGATCGTGCCGATGGTATATGACAACCTGAATCTACCCGCGCAGATGCAGCAGCACCTCGATGCGTGGGGCGAGTATTCTGCGATGATCCACGATTACACCGAGCGCGGACTGCCGGATATGCTCACAACAGAGGAGGGGCGCGAGCTTGGGGCGATCGTGGACCCGTACACCCTGCGCCACCGCATCGACATTCCGCAGTTTACCATCTCGGGTACCAACGATGAGTACTGGCCGCTGGACGCCGCGAATCTTTACTGGGATGATCTCGTCGGTACCAACTTCATCCTCTACGTGCCCAACGCCGGGCACGGGATTCCGGACATGGAGCGGGTGATAAACGCTCAAGTTGGCTTCTTCCTCGCGGCGACCGGCCGGGATCCGCTGCCCGACCCCTCGTGGGAGTTCGAAGATACCGGCTATCTTCGACTTACCGTCGATCCGGGCGACGTCCTCCCGGTGACTCGCGTGACACAGTGGACGGCGCATGCGCCGACACGAGACTTCCGCCCGGTGGAGTGGACTGAGCGCCCCGCATTGGAGCACCGTGGCCGCTACATCGCACGCGCTCACTATCCGGAAGAGGGTTATACCGCGATCTTTGCGGAGATAGTGTATGAAGTCGATGGGCGGGAGTTCCCGCTCTCGACGAATGTGCGGATCATCTCGTCGGAGGATGCCGACCGTCTGGGAGCGCTCCCGCACGAATCCTCCGATGAATCGGCGGCGCTTGCCGGTCACGTAGATAGCGACGCGGGGGGCGTCAGCGCCGGACTCGCGCCTGCGGGCTTCATCATTGCCGGACTGGTCGCCACAGTAGCTGGGGCCGCAGTGTTTATCAGAAAGCGGGCGTTGAACGAGAAGAAGCCCGGGCATAGTCCCGCGTAGCGCGGTGAAGCAGGCCGGAGATCTGGTCGCGTCCGGAGCGAGCGGCAGCGGAATGGATGATCCGCTGCCGTCTGCTTTGCATGGTGGCCAGGCGAATTGCGGCGAAAGGTCTAAGTGAGACTCGCCGCGAATATCTGTCGGCGTGATCTGTCGTTCTCGAGGATGCTCGTCGAGGAGTCTCACGCATGGCTGTTGACATCGGCACGTCCCACACGCAGGAGACCGCTCCACGGCGCCAGATGATGGGTATGACCTGGCGCGCCATCGTTCTCTCCATCATCTTCTGCGTTATCGCGAGTTACTGGATCGAATGGTCGGAGGTAGTTGAGCGGTTCTGCCAGGTGACCGAGGCGGTTCCCGCCGTTCCTGCGGTCGCTTTCCTGATCCTGCTGGTAGTCCTCAATCCTCTCGTGCGCCGCATCAGCCGTCGTTTCGCTCTCGAGAGGCGTGAGGTGCTCATGGTGTACGTCTTCCTCACCATAGCCACCTCGATGGCAGGTTGTGGGATCGGGCGCTTCTTCATCAACACCATCCCGGTTCCGTTCTACTTTGCGACCCCCGAGAACCAACTGGATAAGCTACACGATTACATCCCCGAATGGACGGTACCCCATGACAGCGAGGTCCTGCGCCTGTTCTACGAGGCGTCGGAGACCGGTGAGATTCTCTGGGGGCCGTGGCTGGTCCCACTGGCAGCGTGGGGGGTGTTCTTCCTCGCGCTGTGGATCACCATGATGGCGATGATTGCGATCATCCAGACTCAATGGTCGGAGAAGGAGAAGCTGACCTACCCGCTGCTGTACCTGCCGATCGAGATCACCGAGGGGCTGAACACACGGTCGCTTGTGGTCGATTTCTTCCGCAGCCCGATCATGTGGATCGGCTTTGGCATCGCCGCGCTCTACAACTTTGGCAATATCGTCCAGGCCTTCAATCCTGGCTTCTCCGCTCTCGGAAGGATGTACGACATCGGTGCGCTCTTCACTGAGAGGCCCTGGAGCGCCATCCAGCCGCTGCAAGTTCACTATCGACCGGAGATGGTCGGTTTCGGTTACCTTGTGTCGACGGAAGTCGCGCTCAGCATCTGGGTGTTCTCGCTGATGCTGCGTCTTCAGTCAGTTGCCGCCGCGGCGGCAGGGATAGATGTGGCGGGACTTCCTTTCGTGCAGGAGCAGGGGCTCGGCTCGTACCTTGCGATGGCAATCTTCCTGCTCTGGGTTGCTCGCGGTCATCTCAGTGACGTGTTTCGGAAGGCATTCACGGGTGATCCTGAGATACGAGATGAAGACGAGCCGATGGGATATCGCACCGCGGTGATTGCCTTCGTGCTGGGTCTTGCGGTAGTGCTGGCGTGGGTCAACGCCGCGGGAATGGCGCTTTGGGTCGCGCTGCTGTACTTCGGGCTGATACTTGCGGTGGCGCTGGTGTATGCGCGTGTGCGGGCCGAGGTGGGCGTGCCGCTGATCTGGATGTTCCCCTACTATCAACACTTTCGCGCGATCAAGTACACGCTTGGCTCCGAGCCGCTGCAGGTGGGAGGCAGTTGGCGGACCCTGACAGGCTTCGCCACCCTGGTGTTCCTCTCACGCGGATATTACCCCGCGATGACCGGCTACCAGACGGAGAGCTATCGGCTCGCGCGGGAGACCGGCATCCGGGAGAGATCGATGTCGTGGCTGATGATCATCGCGATGATCGTGGGCTTCTACGTCGCGATGTGGTTGCACCTCCGTGCGTATTACATGTACGGGTCGGGGGGGCTCGCGGCCATGGGAGGCTGGGGATTTGGGATCGCGCGGAACGAGTATGAGGCGGTAGTGGGTTATTCGCGCGCCCATTCCTTGCCCGACCCCTGGAGGATCGGGGCCACGGGCGTGGGCTTCCTGTTCACCGCCGTTCTGGTGATCATCCGCATGTTTCACCTCCGGTTCCCGTTGCATCCGCTGGCCTTCGGAATGGCCGGGTCTTACGGCAGTCTCGTCTGGGGCAGCTTCTTCATCGTCTGGATCATCAAGAGCATCGTGTTCAAGCTCGGAGGGATGTCGGCTTACAAGCGGTTGATACCCGGCTTTCTCGGCCTCGCGCTGGGACATTACTTCACCGCGGGAATCGCCTGGGGCCTGATCGGGCTGCTGGGGGGCGAAGCGTTTCAAAGGTACTACGTGTTCTTCGGATAGTGCAGGCGTGAAGGAGGAAGATCATGCGCATCGGACTGATAGCGGGCAGCGGGCTCGAACAGCTTTATGAGGACAGGATCGGGCGCCCTACCGCCGTTGATACCGCGTACGGCCATGCACCAGTGTTTATGCTTGATGCCGATGATCGGGAGGTGGTGTTCCTCCCTCGTCACGGTCGCGGCCACTCGATCCCCCCGCACAGGATCAACTATCGCGCGAACATCCGGGCACTGGAACGGCTCGGCTGCGAGTGCGTTATCGCCACGAACGCGGTGGGCTCGATGAATCCGGAGATGCAGCCGGGGGACTTCGTGATCTGCGATCAGTTCCTCGATTTCACCAAACAGCGCCCGCTCACGTTCTTCGATGGTGAGGAAGGCCAGGTCCGGCATGTGGATGTAACCGATCCGTACTGCCCGCGATTGCGCGAACACCTGGCTCAGACCTGCCGCCGCTCGGTAGGTGAGGAGCCGCATAACACCGGGACTTACGTCTGTGCTGAGGGGCCACGCTTCGAGACACCGGCGGAGATAGAGATGTACACGAAGCTGGGCGGAGACGTGGTGGGAATGACCGGCGTGCCCGAGGTTGTGCTGGCGCGTGAGGCGGGGCTCTGCTACGCGACGGTTTGCATAGTAAGCAACGCGGCGGCAGGCATGACCGGCGCTCAGATCAGCCACGATGAGGTCATCGAGTTGATGGATGAGCGTCGCCCGACTTTACACAAGTTGCTGCGCGCGGCCCTCGAGACGGTGGAGCCTGACGCTACCTGCTCCTGCCGCAGCCCGTTCGGCTGAGTGCGCCGGCACTTATTGTTGAGCTGTCCCTCCCTGGAATCACGGGAGAGTGTTGCCGCCCTTGCAGGAGGAGAAAGCCAAATGTCCGGCATCGGACGCATCGAGCGTGTCGATCTACGCCAGGTCTGGCCTCACGAGGCATACGACTTCACTCGGTGGCTGGGAGAGAATCTCGACATACTCTCCGAGGAGCTTGGGGTCGTTCTCGCTGATGCTGAGACTGAAAGCACAGCGGGCGACTTCAGCGTGGATGTGGTTGCGAAGGACGAGGCCGACCGCACCGTAGTGATCGAGAACCAGCTTGAGCGCAGCGACCACGATCACCTCGGCAAGCTCTTAACCTATTTCGCGATGATGAACGCGGATGCGGCGGTCTGGATCGTGAGCGACGCCCGTCCCGAGCACGTTAGCGCGGTGAGCTGGCTCAATGAGAACTCGGAGGCCGACTTCTACCTGGTGCAGGTGGAGGCGATACGAATCGCCGAATCGCCACCTGCCCCGCTGCTGCGCCGAATCGTAGGCCCCAGTCCTGAAACCCGCGAGGCGCGACGCAAGAAGCAGGAGATGTCGGAGGGGGACACCTTGAGGTATCAGTTCTGGGAAGAACTGCTTGATCGCGCAGCGGGCAAGACCAACCTGCACGCGAGTGTCTCACCCTCGAAAGGTGCGTGGATTGCAACGGGCGGTGGCGTAAGTGGCTTATTGCTTAGCTACGTAATAGCACGCGAATGGGGGCGGGTCGAGCTTTACATTGACAGGGGGCAGGACAGTCGAGACACCAACAAGAGCATCTTCGACCAACTACACGCAGCCAAGGATGAGATCGAGGCAGACTTCACCGAATCTCTGCATTGGGAGCGTCTGGACGACGCACGCGCCTGCAGGATCAGTTATCGGGCGAAAAACGGCGGGTATTTGTCGGATCGGGAATACTGGCCCGGAATACAGGATGCTATGATCGATGCGATGATTCGGCTCGAGAAGGCGTTGCGACCGCACATTGACCAGTTGGATATGTGAGTAATCCGACAGAATGCGGGACGTCACAGACTATATCGGCACCCGAGTCCCGAAGCCAGATAGGGAACGGTCGTTAATCGTGATCGCCGCGAACATGATCGAGCGGTTCATCTGTCCCGCCTGCGGTGGCCGGCCTCTGCGCCTCGAGGTCGATGAGGTCAGCGACGGTATCATAGTTGAGGGAAGCCTCGGATGCCCGGACTGCAAGAGGTGGCACAGGATTCGCGACGACATCCCAACACTGATGCCGCCGGAGTTGGCCGCCAGCCTGCGTGCGGCGGGAGAGCGCTGGGAAGAGTGGCGGGAGCAAATGAGTTCATTCATCCTGCAGCGCGAAAGAGACGGGAGCGTTTCGGATGAGGCGGCCCGGCGAGCCGACGCAAAGCGCGCGATGCATGAGCGCTTCATCGCTTTCTGTGACTTTCCCCAGGACGAATTCGCCTGTATCGACATCGGCAGCGGCTCCGGCCATATTGCCGACCTGCTGGCTGAACCATGCGATTATCTTGGAATCGACCCTCTTCCAGCCGGGCGAGCACCCGGAAGCGAGCTTCCCACACACATACCGAGGCCATCTCGCCCGGTAACGCTCATACAGGGAGTGGGGGAACGGCTGCCTCTCGTTGACGACTGCTTCGATGCGGCGATCATCGCGGGGACACTCGCTCACTGTCGCAGCCCTGAGGAGTTGCTGGCGGAGACCCTGCGGGTCCTCAGGAGCGGGGGCACGCTGGGGTTAATGCAGGAGACCGTTGAGGAAGATGAGGGCATCGGAGGCAGAGTCCGCTCGCTGGTCTCGAAGCTCACGGGAGGCGACAGCGATTCGCGGGGCCAGGTGCGTCTGCACAGCTTTACATCGTCGCGTCTGCTGGAACTGCTTTGCACGCGATTCGATTGTGAGAAGCAGTCCGCGGACGAGTCGGGACGGCAGTTCCTCCGCGCAACTGCGCCGGAAATGTAGCGAACGAGGTGGGGCCTCCTGCCGCTGGACCTTCGCCCCATGCCCGCAATCGGAGTTGCAGTCACCACGCAATCGATGACGCTTCGTCGCGTCACACCCGGATCTACGCGCCGTCGCAATGGTCGCATCCTGCCGGCATGGATGCCTGTCAAACCGTGGGGTGGTCGTGTGCTTGCGAGGGCATAGCCCCAAGAGTCACCGCGCGGGGACGCTCCAACAGCCTGGTCCGGGAAGGGGAAAGTTGAGTGAGAGCGAACTCGAAGATGATGGTTATGCTCATACATGCATCGAATCTCAGGAGTGACGGCTAATGCCCGACGACGATCATCGCGATCTGATTGGACTGCTCGAAGATCCTCCCGCCGACTCGCGGCCTGCGATGTTCTGGCTGCTAAACGGCGAGTTGGCGCCCGATCGCATCCGCGCTCAGATTCGACAGATGGCGGATCGGGGCTGCGGTGGCTTCTTCCTTCACCCGATGGCGGAGAACTTCCGCACAGAGGACTTCATCAGGGGCATGGAGCCGGATTATCTTTCCAATGACTACTTCGACATGATCCGGGTTGCGGTGGAGGAGGCCGCTGCACTGGGGCTGTACGCATGGCTCTACGATGAGGGAGGCTGGCCGAGTGGCAGTGCCGGCGGGCGCGTGCTTGAGCGCCATCCTGAGCTTGCGGCCAGGGTCCTGCGCGTCGGCGGCAGTGGAGAGACGGTTGCCGAGGTCACGGTGGGGAGTGAGGTTCTGCGCTTCACACTCGAAGAGATAGATGGCGATGTCGATGCCCTCAATCGAGATGCGACTGATCGGTTTATTGCACTTACCCACGAGCGATATGCGGAGGTCGTGGGAGACTACTTCGGCAGCACAATCCCGGGTATCTTCACCGATGAGGTGCGCGTCCGTGGCGAGGTCGGCACCGACGCGATTCCATGGACCGGTGAGATGCTCGAGGAATGCAGGAGCCGACGCGACTTCGATCTGACGCCGTGGCTGCCCGCTCTGTTTTCCGAGCAGGCGCTGGGATTCGATCCGGAGGAGCACTTCACACCTGAGGACGTCGCGGCTGTTCGGTGTGAGTTCTGCGAGTTATGGACGGATCTCCTCGAGGAGAACTACTTCGAGCCGATCAACCGCTGGTGCCGTGAGCGTGGGTTAATTCACACCGGCCACGTGGGAGGAGAGGACAACCTCCCGCAACATAGACGCGGTTTCGGGCATTTCTTCAAGACCGCCGGAGCGCTGCACGCGCCCGGTGTTGACGCCATCTGGCGGCAGGTCTTTCCCGGGCAGGACAACTTCCCGTTCCCGGCTCTTGCATCCTCCGCGCTCCCGGCACGCGAGACCAAGACCGTGGGCGCGCAGCAATGGCGGGGCCTCGCGCTGAGCGAGAGTTTCGCCGTTTACGGTTACTCCCTCACGCCCGAGCAGATGCGCTGGGTAGCGGATTATCAGTTCGTGCGCGGGATCAACTACCTTGCGCCGATGGCACTCTACTACGACACAGACGGCGGACACTGGATTGGGACGATGAGCCACCTTGGTGAGGGCAATCCGCTCTGGGATGCCTTCTCATCTGTCGCGGATCATTGCGCCACCATGAGCGCGGCGGTTCGGGCGAGCAGGCCGGTGGTGGATGTCGCTGTGTACTATCCGATTGAGGCCGCCTGGGTCGGGGGCGAAGCAATGGAGAACGCCTGGGCTTCGCTGCGACAGGTCTGCGATGCTCTGCAGAGCAGGCAGATGGCGTTCGACTTCATCGACGCCAGCACGCTCATGGCCGCGGAGATCAGCGACGGCTGCCTCGCCACACCCGGGCAGCTTTACGGCACGGTGATCGTTCCTCAGACCCCGGTAATGCCCGTTGGCGCTCTGGAGGCTCTCGCGAATCTTCACGCGGAGGGCGGTCGCGCGGCGTTCTGCGAAGATATTCCGCAGATGAGCGCCGATCTTAACTCGGCCGAGCACTTTGCGCGGTTGCGAGTGCGACTGCTTGAAGGTGCAGTAGAGATGGATCGACGCGCACAGGAGACCATGGGAGGGGATGACCCGCGAGGCCTGGGAGCATCTATGACCTTTCCACTCGATGGCTTCTCAGCCGCCTACCTTGGCTCCGATTCAGTAGCCCGCTTCACGGATCGCGAGGTCTCAGAGGATGCCTGCCTTGTGGTGCCCGCGGATGAGGTCGACAGGCTCGCCGAGATGCTGCTCACGGTCATCGGTCGCCACGAGCTTCAGATCGACGGCGCAGAGCACGATCTCAGCATGAGCAGTCGGGCGGCAGGCGATACGGGGGTTCACCTGCTGCATAATGAGAGCGAAGAGGAGATCGACCTTCGCCTGATGCTGGTGCACGGACAACCGAGGATCGTTGAGCAGTGGGATACGCTGAACGGCACCGCTCGCGTGGTCGCAGTTCATAGCGAGGTTAGTGAGCCGACTCACTTCACGGTGACTCTGATCGCAGGAGCATCGGCGCTGATCACCACGCGATCGATGACCGGAGCAGCCGAAGTCGAGCGCCTGCCGAGGCTGCGACGCAGAGGGACGGAGGTGCGCGCTCAGTCTATCGAGATCGTTGAAGAGGCGATTATCACCGAGCACGGCGATCTCCGGGTGCGAGAGGTCTCGTACGTCCCTGACGAGGTGCCGGCAGATTTCCCGCTCAGACCACTCGAGGAGATGGGATTGGACCATTTCGCGGGTGTTGTGCGCTACGAACTCGATCTTTACGTGCCACCCGATGATGTTGAGGACACGCTCTTCCTCGATCTCGGTGAGGTAGGATGCATCGCAAGGGCCTCGCTTAATGGTGAATACCTCGGGGAGAGCGCATGGCCGCGTCATCTGATGGAGATCACCGGCGTGGCGGCGCCGGGGATGAACGAGCTTGTCGTCGAGGTCACAACGACGCTCGCGAACCAGGCTGCACGCAGGGAAGTCGTGGAGATGGCGCAAGAGCGCGGCTGGATGAACGCGTACTATGAGCGCGTGCTGCCGTGGATGCGCGAGGACAATCGGTCCGGTCTGATCGGTCCCGTGCAGTTACTGCGGGGGTAGCTTCTCGCGTCTGAACGATGGGGTGGCACTGCGGATGCATGAGATCAAGTGCTTCACAAACCTCGCCGGGGAGTGCCTTCTGTTGCGTGGACACAATCAAACCAGAGTCGTGACAGGCGGTATGTGATGCTGACACTCCTCGCACTTGTTCCGATCATCGTGCTGGTCGTCGATCTCGTGGTCTTTCGGCGAAACATCGTGATTACCGCCACCGCCGTGGCCATTCTGACGGTGGCGATCGCACTCGTGGGATGGCGCATCGATCCCATGGTTATTCCCGGTTCCGCGTCTAAAGGCGCACTCGTGGCCCTCGACATATGTGTCATCATCCTCGGTGCGCTGGTATTCCTGAATCTGATGCGCTCACTCGGTATCATCGACGCCATCGAATTCCATCTCGGCAGGGTGTCCGGGGATTCGCGGGTGCAACTGATTCTTCTCGCATGGCTCTTCGGCAGCCTTATCGAGGGTTCGGCGGGCTTCGGCACCCCCGCGGTGATTGTGGTCCCGCTGCTGGTCTTCATCGGGTATCCGCCCGTCTTCTCGGTCGCTGCGGCGCTGGTCGGCAACTCGGTTAACGCGAGCTTCGGCGCTGTAGGCACCCCTGTTCGTATCGGCTTCGGGGAATTGGCCACGCCCGCTGTAGTGGCGGCTACCGGATGGCTCGGGGCGCTTATGTGCGTGTTCGTGCCCGTGCTCCTGCTGGGCATGATGACCGCGCGCCTGCGGGAGGGTCCCGGCTTCTTCCTTGACGCGCTTCCTTTCGCGCTCTTCTCCGGCATCGCGACGGCGGTACCCTTCTATCTCGCCAGCTTTGTGGGTATCGAGTTCCCATCGATCATGGGCTCCCTGGTGGCGATCGCGTTGGTGTTCGCGGTTCGGAGAGTTAGCTTCCTCATGCCGAAGGAGGTGCACAGCATCAAGGAACGCTCATTGGAAGAGCCGGAGCGAGGTATGGCGAGCATAATTATGCCCTACGTACTGCTGCTGTCGCTCCTCGTGCTTGCGCGCTACGTTCTTCCCTCAGTGGGTGTGCCGCTGCCGGCAGACCTTACACACAGTATCAACCTGTTCAACCCGGGATTGGTGCTGTTGCTTGTTGCGGGCATCATGATGCTGTGGTACCGGGTCACCCGAGGGACGGCCCGCGAAGTTGCGGAGAAATCCGTGCGCTCGCTGGCGCGACCGGCGTTGACCATTCTCATCATCGTCACGATGATGCAGGTGATGATCAACTCCGATCAGAATGCGCTCAACATCGACAGCATGCTCTTCTACGCATTCACGAACATACGCAACGTGGCGCTTCCGGCAATCGCGCCTGTGCTGGGCGCATTCGGCTCCTTCGTGACGGGCAGCGTGACCGTCTCAAACCTGACATTCGCAGTCGCTCAGGCGGAGGCGGCAGAGGTCGTTGGTTACCCGGTGATGGTAATCCTCGCGTTGCAGATTATCGGGGCTACCGGCGGCAACACCATCTCCATTCCGAACATCATGGCCGCGCAGGCAGCCGGTGACATGGAGGGTCAGGAGAACGACATACTTCGGGCAACGCTGCCGTGGGTGGGCGCCTACCTCGCGCTGGTGATCCTGCTGGGGTTGGTGATGCTTGGACTCCTTGCAGCGACGTGAAGCCGGTCTGGCGGATACGATGTACCCTGCCGGCGCTCAGGTGCGCCCCTGCACCTTCATCCGCAGCGTCGCCGCTCCGATCGCACCCATCAGCGCAACGCCGGCCGCGAGCAGCATTGCGAGGCGAAGCGATCCAACCGCATCAGCGACTGCACCCGCCACCGTCGGTGCCGCCGCCTGACCGACACCAAAGAAGAGCGTCGCGAAGCCCAGTGCCGCGGGAGCGAGTTTCGGTCCGACGATATCCCCGGAGGCGGCCGACATGATGGCGGGGATGCTCCACGCGGTAAGGCCGAAGAGGATCGCGGAGATGGTCAGGGCGACGGGAGAGGCGGTGAGACCGAAGATGGCGAACGCGACCACGTGGATCAGGTAGACGATCATGAGCGCAGGGCCGCGTCCGAGGACATCGGACACGTGCCCCCAGATAATCCCGCACGCGAGGCTCAGCCAGCCCACCAGCATGAACAGGTTACCCGCGGCTGCCTCGGTGTATCCGGCCTCCTGCACAAGGATTGCCACGAAGAAGGTGAGGTAGATGATATACGAAAAGCCGTGTGGGAAGTAAACCGCGCCGAGATGCCACACGGAACGCGCGCGGTACACCGCGCCCCACTTCAGCCCCGCCCTCGCCCGCTCGCCGTTGCCTGAAGTATCCTCCACCACGGGACGGAGACCGCAATCCTCCGGACAGTTGCGCAGAAGCAGTGCAGCAATCATCGCAATGATGAGCACCAGCGTCCCGAAGCCCCACCAGCACACCCGCCAGCCCATATCGCCGTAAGCGTTCAACACCGCAGGGACCGAAGGGCCGATTACGATGAGCACGAATGATGAGCCGGAGACGAGTATCCCTGCCGCAAGTCCGCGCCTGCGGGCCGAGAACCACGCGGCCATCAGGCCCATCACCGGGACATAGCTCGCGCCACTGCCGATGCCCGTCAGCAGACGCCAGAACGTGGCACCGGCGAAGCTGCTGACCATGCCGGTAAGCAGCATGCTGAGACCCGCGAGCGTAAGGCCCGCCGCTATCACTACGCGCGGCCCCAGTCGCGAGGCCAGCGCACCTCCGATTGCTGCAAGCATCAGATAGCCGAAGAGATTCGCGGTAGCGATGACTCCCGCCTGCGTATTATCGAGGCCGATGCCCTCCTGCATGGCGGGAAGAACGGTCGAGTATCCGAAGCGCGCGAGGCCCAGCGCAGCGCCCACGACCATCGTCCCGACAATCAGCATTACCCAGCGGTGCTGGATGCGTCGATGCGGTGCAAACAGGACCCGGTAGCCGGCTTCAGGTGGCAACTTACGTGCGGGCTGAGACAAACTCCTCATCTCCTGTACCGTTGCGCTCGGAGTTGCAGAGCGACATGCATGGTAGCCCTGCAGGCCGCCAGCACGGTACACATGCGTACAGGCACCTGCGCTGGCGGAGAGACCGATCCTCCATGAGGGCATCGGCAGGCGGACATTCTCCTGCCATGGCCGGTCTTTGGTGGATGATGTTTCAGATACGACGGCTTTGCATGTGGGTGATCGTCGCTGAGATGGACACACTAACAGAGCCCCCGCATCTGGCGGAGACTCATCTCTTGGTCACCACATAACTTACATTAAACTGATCGTTCTTTGCAAGGGGAACTCCGGCCCGGGCCACTCTGGAGGTCGCACGTCGATGTCCTACCGTGACCCGGATCCGGCGCTCGCACACGCTACCGCAGTACTGGAGTTGCGGTGAATCTCCATCCCGCGCTCAACGTCCGCATCGGTCGCGCCAAGGTGCTGCTTCGCGCGGTCCCGGCACTGCTGTATGGCGCGCGCAGGGCCTGCTCGCGTTCGGTCACCATCGCTACTCCTCGTCCTTCAGACCCACCTCGCCCTTCGGGCTGAGTGTCCACATCGGCTTCTTGCGGAACTCGTTCTCGAACGCGCGATCCGGCTCACCCGCCGGGCCGTTGCTCATGAAGCACGCTCGGATGCAGCCGCGCGCGCCGCACACCGCGTAGTAACCGACGCCGGTCAGCATCTCATACGCGTAATCGACCACGTGACCGCTGGGGAACTCTTCGGTCTTGCGCCAGGTGCCGCGGCCCACCGTGTACGTGAGCTTGTACGCCTCCTCCTCCGAGCACTCCTGCTCCGCCACCGGCATGTAAAGACCGGGGCAGTCCCTGCACAGGAAGGGTGACGCCTCCTTGTTCAGGCCGTGGTGCGTCAGCGTACACTTGCCCATGTGTACGTCGCCCCAGCGGTAGGTGTTGTCCTCGATCTGAATCTCGACGACCTGCTTCTCCCTGATGTGCGGGATGCAGTGGCCGGGGCATTCATCGACGCAGGCCATGCACAGGTTACAGATCGAGTTCGGCTCCATCAGCGGGTCCGGCTCAAGCTCCGCGTCGGTGAGGACCATGCACAGGCGCTGGCGTGGGCCGAACTCCGGCGTCAGGAAGACCTTCGACCAGCCCATCTCGCCCACGCCCGCCGCCACGCCGGCGATTCTTATGTTCGGATAGACGTTCATGCCGGGCTGTCCCGCACGTACCGGCGCCCTCTGCGGCTCGGCCTCCGCCACGCCGGGATAGACCGGCACCGCCTCGAAGCCGTGGTCCTCGATGAAGCAGGCGGTCTCATACTGCGCCTTCGGCATGAACAGAGAGTTGAGGCGGTTGTAGCCGTAGAACGTGTAGTTGCTCCAGTGCGTCCCTTCCTCGATGCCGCGATAGACGCCGCGCGGGATGCGCCGTCCTATGACGATCGCCGACCGCGCCTCGGGGAAGATGTAGCGCGGGTCCATCTGCTCCGGAGCGCCCTCGAAGCGCTCCATGTTCGCCACGCCGCAGAGGTCGGCCCCGGCAGCCTTGGCGAACTCCTTGACCTGCTGCGCTGTGATCCTCACATTCGCGCCCCCCTGTCGGCCTCGCTGAAGCCCTCGGGGTCGGCGCAGCCGGTTCCCGCGCCCGGGCCGATCCTGACCTGCTGAGGATCCATCAGCTCGCCGGAGACATCGATCGCCCACGGCTCGCGGATGCGGAACGGTGTCGCGAACTCCGTATCCAACTTCCCGTTATCCTCCAGCATCTGCATGCAGGTTCTCATGCAGATCGCGCCGAGGCGGTCGGGCGGCCCGTTGGGATGGTAGCGGTTCGGCCTCGCTCCGTTCTGACAGCGGCGGCACTTCGAGTAATCGATCTTCGCGACCGTGTACTCTCGCCCGGCGACGGTCATGCTCTCCTCGTCCTCGGGGTCGAGCGCCCCCAGCGGACATATCTCGGCACAGCGCATGCACATGCCGCACAGCCCCGCTTCCAGCAGAGGATCGCCCTCGAGCGGCGCATCGGTCAGGATAAGCTGGAAGCGCTGGCGGTGGCCGAACTCGGGAGTGAGCGCGATGCGCACCCAACTCATCTCGGCGAGCCCCGCGCAGAAGGCCATCTTATCCATGTCAGGATATACGTTCGGCTCCACGGCGCCCTCGCGCACGGCGATGCCCTGCGGGTGTACGCCCGGCGGGAAGGCAAACGGCGGCACTGCCTC
>PXBW01000341.1 GCA_003566775.1 candidate division WS1 bacterium
CCCCGATCATCGGCCTGTTCCTCGCCAGTCTCGGCTGGTTGCTGGTGACCCGACAGGATCTCCTCCCGCCGGAAGCGAGCACGCTGGCCTATCTCTTGCCGGCTGGCGCCCTGTTCTCGCTTCTGGGAGCGATGATCGCACCTCCGCTCAAGGAGCACGTTCGAACGGCAGTCGGAGCCATAGTGGTACTCGAGATCTTCGCATTTCTCCTGACGCTACTGAACCTTGGTTCGATCTCCGGGCCGGTGCAGCGGGAGATAATCGAACGTGCGGCGGGTGAGACGACCGCGATACGAACTGTCAGAGTTCCAGACGCAACGGTCACACTGCTTGATCCGGAAGCTGAAACGCCTCTCTACGGCACCCGGACCAATCGTCTCGGATACTATCGGATGGGGCGAATTCCCATCGGAGATTACACCCTGCGGGTTGATGACCCTGACAGCCCTGCGGTGCTCACGCATAGCGTTGAAGTTGAGCGATCAATCGTCGGTGGAACGCGCTGGCAGGCGGTCGATCTGCCCCGTCAGGTGCGCGATGCCGGTCCACTCTTCCGGTGATCTTCCCCTCGGCTGCTACAGCGCCGTGGCACTTCGCGCTAACCCGCCGGGTTATGCGCCTCACCGGCGAGCATCAGCCTCTTCCAGGAGGCGCCCCACGGTGGGAAGTCGAATCGCAGTTCCAATCAGGTGACTCGTATCTATCAACGACGTCTGGAACGATTCGCTACTTCAGCCTCTCGGGATCCCCATGATCCTGCCTGCCGTAGCCACCGCCGCATGATCCAGCGCCCCCGCCACCACCGTCTCTCAGGCAGTGTCGTCATCACAGGTTCGCAGCGACCCAGGGGAGGTCTCCGGCACGGACAGGGGAAAGACTCCGCCCGAGATTCCGCGCCGGCGCACAGTCGAAGGAGTGATACAGATGCAGTACTCTCACGCCGAAGTCCTGTTCCGTTACGAGCCGAGAATTATCTGGGAATGCGATGATGCGTGGACTTACGCCCGAGAACCTGTGTTTCGGCGGATGCCCGACGGCAGCTTTGTCTGCCTGCACTACGCCGGTGGGCCGCGTGAGCCGCATGACGAGAATGTAGTGCTGATCACCCGTAGCCGGGATGACGGGGACACCTGGAGCGAGCCGGAGGTGCTCTTCGACCATCCCCATCGCGGCGTCTGGTGCACCGAACTCTTTGTCGAGGAGGGGGCGCCCTGCGCCTTCGTTCATACCCTCGAGGCCGCCAGCCGCTACTGTGACCTCCACACCTATCGCTCCTGGACCCACGACAGCGGGCGGACATGGACCGAGCCGAACTCCGTGCCCGGCGGTCCCTGTCATGTCTCCACGCGCCAGGGAATCGTAATAACCGACGGCACGTGGCTCTTTCCGGTGTACTGGCAGGAGCAGGTAAGCGGCTTCGCCTGGGAACGACAGTCGGACGGCCGAAGCGTGTCCCCGAACGTCACCTGGCCCTTCCGCTGCGGCGTAATGCGCTCGGTGGACTGCGGCCGGAGCTTTACGATGCACGGCTACATTCGTCATCCCGAGGTCACTCTCTGGGAGCCCAACGTCGCGGAGACCTCCGATGGTCGCCTCATGATGCTCATGCGGGCGGAGGGAACGGGGTATCTGTGGCGAAGTGATTCCTGTGATGGCGGGCTCACATGGTCGGAGCCGCACCCGAGTGACATCCCGAATCCATCAACCAAGCTGACACTGCTGTCCCATGATGACGCCATAATCCTTGTGAACAACCCGAATACGGTGAAGGGCGAGCGAAGGCCTCTGGAGATCTGGGTCAGTCGCGACAGCGGTGCCACCTGGCCGACCCAACTGAAGATCGCCGACGTCACCGAGGGGCGCGGGGTTTACTATCCTCACGGGCACATTGAGGCCGAACGCGAGACGCTGTACCTCGCCTGTGACAGGTCAAAGGCGCACTACCTGTTGAAGATACCGCTGGCCGACTTCCTGTGAGCGCGCAGGGATGTCAGTGCCCGTTTGCGGCTATAATTCGGTCAAGCAGGCTGCTGAGCATCTGAGCATCGACCTGAGTGTCATCAGAGTCATACTGGGCGGGATCGCGGTTTACCCAAGCTTCCGCTACCTGCCACTGATGGCCGGTGTTCTCCAGCCGCAGGCGGTAGATGCAGTGTCCGGTGGAACTGTGATGGAGGGCCACCCAGTCCTCGTCTTCGAACACAAACCAGCGATCGTCGGGGGATTTAGGGATCGTGCCCTCCCGCAGGGCACGATATTGCGTCTCGTCAAAGGTTCGGTCTAAGGGGAGTTGCGCGCGCTGTTCCGGCATCGGGTGGTGAGGATAGTTTCCTGGGGTCGCTCTCATGCAATCTCCTCCAGGCAAAGCAGAGGTCTTTTCTGTGCCTTCTCGATCCGTCCGACGTTGTCCTGCCGACAGATTCAATGTTTGATAGTGCGGCTTCCGTTACGCCACGTTCTGCATCACCATCAGAAAGGACGTGTGGAAATATGAAGCGGATCCTGACGCTGGCGGCGTTACTGGCTGTGTTGGCTTGCCCAACAACAGTAGAGGCCGAGCCGCTTGACCTCACCGAGGCGAACGTATTCTCCACGGTCTCGATCAGTCACAGATTACCTCCGATCGTGGACGGAGACGAGATGACGCGCTGGAGCGGAGACGGAACCGACCTCTCCGAACACCCGGCGAACATATTCATCGAGTTCGAGGAGCCGACCGTAGTCGGGCGACTCGGGGTGGTAACCAACAATCGTAAGGATCAGATTCGAGTCACGGATCTTGAGATCTACGCGAAGGTGGACGATGGTTGGGCGCTGCTCGGTTCCGTCGAGAGGGCGGACGCCGAGGACTTCGACGTCGATCCCGAGTCCGTCGTCGATGGCGATGAGGAGTTCAACCTGGTGCGTTTCGAGGTCGATCTGACCGCAGCCGCGGTGAATATGCTGCGCCTGCGAGTTATCGGGACCGCGCGTCCGGACAACGCCTTCCCCAACATCCATCAGATATACCTGTTCGAGCCTGAGGCGGGGGTCGAGACCACGCTCCTGACGGCGCTTTCGGTGCCTGGCGAGACGGATATGGAGCGCCTCTTCGTGCGCGCCGCGACCGATCAGATCGACGCACCGCCGACGACCGAGTATGATCCCCGGACGGGCTATCTCGGCTATGCCCGCAGCTTCATGGACACCATGATCGCGAAGGGCACAGACATCTACGGAGACACGGACACTCCCATGTTCGTGAGCATCCTGCTCCTCTCATCTCAAGAGCATCCGGGCATTGTGCTTCCGGCGATCGAAGGACAGCGCCAGGGGGACAGGGCACCCTTCGGCGGCAATCTCCAGCACGATCTCCCACTGCTTGACGCGATGCAGCACATGAGCGCGCTGACCGGCGATGACACTTATCGCGAGGCCGCCGTGGCCTACCTCCGGCACTTCCTCGACAACTGCGCCCGGACGCCGACCGGGATCTGGCCGTGGGGCGAGCACGCCCACTGTGACTTCCGCACCAACACGCCGGGGCACAATACACACGAGTATCTCGGCGCGCCTTCAATCGACTTCTGGGAACTCGCCTGGCAGTTGAACTCCGACGCGGTTACCGCGCACGCATCCGGTCTGATCAACCACGTGGTCAACCTCAACACCTTCGAGTTCTGCCGTCACGCAAGCATCATGGAGCCGCTTCCGGTGCCGCGACCTGAGGACCCTGGATTCCTCGATTTCCCTCGCCACGGCGGCTTCTTCCTGCAGACATGGGCTTTCGCGTATTCGAAGAGCGGAGACGCGCAGTATCTCGAGTGGATAGAGGGGCTGCTTGACCATCACGAGAATACGGTGCTTGACTCGGGCCTGCTTCCCGGCTGCTCCCCAGGCAGCAGCCGGCCCACCGGCGCCTCTCTCGGCTCCACCTTCAGTTGCGCGCTTTCGATGCTCGAGTCGGTGCCGCTGCTCGAAGGCACTGAGACCGCCGGGCGCGTCGAGCGGATTGCGCTGGGGTACATCGATGCGGTAGCCGAGCAGTCGCGCATCGCCAACTCAGAGCCGCGCTTCACCGCGGCCTACGGAGCCGGGGCGCTCGCGGGCAGTGTGATGAACTACATCCACGCCTATCGCCTCACCGGCGACGAGCGCTTCCCGGCTATGGCGCGGGCGGTCGCGGAGCGTTACGCCGATCTCGACGAGAGCCCCGAGGTGCGCAACCCCCCGGCGCAGGTCTTCGGCAGCATCGTGAACCTGATGCTCGACATGTACGAGCTTGATGATGATCCTCGCTGGGTGGAGGCGGCGGAGCGATACGCGCAGACCGGCATCGAGCGACTCTACTACGACGGGCTTTTCCGGGGTGCGACGGAGTTGTGGTACTACGAGTCTGAACTGTGGGTGTCCAATCTCGTTTACGCACTGGTCCGTCTGCACACGGTCACTGAAGAAACCGAGCACAGGGTCCCGTACATCGCGTTTCAGCGGTAATGGCTGGCTTGTCACGCGGGGAAGCGGGGCCTGCGATGTCCCGACAGTATCACTGACCCAAATTCACGCAAAGGAGAAGGGCGTCTTTCTGATGCACGAGCTTGGTTACGGAATCGTCGGCTGCGGCCGCATAGTGAACTCGCATATCCGGGCGATCGCGGAGACCGATGGCGCGAGAATCGTCGCGCTTGTTGATCCCGATCAGTCGAAAGCACAAGCGGCCGCCGCGAAGATCGCGGACACGGTGTCGCTTCACACTGATCTGTCGGACCTGCTGGCGGATGCTTCGGTGGATGTGGTGGTGGTCTGTGCGCCGACGCAGATGCATCCTCAGATCAGCGTTACGGCGATGGACCAGGGCAAGCATGTGTACTGCGAGAAGGCGATGGCCGCAAGTCTGGGCGGTTGCCGTGAGATGATCGCAGCGGCACAGCGCAACGCCGTGCGTCTCACGGTCGGCCACTCAACGCGGGTGAAGCCGCCCTTCGCAATGGCGCGCAGGCTCATCGAGTGCGGCCAGATCGGCGAGGTGTTGGGAATTGAAGGCACTTTCAGCGTGCAGGCGAATCCCCCGGAGATGGGGGCCACCGACTCGTGGCGCTATCGCAGCGAATCCGCGGGCAACGGCCACGTCATCAACTTCGGTTGCCATTACATAGACACGGCCCGATTCGTCTGCGATCAGGATCCCGTGACGGTCAGCGGCTTCATCCGCAACCGCTGCAGTCCCGGCATGGTGCCCGAGGATCAGTTCGTCATCACCTGTGAGTGTGATGACGGTGCGCTCATCTCCATCGGCCTTCATCCCACGCTGGAGCCACCTCCGGCGGGTCGCGAGGGTCTCATCATCCACGGCGGTGACGGCTGCATCCATGCGCTCTGGCGGCCGGATCGTGTGGAGATGACGCGCGGACGTGAAGGCCTTCAGACGGTGCGCATCGATGAGGATCTGCAGGTACACCCCTTCACCGTTCTTCACAGGGTCTTCCGCAGGGCCATCGAGACCGGCGGGCCGGTTCCGGTGACAGGCGAGGACGCAATGCGGAACGTGGAGTGGGGGCTTGCGGCATACCTTTCCAGCGAGAGGAACTGTCGCGTCAACCTTCCGCTCGGGTCCGAATACGATGACTATGTCGGGCCGCAGCTCACCCGAACCATCCCCGCGACCCGGGAGTGAAGACAGATCGAGATTTCTGTTGAATGCTTTGGCCTCGCGTGAGGTCATCTCCAGACACGGGGGGGCAGGAAGGTCCTCCGCGCAGTCGTGACGCAATGACCTGCGGCGACCGAAGCCTCGAGATATCAACACACTCCGGAGGATGCAGCGATGAAGGGCGTGAGCAGAGCGATGAAGTTCGGAATCCTGGTGATGGCGATCTCCACGCTTGCAACCGGTCGATCTAACTCACAGCAGGACGGCGCGGATGAGCCGATTTCGCTTGAGCAACTGCGCGAGATGCGGCGCGACCTTGCCTTCTCGCCGCGCGGGATCCTCGCCAACAACGACGGCTGTGACGCGCTTTACTTCCCGCGGGATCAGGAACTGACGGTGCAGAGCTTCCTCGACCGCCGCACCACCGCGCTGGCGGACGACGACTCGCAGGTCGGAGCAATCGCCTACTGCACGATCAGTTCCGGCTTCAGCTTCTTCACTCATGACACGAAGGTCGGCACTGTCCTCACGCGCGAATCCGCCGACTACGGCATCAATCCGCAGATGCGCAACGCCACGCAACCCCTGATCGACCTCGGCTCTGACTGCCTGCAGAGCGTGGTTGACTTCTGCAGAGAGAACGACATCGAACTCTTCTGGTCCATGCGCATGAACGACACGCACGATGTCGCTCATACGCCCGATGATCCCTACCTGCTCTTCCCGCCGCTGAAGGAGGAGCGCCCCGATCTGCTCGTGGGCGCCCACGACGCGCGCACCCCCTTCGGCCGCTGGAGTTCGGTGGACTACGCACAGCAGGAGGTCCGCGACCTCGCCTTCGCGTATGTCGATGAGGTCTGCCGCAACTACGACGTGGATGGCATAGAACTCGACTTCTTCCGCCACCTGTGTTACTTCGCCAGCGTAGCCAACGGCGGCGTGGCCTCCGACCAGGAGCGCGAGGCGATGACTGACCTGATGCGGCGCATCCGAGCGATGACCGAGGAGGTCGGGATGGAGCGCGGGAGGCCGATTCTCGTCGCGATTCGTGTGCCTGACTCGGTAAGCTTCAGCCGTGAAATGGGCTTCGATCTGGAGCGCTGGCTGCAGGAAGGGCTGGTGGACATCCTCCTCACCACCTGTTACTTCCGCCTCAACCCGTGGGAGTACTCAGTCGAACTCGGTCACGCTCACGACGTCGCGGTCTATCTGTGCCTCAGCGACTCGCGGGTGCAGGGCGAGACGCGCTTTCGGCGCCGCTCGGTGGAGAGCTACCGCGGGCGCGCGATGAACGCGTGGGCCGCCGGCGCGGACGGAATTCACACCTTCAACCTCTTCAACCCCAACTCACCGATCTTCCGCGAGATCGGCGACCCTCAGGGCATGGCGACGATGGACAAGCTGTTCTTCGCCACGGTGCGCGATGGCGATCCCGAGCGCTGGCTTGCCGAGGGTGAGCAGCACCGTACCGTCCCGGTCATCACGCCGGGAGAGCCATCCGGAATCAGCTCTGCCGACCCGCTCACGTTTGAGCTGTGGATCGGCGAGGACTTCGAGGCCGCGCGCGCCGCCGGCGGGCAACCGACTGCGACGCTGCACCTTGAGATACCGGGCCTCGCGCGCGCTGAGCACACGCGGGTCTCCTTCAACGGGCACGCACTCGAAGGAACCATCGCCGACGGCTGGCTCGACTGCCCGCTGCCGGTGGAGATCATCGATCGCGGTCGCAACACCGTAGAGATCCAGCTTACTCCCGATGCAGAGCCCGCCGAGGATGAGTGGACGATCGAATGGAAGGCCGAAGAGAAGCCGCAGGCTCCGTGGCATCGGGATCGCGGCTCGGAACGCACGGTGGAGGAGCTTGGGGATGGCGCGCTGCTGATAGCGGATCGCGGCACAGAGAGCGGTGACTACCTCTACTACCGTTACTCATGGGGCGCCGATCCCTCTGAGCGCGTGGTGGTCGAGGCACGTGCACGTGCAATCTCCGGATCCAGCTACCTGATTGTCGGCAATGGCGTGGTGGAGGATCGCCTCGGTCTTCATCCGGATCGCATCGATCTGTGGGCCAACCGCGACCTCCGCTACGAGATGGACACTACCGATGACTTTCACACCTACCGCATTGTGATGGAAGGCAGAGATCTGCAGGTCTTCGTGGACGGAGAACTGCGCCTCGACGCCACGGGGCGTTACGCGGACGGTGATGGACGGCGCAGACAACTCGCCTTCGGTGCGGCAAACAGCCCGATGGTGGGCGAGGCCCTCTGGAGCGAAGTCCGCGCACGCCTCGCCAGCCGCGGCTGCCGGGACGTGGTGGTTAGTGTGACCTATTAGTCACACGTCGAAGGATCTCATGGGACGAACTGATTCGCAAATGTGGCGATTCTACCACCGCTGGTCAATCGCGTCACGTAACCGATGACCTCTTCAGCTAAATCTGGGGTGCTCTCACTGCGTGACATCTCACCGATCAAGCCAAAGAATGCGGGCCGTTATTCGTGAGAAGCGACCGTCAGTCCCGATCGACCGAGTCGGGGCCGAGGTTTCAGAACCTCAGCGACCAGTAGTGCGACTTCGCCACCACGTCATCGCCGGTGTCATGCACCTTGCGCCAGACCCCGCGCAGCATCTCGTCCTTGGCTGGCGGCATAGGTCGGATCATCGACCACGTTGCGGAGTTCGTGGGGGTCTGCCTCAAGCGTCGTACACCTTATCGTAATCGAAGGCGTTGAAAAGGTACTTGAGGTGGTCGCGCCAGAGAATCCGCTGCGTGAAGGCGAAGCGCTGGCCATGGAACTCGGCGTAGGCCTCATCGCGCAGTCGGAATCCGCGCGATCAGCGAGCAGCGGCCCAGCGAACGGGAATGCGTGTCTTCGAAGGCTTCACAGCCCGCAAGCTGCAGGAGGCGGTGCGGAAGCTGCGCCGCCTGCTCCTGGGTGATCTGCCCCGCGTCAACGGCTCTGATTGCGACCAAACGGTCTCGCTCTTTACGACTCATTGTGATCTTCATGACCTCCTCTTCGCCACACCGCCAAACATCACCCGCAGCGGGAGGACATTTCTACTTTGCCCCAACCCGACATTATCACTTTGCTCCTACAAAAACAGGCTCAGCCCCTTGACAGCACATCGATTACAGGGTATACTCTGTTATTCCAACCCGCATCGAACCGATGCAACCAAGATTATGTGGGTGTTCGGCTAATAGCAATAGTCGCCGGGATGAATTCTCCTCACTGAACACGGGATGCATGCGTGAGCCGCATGCGCCTGTTGTCGTGTACCTACTGTAGCTCCTCTTCACCCAACCAAGGAGGCTTGCAGGTATGACCCAGGAATTGCCTCGGATACCAGAGTCACTGCCGCTTTCATACGACCCCGCAGAGTTGCCTGACCTGATCAGCGTGCAAAAGGAGTCCTACGACTGGTTTTGCGACCAGGGGCTCGCGGAGTTATTTGAGAGTTTCAGCCCCATCGAGGATTACACCGGCAACATAGCGCTGGAGTTCCTCGATTACACTATCGGCGAGCCATCGCGAACCATGCAGGAATGCCGCGAGCGGGACGCAACGTACGAAGCACCACTATCGGTCAAGGTTCGCCTGATAAACAAGGAGATTCCGGAGATCACGGAGTCCGAGGTGTATCTGGGTGAACTACCGATCATGACCGATCGGGGCAAGTTCATCATCAACGGTGCAAAGCGCGTCGTGATCAGCCAGCTTGCTCGCTCCCCCGGGGTGTACTTCTCTGACACCATCGACTCGGCAGGACGAGTGCGCTTCTCTGCGAAGGTGATTCCTAACGACGGCGCGTGGCTTGAAATTGACACGTCGGCGAAGGGCGTCCTCGCAGTGAAGCTTGGACAGACACGAAAGTTCCCGGTCACGGCCCTTCTGCGTGCGCTCCAATGGCTGGAGACCGACGGTCCGGAGGACGTTCCTCCCACCGGCACCGACGAGGAGATGCTGCACGCGTTCGGTGAGGAGCAGAGCGCTGAAGTCAAGGGACTCATCAAGCAGATTGAGGAGCGGGAGGCCGAAGCGCTTCCAGGTATCGAGGCTCATGAAGAGTACTTTGCGACCCGAACTCTCACCGACAGAGATGGAGAGATTGTCGCCGAGGCGTGGGAAGCGCTTGAGCTCGACGCTTTGCAGAAGCTCGCCGACGCCGGTGTGAAGAAGCTGGAGGTAATCCGGGCACCGTTTGAGCTGCGAGCCACATTGGAGGACGACGAGAGTTCCTCGGCGGAGCAGGGTCTGCTTGAGGTCTATCGCAAGATCCGGCCCGGTGATCCCCCGACCGTTGACAGTGCGGAGTCGTTGCTGCACAGCTACTTCTTTGACGTGAAACGCTATGACCTCTCCCGGGTGGGACGTTACAAGATCAACCGCAAGCTCGGCGTGGATGTGGATATCGACATTCGCACTCTCAGGCGTGAGGACGTTGTCGCGATGGTCCGGTATCTGCTCGGCCTGCCGCGTGGCGAGGGTGAGGTCGATGACATCGATCACCTGCAGAACAAGCGCGTCCGCGCCATTGGGGAATTGCTGCAGAGTCAGCTTCGCACCGGCTTCATGCGCACGGAGCGAGTCGGGAAGGAGCGCATGACCTCGATGGATCCCGAGGACATGGTGCCGGGCAACGTTATCTCGACGAAGCCAATCGCAGCCGCCATCAACAGCTTCTTTGGCTCGGGACAGCTATCTCAGTTCATGGATGAGGTCAATCCCCTGGCGGAGCTTGCGCATACACGTAGGGTGTCGGCCCTGGGGCCGGGCGGGCTGTCAAAGCAGAGCGCGAAGCTGGAGGTTCGCGATGTCCACCACTCGCACTACGGACGCATCTGTCCCGTGCAGAGCCCCGAGGGTCAGCTTGTCGGACTGACCGGTTATCTCGCATTGCACGCGCGTCTCAACGAGTTCGGGTTCATCGAAGCGCCGTACCGGAAGGTTGTCGATGGATATCCGACCGATGAGGTCGTGTATATGACCGCCGACGAGGAGGAAGGCGTGTACATCGCTTCCGCCTCTGCCCCTCGCGATGAAGACGGCCGTCTCCAGGGCACGACCAACTGCCGCTACAAGGGACAGTTCGCCGGCAGAGAGCCCGAGGAGGTCGATTTCATCGATTACTCGGCATCGCAGGTATTCTCGGTCTCGACCGGTCTGATCCCTTTCCTCGATCATGACGACGCGGTTCGCGCGCTGGCGGGATCTAACATGCAGCGCCAGGCGGTTCCGCTGATCAAGACGGATGCGCCGGCCGTGCGCTCAGGCCTTGAGGGCCGTTCTGCCCGGGACTCTGGCGTGGTAGTGCTGGCGGAGAAAGATGGACGTGTGATTGAAGCGAATGCGAACCGAGTGGTGGTGGAGTACGTTGACGGCTCGGCAGGCGAGTACGAACTGGAGAGTTTCATCCGCACGAACATGGGCACATGCGTTAATCAGCGCCGACTGGTGCGTGCAGGTGACCGAGTGAAGGCCGGCCAGCCGCTCGCGGACGGTCCTTCCACGCACAAGGGCGACCTTGCGCTCGGCAGAGATCTGCGGATCTGCTTCCTGCCGTGGGAAGGCTACAACTTTGAGGACTCGATTCTGATCAGTGAACGCCTGCTGCACGACGACGAACTGACCTCTGTCCACATTGAGAAGTACGAATGTGAGGCTCGGGACACGAAGCTTGGTCCCGAGGAGATAACCCGAGACATTCCCAACGTTGGGGACGATGCGCTGGCCGACCTCGATTCAACGGGGATAATTCGCATAGGCGCGGAGGTTCGCCCGGAAGACATTCTCGTGGGCAAGGTTGCGCCCAAGGGTAAGTCGGAGCTTACCGCCGAGGAGAAACTGGTCATCGCCATCTTCGGGAAGAAGGCGGAGGAGATGCGCGACGTATCTCTGCGTGTCCCCCACGGCGAGAAGGGCGTGGTGATAGATACCAAGATATTCTCCCGTCACAAGTACGAGTGTGCAGCGTGTGATACTGTGCAGGATTACGGGAAGAAGCTCGAGCATGAGCGCTGCCCGAACTGCGACGGGAAGCTGGAGAAGCTAGAGGGCGATGAACTGAAGGCCGGCGTCAATCAGCTTGTTCGCGTCTTCGTAGCGCAACGGCGCAAGATTATGGTCGGCGACAAGCTCACCGGCCGGCACGGCAATAAGGGCGTCATTTCGAAGATACTGCCGGTGGAGGATATGCCCTATACGGCCGACGGCGTCCCGGTGGACATCTGCCTCAATCCGCTGACTGTCCCGTCACGGATGAACATCGGCCAGGTGATGGAGACGCATCTGGCGCTTATTGCCAATGAGATGGGCGATCTTGAGTACGTGACACCGATCTTCGAGGGTATCACCCCCGAGGACATCATGGAGGGCATGAAGGCGCTATCGATCGAGAACAGGCGGGCGGCTCTCAGGACCTATGCCGACTGCGAACTCAATCATTTCGGCGAGGTGGTTGATGCGTCACAGTTGACGGGCCCCACACCCGAGCACATGGAGGAGCAGATCATCGAGCAGTTGTCGCAGCATGACAAGGATGCTCTTGCGGATCTTGCTGAGTGGCTGGCGGTCAGTCCATACGCGTGGAGTCGGGCGTCGGAGCGTCGGCCCTACGAGTTGATCGTCGAGGCGGCGCGCGAAAACGCCTACCACCGTGCAGAGGTTGAACCGGAGACCGGCCGCACCATAGCCTACGACGGCCGCACCGGTGAGGCGTTCAATCAGCCGGTTATGGTTGGGTACATGTACATTCTCAAACTTCTGCAGCTTGTTGAGGACAAGATTCACGCTCGCTCCACCGGTCCTTACTCGCTCATCACGCAACAGCCACTTGGTGGCAAGGCGCAGTTTGGTGGCCAGCGCTTCGGCGAGATGGAGGTCTGGGCGCTGGAAGCCTACGGCGCCGCGAACTGTCTGCAGGAGATGCTGACCGTGAAGTCGGACGATGTGGCAGGAAGGGTGGCCACCTACGAGGCGATCGTGAAGGACCAGAACATCGAAGAGCCCGGGGTGCCGGAGGCATTCAAGATTCTAGTAAACGAGATGAAGGCACTGGCTCTGGATGTGAACATCGAGAATCGCGAAGGAGAGCCGGTGGACATAACTTCCAGCAGCGGGGACCTGCGCTAAAGAAGCAGCAGTACAGTCAGATGACCGTCTCACAAACGCATATAATAAGGCCGCGACGGACCGACATACAGCGGCTCAATAGACACAGGAGGCGATCGACTTGCCCGTCTCCACCACGGACTTTGATACGGTAACAATCGGCCTTGCTTCTCCTGAGGAGATACGTCTGTGGTCTCGTGGCGAGGTGAAGAAGCCCGAGACCATTAACTACCGGACCTACCGTCCGGAACGTGACGGTCTGTTCTGTGAACGGATCTTCGGCCCGGTGCGCGACTGGGAGTGTCACTGCGGCAAGTACAAGAAAGTGAAATTCAAGGGCATAATCTGCGACCGCTGCGGCGTGGAGGTCACGCGCTCAAAGGTGCGGCGAGAGCGGATGGGCCACATCGAGCTTGCCGCCCCGGTGTGTCACTCATGGTATCTCAAGGGGGTTCCCAGCCCCTTGAGCCTGTTGCTGGACATGTCGCGACGCACGCTTGAAGAAGTAGTGTACTTCGCCTCCTACATCGTCACCGAAGTGGATGCCGAGCGGCGGGCCCGGCGCAAGTCCGATATCTATGCCGCAGTCGAACGCGAGAAGGAAGAGATTCGCGCGACGCGGGACGACAACATCGAGCGCCTCCGGATCAGCTACGAGGAGAACCTCGCGGCCCGTGCGGAGGGTAGCGAGGAAGAGGAGCAGGAGCCGGAAGTCGAGGAAGACATCGATGCGCTGCTGGCAGGCGGAATCATGGCTCCACCGGAGATAACCAGCGAGGAGCAGCTTTCCAGCGCGGTAGCCGATGAGGAAAAGGCTGCGGGCGAGCGACTCGAGGAACTCGAGGAGACGGTCGAGACGCTGTTTGATCTCGCGCCCAAGCAGCTCATCAGTGAGACCACTCAGCGCAACCTGCGGAACCTGATCGGAACTCTTGAGCGACATCTCAACGAGGACTTCGGGAATCTGTTCAGCGCGGGCCTCGGTGCAGAGGCGATCAAGGAGCTGCTGGAGCAGGTTGACCTCGACGAGATGGCCCGCGAGTTGCGCAAGGAGATCGACGAACACAGGGGCGCCCGCCGCACGCGTGCGGTCAAGCGTTTGAAGGTGGTAGAAGCATTCCGCGGCTCGAAGAACCGTCCTGAGTGGATGGTACTCACGGTTCTTCCTGTGCTACCGGCTGAGTTGCGACCGATGGTGCAACTCGACGGTGGCCGCTTTGCCACCTCGGACCTCAACGATCTCTATCGGCGGGTAATCAACCGCAACAATCGCCTGCGCCGGATTATCGAGATCAACGCTCCGGAGTCGATCGTGAACCACGAGAGGCGCCTGTTGCAGGAATCTGTAGATGCGTTGATCGATAACAACCGGCGGAGTCGACCGGTTACGGGCAGCAATCGGCGCCAGCTCAAATCGCTATCAGATATGCTCAAAGGCAAGGAGGGCCGATTCCGCAAGAACCTGCTGGGTAAGCGAGTGGATTACTCCGGTCGCTCGGTAATTGTTGTTGGTCCGGAGCTTAAGCTGCATCAGTGCGGCCTTCCCCGTGTGATGGCGCTGGAGCTTTTCAAGCCTTTCGTAATGCGCGATCTTGTCGAGCACGGTCACACAACGAACATCAAGACTGCGAAGCGGATGGTGGATCGTGTCGATCCCATCGTCTGGGACTCACTTGAGCGCGTAATCGAGGGTAAGGCGGTACTTCTCAACCGCGCCCCGACCCTGCACCGGCTTGGTATCCAGGCGTTCGAGCCCACGCTTACCGATGGTAAGGCTATCCAGCTCCATCCACTGGTGTGTCTTGCATTCAACGCTGACTTCGATGGCGATCAGATGGCTGTGCACGTGCCGTTGTCGGCACACGCGCAGGCCGAGGCGAGATTGCTCATGATCGCGTCGATGAACCTGTTTAAGCCTGCGAACGGCGATCCGATCGCTCATCCGGTGTATGACATCGTTCTCGGCTGCTACTACATGACACAGCAGTCCGGTGAGACGCCTCCGAGGGAAGAGCGCAAGCAGTTCGAATCCGGTGAGGCTGTGATCAGCGCGTACGAGCATCGCAAGATCGACCTTCACCAGCCCATCGATGTGCGGCTTCCGGAAATCGAGGTTAGAACCGAAGATGGAGACGGCAATGAGCTTGAGATGCATCCGGGTGCGAAGATGGCACTGGAGCGCACCGTGTCGGATCATGTCACACACGAGCATCCGACTCGCGAGCGCAGCCTTGAGTTTACACTGACCAGCGAGATGGTTGAAGCAGTCCAAAGCGGTGAGATGACTGCGCCGGAGCCGGTTACTGAGGGGTCACAGGCCGGAGAGACCACTGTGGAGGTTGAGGAGACGCTGCGAAGCGCTCTTGAATACACCGCGGCGGTGGAGTGCCTTGAGGGCCGCTGCGCGGTGGACAGTAAGCTGATGGTGAGCGTTCGCCGCGTTCTGACGCTGACCACGGTGGGACGCGTTGTGTTCAACAGTCACCTCCCGCTGGATATGCCCTTCTATAACCATGACATCGCCAAGGAGCAGCTTTCCGATCTGGTGATTGACTGTTATCGGCGCTACGGTCAGCATCGGACAGCGCAACTTATCGACGACATCAAGGAACTCGGTTTCGCCTACGTAACGCGATCGGGTCTGAGCATCTGTCTCGATGACACGAAGATCGACACCGACAAGGATCGCATCATCGCACGGGCCGAACGTGACGTCGAGCGAACGAATCGGGCGGCCGCAGAGGGTGCGATTGTGGATGATGAGCGTGAGCGCAAGGTACTCACCCGCTGGGAGCAGGCTCGCCAGGAGATCTCCGACCAGATTCTTGAAGGGGTAGGTACCTTCAACTCCATCTGGATGATGATCAACTCCGGCGCGCGGGCCTCGATCACTCAGTTCGCTCAGATCACCGGCATGCGAGGACTTATGAGCGATCCATTCGGACGCTTGATCGAGGACCTGCCCGTCAAGAACAACTTCCACGACGGGCTGGATCTGCTCGAGTATTTCGTCTCGACGCACGGTGCTCGCAAGGGACTCGCCGACACCGCCCTGCGCACCGCGGACGCGGGCTACCTCACGCGACGTCTCGTGGATGTCGCGCAGGACGTGATGATACAGGCGCATGACTGTGGCACTACCGATTCAATCAGTGTCACGGCAATGTACCTCGCCGATGTCTATTGTCCGGAATGCGGCATCGCCGATCACCATCGCGTGGGCACGTGCAAGTACTGCGGTGCCGATGTCAAGGTACCGGAAGATGACGAAATATACCAGGACATCTACGATCGCATTGTGGCGCGCTGGGCGGCTGAAGATGTGATCCATCCCGACACGGGAGAGGTACTGGCTGAGGCCAACACCGAGATTGACGAGCTGACCGCGCAGATGATCGTTGATGCGGACATCAAGGAAGTGGAGATAAGATCACCGTTGACCTGCGAGCTGGCGCGGGGCGTCTGCGCACTGTGTTATGGACGCGATCTCGCCACTCAGCGACTCGTTGAGGTGGGAACCGCCGTCGGGATCATCGCCGCGCAGTCGATCGGTGAACCGGGAACGCAGCTTACCATGCGCACATTCCACACCGGTGGCGTAGCAGGTGAGTACATCACCGGGGTCGCGGATGTGAAGAAGCGTAAGCAACAGGCGCTGCGTTCGCTGCAGGATGATATCGACCAGGGACGGGTGTCCCTCGACATAGCCGGAGGCGGTCGCGCCCGGCGCAAAGCCATCAAGGACATGCTGAAGGTGCTTGAGACTTCAGTGCGGGGCCTGCTGCGTATTGAGGAGTTGTTCGAAGCCCGGACGCCCAAGGGTCAGGCGATCACCGCCGACGTGGACGGTGTCGTTGCCGAGGTGACTCAACGAGGTATGCGCGCTGTGGTCATTCACTCCGAACACCCCCTCAGTGACACGGATGCGATCCGGGGTGAGCGCCTCGCCGAGGATATGTACGGGCCGGACAAAGAGGATGGTCCCATTGCAGCGGCGGGTGAGAAGCTGCTCAAGAAGGTCCGCGTCCGCCTGAGGAAGCATGACATCGAAACGGTGAAGATACGCACTGAGCATCTTGTGCCCTACCGCGGTGAGTTGCTGGTCTCAGAGGGCATGGAGGTGCGCGCGGGCGATCCGCTGACCACCGGTCCTGTGGATCCCGAGAAGCTGCTTGCCACCCAGGGCCGACAGGGCGTTCAGGACTATCTGCTGCGTGAGATCCAGCGCGTCTACCGCGATGAGCACGGGATCGCCATCAACGATAAGCACGTTGAATCCATCATTCGGCGGATGCTGATGAAGGTCAAGGTGATCGATCACGGTGACACGAAGTTCCTGCCCGGCGAGGTCGTCGATCGCTTCAACTTCGTAGAGGAGAACCGACGTGTGCAGGAGCTTGGTGGGGCGCAGGCAACAGCCGAGCCGATCCTGCTCGGCATCACGCAGGCCTCGCTGGCCACGGAGAGCTTCCTCTCCGCAGCTTCATTCCAACGCACCACACGCGTGCTGACCGAGGCGGCCTGTGAGAACAAGCGCGATCCGCTTCACGGTCTAAAGGAGAACGTGATCATCGGTCGGCTGGTTCCGGCCGGATCAGGGATGCCGATGCATCGGGATCGTGAGGTCGGCTTCTCCGGTGACGTGCTCGAGGACCTTGCTGCACGCGGAGGTGCAGGGCGCTCTCGGGATGCCGAAAACATGGAGAAGCTGCTCGGTGACGTTGAGGCCGCTGCCGCCAAGCGCGAAGCGCAGGCGGAAGGCGAGTAAAGACCATGAGATCGAATCGGGCCGCCGGCCATTAACCGGCGGCCCGCATGTACCTCCGGGTTGGCAGAGGACCAGAATCTCCGTCGGAACACCCAGTCTTGCTCGATGCTCACACAATCCATCGCACCGCCGTGCTCAGGTTGACTACGCGTAACGTCGGTGATAATCTGTGACGGCGTACAGTATCCGACCCTGCTCGCAGCGGGGGAATAAGGGGTAGCATAACGTGCCATCGTTGACGACAGACTTCCTGGGGTTTGAGTTACGAACCCCGATCATCGCCGGATCCGCCGCAATTACCCGCAGTCTCGCCCTGATGCGCCGCGCTGAGGACGCAGGCGCGGGCGCCGTGATAATGAAGGGCTTCTCCGACATCGAGGAGATGCGGACCTCACCCGCACCCCGCTACCGCTTGATCGAGCACGAGATGGCCGACCGCGATGCCTTCACCTTTTACTCTTACGAGCAGGCGAGTCACTTCGATGCATACGAGTACGCTGAGGAGATCTCACTCGCGATCGATGCGCTTTCGATTCCGGTAATCGCGAACATCGACTGTCAGTCGGTGGAGAGTTGGGTCGAGAATACTCAGATCATCGCGGAAGCGCAGCCCCACGCGATAGAGATCAACGTCTCGTGTCCCCATGGCTCGATCGCCTTCAGTGGACAGGACGTGGAGCGTCGAATTCTTGAGGTAGTCGAAGCGGTGCGCGAAAGGATCGATCTACCCCTGCTGGTGAAGCTTACCCCGCAGTTAACCTCGCCGCCGAGCTTTGTGGCCGCCGTAGAGGAACTCGGCGCCGATGGGGTGACACTGTTCAACCGCTTCACCGGCCTCGAGGTAGACGCGCAGAGAGGCCTGCCCGTGATGCATGGAGGCTACGCGGGCCACGGCGGGCCGTGGGCGCGCAACTTCGTGCTGCGCTGGGTGAACACGATCTCGCCGCAGACGAACCTCGAGATCAGCGCCAGTGGCGGCGTCTCGGAACCGGAGCATGCGCTCGCCTACATCATGGCCGGGGCAAACAGCGTACAGGTGTGCACGGGGATCTATCTGGAAAGCTACGACATCATCACCCGCCTCAATCGACAGTTAGAAGAGATCCTGGATAGTCGAAGCATCGAGGACATTGACGAACTTCACGGTCTGCTCAACGATCGCATCGTTCCGCTGGAAGAGGTGGATCGCCGACACGACGTGGTCGCGGAGATTCAGCCTCGAGGCACCGCTCCGTGTCGATGGGAGTGCCCGCTCAACGAGGACGTACAGGGCTACCTCAATCTGATCGCAGAACACCGGTACGATCATGCGCTTCGGTTGATCAAACAGAACCACCCATTCCCCGGTGTCCTCGGCCGCTGCTGCCATCATCCCTGTGAGGAGGAATGCACCCGCGGCCAGGTGGATGACACCATCTCCATTGCCGCAATGAAGCGCTTCGCGGCCGACCGGGGGGGGAGGTACCTTCCGGAGACACCCGAGCCTACGGCCCAGCACGACGAACGCGTCGCGGTTGTGGGAGCAGGGCCGGGAGGCCTCACCGGAGCCTACCGCCTGGCGTTGATGGGCTATCAGATAACAATCTTCGAACGATTGCCGGTACCCGGTGGTATGCTCGCAGTGGGTATCCCCGAGTACCGCCTGCCGCGCGAGGTTGTCGAACACGAGATAGCTGAGATAGAGCGCCTCGGGGTCGAGATCCGGACGGGCGTCAGCGTCGGTGAGGATGTCGGCCTGGATGATCTGCGTGAGGAGGGCTTTGACGCGATTCTGCTCGCTTTGGGCGGTCATAAGCAGCGAAGCCTCGGCATTCCCGGCGAGCAGAGCACAGGTGTTATCGAGGGAGTAAGCCTCCTGCGGGAACACGCCCTGGGCGAGAACGTTGAGTTGGGCAGCCGGGTGCTCGTGATAGGCGGCGGTGATGTCGCGATCGACAGCGCTCGCGTGGCGGTTCGTATGAGCGAGGATGTGACCATAGCTTACCGCAGGCGCCGTGAGGATATGCCCGCACGGGATGAGGAAGTCACGGAGGCGCTTGATGAAGGGGTCCAGTTGAGTGAGCAACTCCACCCGGTAGAGATCGTCGAAGAGGACGGCCGGGTGGCAGGTGTCAAGTGTGTGCGCACACGGGCTACCGAACCGGGGCCAGATGGCAGAGTGGGATTCGAGACGATAGAGGGCTCGAGTGAGATAGTTGAGTGTGACACGGTGGTCGTGGCCATTGGCCAGCTTCCAGAGACCGACTGGCTGCGAGAACTCGGGGTCGAGGGCCTTTGTGACGAGGACTGCATTTCGGCCGACGAGGAGACCGGAGCAACCTGTCTGGTCGATGTGTTTGCATGTGGAGACTGTGTAACCGGACCGGGACCGCTGGTAGAGGCCATGGCGGCGGGCAAGCGCGCGGCATTCAGCATCGACGCCTACCTCAGAGGTGAGAAGGTCGATCGCGCCGAGACGCCGCTGCCGCGCGTCGAACCCGAAGAGGTGATCGAGGAGAGTCAGCCGATAGTGCTGACGCGGCGGCAGCAGATGCCTGAGCGACCTGCGGAGGCGCGGATTGACGACTTCGAAGAGGTCGCGACCGGCTTTGACGAGCGGATCGGGCGCACGGAGGCTGAACGTTGCATGGACTGCGGTCTGTGCAGCAATTGCGGTGATTGTGTCCGCGTCTGCCCATGGATTGCGATCAGCCGCGAGGATGACGTTACACAGGTCGATCCAGAGCTGTGTGACAGTTGTGGGCTCTGTAACCTGCTCTGTCCGCAGAATGCCATCGAAATGGTTCCGCGTGATGACGAGGGCGGTTAGAGGAACCTGCCGATGTCGCTCTCACCAGACTGCGTCATAGCCCAGCGCCGGATCGACTGTTCCTGATATTCGGTCTGAATCGAGCCGGGGCGTGCTCTGCGCACTTCCTCTATCGCCTCTTCCGCAGTCCTGCCCTGGGTGACCAGGTAGCAGGCGATCAAGGTGCCGGTGCGTCCGAGGCCCGCCATGCAGTGAACCCCAACGGCTTTTCCCTGGTCGTGCATGTCAGTAACGAATGCAACGAACTCCTCGATCTGTTCGCGATCAGGGGCGGTCATGTCCTCGATGGGAAGCCAGAGCACTTCGAAGCGCCTCGTGCCGGTAAGCTCCGGGGGAGCCTGCTCGATCAGCGAGACTATAGCTTCTATACCCATCTCCTCGAGCCGATCGAGGTCGTCAAGTGCGTAGGCCGAGAATGCCGCGATGCGATCCTCGACCACCCAGTCGATCTCGGTTGCCCAGCTACGATCATTTCCTGCCATGGCTATGTGTATTGCTCCTTCGCGCGCTTCGCTGCGGCGCCTGCGAGCGCATCCGCCTGCTCGTTCCCCTCGCGTGGCAGGTGGAGGCACCTGAACCCCTCGAACCTGCCTGCGAGCTTGCACGCCCACTCGTAGAGGGGCTTGAGGTTGTGTGCCTTCACTCGGTACCGGCCGCTGAGTTGCCGACAAACAAGCTGACTGTCCATCCTTGCTTCAATCTTCGTGATCCCCAGTCGCAAGGCCTCGTGCAGGCCGGCGATCAACGCGCGGTACTCCGCCTCGTTCACAGTGGCCGGCTCAAGCGGGATCGAACCCTCGGCAATAGGACGGCCATCCGGCGTCATAATGATGAAGCCTGCTCCAGCAGGTCCCGGATTGCCGAGCGATGCGCCATCGGCCATAAGCACCGCTTCATCGACCTCTTCGGCGACCACCTCTCGCGCAAGGACGATCTCCTTCGCGCCGTCAAAGCGCGCACTGCGACAGGTCTCACGCAGAGCATCGATATTCTCAGCTATCTTCGCAACCAAAACGCCCGGCTGCCAGCCCTCGGGAGTGAAAGGTCTGCCTCCCTCGCCATAGAAGATCGCGACTGTGACTGCCGCGGCTTCACCGGTTTGCACCTGGTCATCCGGCGTTGGCGGCACGAGGAGGATGTCCCCGGCTTCCGGCCGATCGCTCTCGTTTTCCACGGGAATCTGTCCGCCGCGAGGCTCTCCGTGGCGTCCGGGTATGTCCACCAGGAGGGCCGGGCCCGCGTACATCGCATGCACTCCTCTGCCGACGATGGGAGTCTCAAGGATTTGCCAGAGAAGGTCAGAAGCAAGCGGCGCATCCTCACGCTCAAGCTCAGCCACGAATGTACTGTCAGGTTCGTGGAAGGTTATCTGGATTCGTTGGTTCATCAATCGCTCCGTCCGCTTCCGTCTTGATTGCGGGCCCGTAGAGGGCAGGGCGCGCCTCTCCTGTGGGAGCCCGTTCGGCCAGGTGTGGTTCGCCGATTGCCTCTGCCATCATGACCAGGTCGAAGCCCTCCTTGCGCATTCTCAGATCGTAGTACAGCAACACGGTGCCGATGATCTGTATTGGCTGGATGAAAAGCTGCGCGAAAGCCGAGAGCCCGTGGAGCACCGCCTGCGCAACACTGACAGGCAACTGCTCTGCGAAGATGGCGGCGAACTGTGCCGGCCATACGATAATGCCGGTCAGCACTGTGACAAACAGCCACAGGATGCCGAGCACAACGAGAATTCGCCAGAAATGGCCGCCGGTCAACTCCCAACTTCTTCGCAGCGCGGAGAAAGCCCCCTCTTCTTCAAGCACAACCACCAGCGGGCCAAAGAAGAGCTTGACCGTGATGACGACTGAAAGCTGCAACCCCACGACCAGACCGATGACACCCGCAACGATCTCGTGTAGCCCCGGGGGGGTGAGCCAGTCCCCGGTTGAGAGACCTCCTGCCAGCACTATGCCTGCAACCGGCAGAAGAGCGCCGAGCAGCACCACCGCAGACACTATCATGCCGTTGAGGATGGTCACTGTGACCAGAGTGGGCCAGCATCGCAGAGCGAAGCGATAGACCGATCCCAGCATGATCCTGCCGCCCAGGTACACCTCCGCTACGGCTTTCGCAAGCGCGGCCTGCATCAGCGGAATTGAGAAGAAGAACAGCACCAGATAGGCCGTGTACCCTATAGCGCCGACCACCGAGACACCCGGTAACTCCGGTACAGGAGCATCCACATCAAAGTCATGGAAGAGCATCGCTGCCGAGGCGATCTGCAGTATCCCGAGAGGAACGTATATCACCGCTGCGATACGGATGATTTCGCCGAAGTTCCGGCGGTAGAGACGTATGATCGCGTCAAGCAGGTCCGCGAGATTCAGGGGCCTGAGATTGAAGATTGCGTCAGAGTTGGCAATCGCTATCTATCCCCCTTCTGCGCCGATCACTGCCGCAGACGCGGAGTTGCCGGATACATTGCTTCCGTCCGGGACAATTGCGCCCTCCTCCACGATCGCGTGATGCAGCGTGCATCTCTCCCCCACGTCTGCCCCGGGCATGACAATAGCGTCGGCAAGCTTGGAGCCGCTTCCTATGCGGGCGTCATCCATCACAACCGTGTTCGGACCTACCGAGGCGTTATCGACAATTGCATCCGGTCCCACCAGCGCGGGTGCCTTGAGCGTTGTCTCAGCTACAAGCCGCGCTTCCGGGTGAACAATCAGTCCGCTATGCGCCATATCAGTGATGACCTCACCGGATATCGCGATGGCGTCTGAAGGGCGCGCCACGTCTGACCAGTATCCCTCAATCTCAAAGGCGCGTATACGATGTCCGTTCTGCAGGAGTGCGTCGATCGCCGATGGGACCTCAAGCTCGCCGCGTTCCGATACCTCAGTCTGCCTCAGCCTCTCCAACAGTACCGGGCCGAAGACGAACAGGCCGGCGTTGTTGAACTGTGTGGTTGAGGTCCCGCGTTCGGGCTTCTCGATTATCCGGTCCACGTAATCATTCCGCACATAGACCGCCGCGCCCTCCCAGGGGTCATCGACTCGGTTCAGGCTCAGAATAGCCTCAGGCTTCTGCTGCTGGAATAGTTGCAGCATCCTTCGATAGTTTGAGGACGGGACGATGATATCCCCCCAGCCAAGCACAAAGTGATCCTCACCGATGAAGTCCTCGGAGAGCAGTAGCGCCGCGCCGGTACCCCGATACTCCTCCTGCCAGACGTAGGTGAGTTTCGTGCCGAGACGCCCGCCATCTCCCAAACGCTCTTGAATCTGTTCTCCCATATACCCAATTACCAGACAGATCTCATCAACACCCGCAGCAGCAAGACCACCGGCGATGTGCTCGATGATCGGTCGCCCCGCCACGGGCACAAGGGGCTTTGGTCGGCGGTCGGTGAGGGGCGCCATACGAGTGCCCCTGCCGGCCGCGAGAAGTACCGCCTTCATGCTCATTCGCAGGACACCTCCACGGGTGGTTGGTCGCGAGTGGACTGTCCTCGTACGCGTGAACGCCAGAAGAGGAAGACCACGCCCGCGACGCAGAGAAACAGCGCGGCGGTGAAGATGTAGGGGGCCTGGGGACTGATATAGTCTGCCACCGCTCCTCCGGCGAGCGGCCCGAGGAAGACGCCACTGCCCAACACGGCCTCGTGTATGCCGGTCCGCGCGCCACGGCCTCCGGACCGTCCCTCGAGACTGTAGAAGAGGCTCGAGGCATAGGTCACGCCCGCGCCCATCCCCCCGAGCGCGAATGCAACGGCGAATGTCAGTGGTGCTTGCGCGCTGAATGCGATTATCCACCCCGCGCATCCGCTTCCGAGCGCAGCGAGAAGGGGCCAGACGCGGAACTGCCAGCCCGAACGTCCGCGCAGGAAGACGAACATCATTAGCTGTCCCGCCAGATATGTGGCAATCAGTATGCCGATCAGGCGCTCCGACATGCCGGCCTGAGCGCCGAGATTAGGAAAGACCACGAGGTTCATGCCACGACCGAACCAGCTTGCGAAGTTCGCTATCCACGCGAGATGAAGATACCTCTGAGCGATTCGCGGGTTGGGCCTCGTCCGGTTCCTGTCCTCAGGAATCTCTCTGCCGCCACCCTCGACCTCATCCGGGATCGTCTGCAGCAGGATTGCGAGGCCCAACACGGCTGCGGCAGATATAACGAAAGGACCGGCCGGCCCCATCCCCCACGCCAGCCCTGCGACGGGCGGGCCTATCATGAGGCCGACCGTCCAGGAGACATTGAAGCTGCCTATGTTTGCGATAAGACGGCGATGTCCGCCGACGGTAATCTCCGACAGCCATGCCTGCAGCGGTGGCCAGTAGAGGGAGATCGTAGCACCTGAGATCGGGACAATGGCAAGGAGTTGCAGCGGTGTATTGGTCTGCGTCATAGCGAGCCACGCGGCGGCGCAGATGAGGCAACTCGCGGTGGCGAGAACCCGTCGGCCAACTCTGTCCGAAAGCCGACCGGTGAAGAGGCAGCCAATTGTGTAAGTGGCGGGAGAAGCCATTCCCAACAGGCCAAGGACCATAGGCGTCGCGCCGAGTTCCCTGCCGAGGAACTGCACCGCAAGCCCGATCATCGCCAGCGCAAGGTCGAATCCGAAGGCGGCTATGAATAGACGACGAACCGGTGTCAGGCGCACATCGGAGGAGCCGTTCATCGCAGGACGTCACCGCCGATTCGACTCTCGCCAGGGACTCCGAGGGACACACACAGCTTCTCATACGCAATCTCGGCGAGATGCTCAAGATTCTCGATATCGGCCGTATTGTAACGTATCAAGGTCTCCAAGGATCTATCGTTGCCTCGCCGGTATTCGTTCCACAGACGTACGGCATCCCATCCTCCGAGGCCTGCGAGATCGTCATCACGTTCGATGCCGACCTGCCGTTCGATCGACTTGAGACCGCCCTTGAGGCCGATCCGGCGCAGCGCGTGCATCAGGTCGAGGTGAAGCTGGTGAAAGTGGAGACTGCGAAAGTGCCGCCGTAGGAACGGAAGATCGAAACTGGCCCCGTTGAACGTCACCAGCATCGCATACTGTTCCAGCACTTCAGGAAGCTGGTTGAGATTGTCCCCGGCGATGAAGCTGCGAGTGCGCGAACCGTCGTAGATACCGACCACAGTGACACGGTCGCTGCCGCGGCATCCAGTGGTCTCTATGTCGAGGTAGGCTATTGTGTCCCGAAAGTCGCGCCACGCACGCCAGTGATCTGAGGTAGAGAGGACGCGGGCGAAGTAACGGTGATCTCGGCGCTTGAGGCTGCGGAGAGATTGCTCTATGCACTCACAGTTCGTGCTCCACCGATCCGCGGAGAAACCTGTCGGACAGGAGGTACCCAGAGCGTGCCTCCAGGTGACAATGCCCTGCCGCCATAGAGAACGCTCGGTCTGAGGGCCGACGCCGGGGATGTGCACAAATGTGTGCTGGAGCATCTTCAGGCAAGGACCTCTTCCAGCGCCGCGCATACCCGAGCGGTGTCGTCGGCCGTGACCTGCCTGTGCGTTACCAGTCGGATGCGCGTGTCGTCACGCGGTGTAGCGAGGATCTGATAGGTTTCGAGTGCCCGGCACAACGAGTCAGCATCGATGTCCTCGCGCTCTACGGTCAGGTTGACGATGTTGCTCTGAACCGTCGCGAGATCAACATGTATGCCGGGTAGATCATGAAGCTGCATGGCTATACGTCGTGCGTTCTCATGATCCTCATGCAGACGGTTGCGGCTCTCGAGAGCGACGATTGCGGCGGCGGCGATAACTCCCACCTGCCTCAATGCTCCCCCGACGATATTGCGGACGCGGCGGCATTCCTCAATCAGTCCTCGATCTCCGCAGATCATCGATCCGATCGGAGCGCCGAGTCCCTTCGAGAAGCAGAACTGCACAGTGTCCACCGGCTTCGCCAGTTCCTCCGGATCGACGCCAAGCGCGACTGCGGCGTTGAAGATACGCGCGCCATCGAGGTGCACGGGGAGATCGTGCCGATGGGCGAGATCGCATATCTGGTGAATGTGCTCGACGGGGAGAGCGACCCCTCCCGCCATGTTGTGAGTGGTCTCGAGTTCGATAAGACCGGTCGGACCGACGTGGACATTCGAGCCATCGGAGATGGCCGCTTCCACGTGTGCCGGATTCATCACACCGTTGACGCCGGGTACAGTCCGGGGCAGCAGGCCGCACAGCGCGGATATGCCGCCACCCTCCCAGAGATAGATATGAGCCTGTCGCTCACAGATGATCTCCTGGCCGGGGCGAGTCTGTGACTTGATCGCGACGAGATTGCCCATAGTGCCGGACACCACGAAGAGCCCAGCCTCCCTGCCGAGGATCTCGGCGGACATCTCCTCCAGGCGCCGGACTGTCGGATCCTCGCCCGACTTGTCATCGCCCACCTCTGCCTTGCTCATGGCAAGCCGCATCTCGGCGTCGGGCTGCGTCTTGGTATCGCTGCGGAGATCGATCGTCTCGCTTCCCGGGATAGGCACGGCACTCGCTCCAGTCGAGTCGCGAACACGCACCAGAGCGCCAGTGCAGTGCTCGCAATCTCTATCGAGAGTACATGAGGTTATGGCGTCAGATCTTGCGCGGCTTCAGTCTCGCTCGCCTGATGAGGAATGCGGTGAGGCGGTAGCCGAGATAACCGACAATGTACACCACGAGGATTATCAGGTCCCATCGCAGAGCAGTCGCGGTGGCGCTAAGCGTGTAGTCTTCCTGATCCGCGGTTAGCACCCATCTGACGGTTCGGCCGTTCATCTCTCCCTGGGGGCTCGCAGTCTGCACCTCTCCAGGCATTATCAGACGGTACTCAAAGGTCGTGTAAGGCGCCGCGGCTTCCTCTTTTACGTTGCTGAGGAAATCGATGTTGATGGACTCCTCCCACCGGTACTCGGTAACGAAGGAGAATGGACGACGCAGGATGCCGGTGGCTGATGCGTTTACGTCCTGGTACGCGGAAAGATCGTTCACCTGCGTGCTACGCGATACCACGACACCGTGAGTGGTCTCCTCAATACTGTCGGTATCGAAACCTCGAGTCACATCGCGGGTCCATCGAGTTACTTCCCTGCGAAGTGAACTATCGGCGGCGGTACGGACCTGACGGACGCCCGAGACATCATCGTACATCGTTGTGGTGATGATGACCCTATCCGCGTTCAACAAGAGGACGAAGGGGATCGTCATGAATAGCGAAGTTCGCAGACCAGTGCTCAACAGTTCCTCAGCCTCCCCGTTCAGTAACCTGCAGGTGCCTGATCACGGTCTGTCTCGGGTGTCTCAGTATCCTTATCCTGCTCATCCTCTGGAAGAACAGCCTCATCAGGCGAGTCTTCATCCACAGATGCAGGTTCATCGTCGGGTTCATCGAAGGCGATCTCATCTGTTTCGTAATCGGCCGTGTAGTCGTGCTCGGGGAAGAGACCCTCTTCCTCTTCCACCTCATCGTCTATCTCATCAGCACTCTCCCCGTCACCGGCCGCTTCCTTTGCAGCCTCTTTCTCCTCCTGCTCCTCTTCCTCGGCGGCGGACTTGCGCTTCGAGCGCACCTCCAGCAACCATGCGGTCATCATGCCCAGCAGAAACGCGATAATCAGTACGATGATTCGCGGTGCGTCAAAGTAGAGGCCGAAGAAGTGAATGCGCAGAGGGGCCCAGTTCCCGGCGATGAACGCGATTGCGATGATTATCAGCAGCCCCCAGGCGAAGGTGCGCCAGTCGGGTCTGGGCAACTGAATGCTCTCGACAGCATTGCGCGCCTGCTCGACACCTCTGGCAATCACACCGGGCCTGGTGGCGCCGGCCGCACGCGCGCGAGGCTCGTCACCATTGCCTTCGACTGCACCGCCTGCGGCCGAATTACTGCTCCGATGCTCCGCATCCCTCGTGGCCACGACGACACTCCTCCCTGATAGGGCATCCATCACAGCGTGACCATTATATTGCGGCCTGTGGCGGTGAGTCAAGCTGCATCAGGTCCGTCAGAATTGCGCCGGTGAAGGCATGCAATGCGGTCACAGTGAAGTATACACCTGCGTTGAACACGAACGGGAGGACCTGTGATGACATCTCGCGCGCGCATGATGGCCGCGTTTCGGATCGAGACTTCAGATCACTTTCCCATGCACGTGCGTGGGATTCATGCGTGGGATCAGCGCTGGTGTGAGAGTCGGCACAGCAGCTACCGGCCGATCATCGAAGCCGTCCGCGAGTATGGCGACTACGAGGTGAGTTTCAGCCTTGGCGGAGGCAGATTCCTCACCGACGCGTCACTGGAGACCGAGAGCGAACGTGAGGAAACGGGTGACTGGGTAATCGACCGAACCACCATCCGGACCCCCGCCGGGCCTCTCACCGCTGTGCGAAAGAACAGCACCTGCGGCCTTCCGGGGCTTGAGGTAGAGTATATTGTAAAGACACTCGCGGATCTTGAGAAGGCTCTCTCCGTGCCTTATGAGCCTGTGAGGCCGGACCTCAATGGCTTCTTCGAGCTTAATGAAAGGATCGGCGCCAACGGAATTGTGATGTGCTCGATTCCCACCCCTATATACCAGCTTGCACGGCTCACGGGCTCGGATCGGCTTGCGATCTGGTCGATTACGGATCGGGAGCGTATCACGGAAATGGTGGAGGTCTTTCTTCAACGTACGCTTGACATGCTCGACTACGCGATCGAAGGCGGAGTGGGACCGATCTTCGCCAGTTCGGGCGAGGAGTTCATGACCCCGCCACTGGCCGGACCGAAGGACTTCCGTGAGTTCGTGGTGAGGCCGGGGATCGCGATCCGGAAGCGCCTGCAGAAGGCGGGAATGCTGCGTCATATCCACTGCAACGGCCCGCTCAATGACATTCTGGAGGATTTCGTTGAGCTTGGTGCGAACTGTCTGCATCCGGTTGAGGGGCCGCCACTGGGAGATGTGCCGTTCGAGGATGCGAAGCGACGAATCGGCGATCATGTGTGTCTCGAAGGAAACATCCAGATCGGTGACCTCTACCACGATCAGACCGACGTGCTGGCGCAGAAGGTCAGGCAGACCATCGAGGTCGGGGCTCCGGGTGGCGGATTCATACTCTGTCCGACCGCGTCACCGCACACTGAGGAGCTTACGGCCCTGACGGTGAAGAACTACCTTGCGATGATCGAGACAGCCCTTGAGATGCGGTAGCGCGAACCGGCCCGGAACACGCTACCGCAACTCGGGGAGGCATTGTGGTCGGTCGATGATATGCCCGAAGCAACGCTTCCCTGACCGGCTGCTCAACTCACGACCTCTCTGAGGTACTGCAGGTTGAAGTTCCCGGCGTCGAGCGGGTCATCGGTGGCCGGTGTCTCGAGAATCAGCCATCCCTCGTAGTCGATGTCCCGAAGTGTCTCCACGCACAGTGGAATATCCACGATGCCCTGTCCGAGCAGTTCGGCCTCGCGGTCCTTCACGTGCACCACACCGATGACCTCGGCCAGTGCGCGGATCTCCTTAACCGCGTCATGCCCGAAGGCGCAGGCGTTACCGATGTCATAGTACGTCATCACCGCGGCAGAATCGATACGTTCGACCAGTGTGAGCAGATCCTCGGCGGACTTCCCGCAGCCGCGCCCCACGTTTTCGAGGCACAGCTTGATGCCGCTGTCCTCTGCCAGAGGAGCCGCGCGCTTCATCTCGTTCACCCAGCGATCCTGGCACTCCTCATGCTTGATCGCGTCCTCGGAGGGAGTGACCGGCACGAGTATCCAGCCGCAGCCGATATCCGCTCCTGCCCCGATCGCCGCATCGATTATCTTGCGTGAGGTCTCCAGCAGCGACTTTTCGGTGGAGGCGGGGCTGTAACTCCAGAGGGCGCCGATGCACAGAGAGGGCACCTCGATTCCGGTTTCCATCGAGAGGGACTTGATGTGATCGCGCCCCTCCTGCGACATCACCGGCTCCTCTTCCCAGTCTGCCCGAATGTCAAGCTCGACACCGTCGAAGCCGATCTCAGCGGCCTGCCGGAACAGGTCTGCCATCTTGGGGAAACCCATTGAACCGTTACGTATTCCGATCTTCATCCCTGTCATCTCCACGATTGCGCCTTATGGTATCGGACCCGGCCACGATCCATCCGGTGTTGGGTCCGTGCTATCTGCCTGTTGCTCGAAGCTTCCAGTTTGGTGGCTCACTGCCCTCCGCACATATGGCCAGGTGGCATCCGTCGAGTCGTTCGTGCTCCGCGTCATGCCTCCTCGTCGAATCGCGAATCATCCGGCGGTGTGGTGCGGCCTTCCTCGAACGCGTCGGCCATTGCGGCCACGCCGCTGAGGACGCCGCTCGCCTCGATGGGCAGGAATATCTTCGTGGCCCTGCCGTTCGCCATCCGCTGAAGGGTCTCAAGGTACTTGATCGCCAGCAGGTCGTGCGTCGGATCCCCCTCGTGGATTGCCTGATAGACGTTGACGATCGCCTGAGCCTGCCCCTCGGCCACCGCAACCTCACGGAACTTCTCGGCATCGGCTACCTCGCGAATCGCCTGCGCCTTACCTTCTGCTTCGAGGATCGCGGCCCGCCGTTCGCCCTCAGCCTGCAGTATGGCCGACTCACGGACGCCCTCCGCGTCGAGGATCGCCGCGCGCTTGTTGCGCTCGGCCTTCATCTGCCGACTCATAGCCTCGGTGATGTCCCTTGGCGGATCGATCCGCTTGATCTCCACGCGGGTGACGCGAACGCCCCACCGATCGGTTGCATCATCGAGAATCGTGCGCAATTGCGCGTTGATCGTCTCACGCGAGGTGAGCGTTGCGTCGAGTTCGAGGCCCCCGATGACGTTCCGCAGGTTAGTCTGCGCGAGCTTCATCGCGGCAATCTGAAAGTCGGTCACGTTGTACACGCGCCGGAACGGATCGGTGACCTCAAAGTAGATCACCGCATCAACGGTCACCACCACGTTGTCCTCGGTGATCACCTCCTGTGGCATCACGTCGAGCACGGTCTCGCGCATGTCCACCCGCTCGAGCGTCTGCACGAAGGGGAAGATGAAGGTCAGCCCCGGCTCCACCGTACGCGAGTATCTGCCGAATGAGGCGACGACTCCGCGCTCATGCTGTCGGACCACGAATATGGCCTGGCTGAGCAACACGATCGCCAGAATACCGGCAACGATCCAGATGGTAATCGCTTCCATCACCACGACCTCCTCACGATCATATTCTGTTGCCGTCCGGACTCCATCGTATGAGAGCTTTACTCCATAATTCGCCAGGCTCCTTCAGAGCCGGCGCACCCCATCAGTCCCCGCACTCCGTCGGATAAGCGTCACCGCGATCCCACTCTGTCACCACAAGCGTTGCACCCTCGACACTGAGCACACAGACTCGAGCGCCGCGTTCGATATACTCATCGGCCCTCGCGCGCCATTCGTCGGCGTTGATACGTATGCGGCCAGTGTTCTCTATCGGGTCGATCGTTTCCAGCACCACACCTTCCTTGCCGATGATCGCATCAACGTTCGAAGGCGTGAGGCGCTGTTTCTGCAGACGTCGCGTGAGGGGTCCACCGAGATAGAGAAGCACCGCTGTAGAGCCCACGAACGCTGCCCAGGGTGCCCATGCCACACCGGGAAGTACCGCAGCGACTATCGCCCCCACGAAGCAGCCAGCCGCCACCCAGAGCAGGAAGAAGGTGGGCACCAGCAACTCGACGATCAGCACTATGACTCCGGCGATGATCCAGATACCGTAGGCCTCCATTGCTCTCCCTCCTTACGTCTGCCCCGCCGGTTCATATTGTTCGAAGCGCGGGGTCCATCCTGCCAACGAAAGACAGCGAGTACGCCTGAAAGAATACGCTGATAGGCAGCAAGAATACCTGTAGTATATAGGCATAGGCAATGCCTCCGAGGCCGGTCACGATGAAGAGAGGCCCGCTCATCACGATCAGCGCAACTTTCGGATCAACTCCACTCGCCGCGATCGCGGCACCGAGACCGGCGAGAACGATCACGGGCAGCACCAGCAGTACAGCCGAGAATAGGCTTATCATGCCCCCTACGATGCCCGCCCCGATCCCGAGCACGAACTTGAGCAGATAGAAGAGTATCACGTCCCAGAGATGCCCCCCGCACGCACGGACGACGTTCCGCCAGCCCTCGCGGAGACCGCATCGTCCGGCGTACATCGCCGGAATCAGGAGGTCCTCAGTGAGAGCCCGCAGCAAGGCAAGCACGAGCAATGCGAGGATCAGCACCCCGACAGCCGCGATAATGCCTCCCACACCGAGCGCCACCACGGGAGCCTCCCCACTCGCGATCAGGATCATCCCCGCCAGGACGGGAGGAAGCGTGAAAGCTATAAGCGCGAATTGCATCAGCCCCATGAAGATGTACCACAGCAGAAGCGACAGGCCGCGCTCCCTGTGTCTGAACCATGAACGCCCCACCAGCGGCTCCCTCTCGGCCGCGACACACTCAATGAAGATGAAGCGAAACACGCTGCGCACGTAAAGGAACAGCACCAGCAGGATCAGCCAGACGATCATGAGACCGAGACCGAGAAGCAGCAGGTGCATGATATTGGCGGCGATCCATCGCAGGGCCGCCATTGCCTGGCCGATAACCTCCGGACCGATAGTATTCAGCCGATCTCTTTCGAACTCACCACCAAAGCGGGGAA
>PXBW01000006.1 GCA_003566775.1 candidate division WS1 bacterium
CACCGCCGCCGCCGACCTGCTGGCGGAGGGAGAGTACAACGTGATGGTCGCGAGCAGGGGAGAAAGCTGGAGGGCGGTGCCGATCGAGGAGGTAGCCGGGAATCGCCGCACGGTGCCGCTCGATCATGACTGGATTCGGGCCGCGCGCCTGATCGGGACCTGCTTCGGTGATGCCTGAGAGGGTGCTCTTGTCGCGGGCAGGTCCCAGTCACGGTGCGACGAAAGATAGCACAATCCACGCCAACATGCGCGAATGCAGGGAGAATCGCGATGACGATCAAGCTGAACCGCGAAGAGCTTCACGACAGAGTAATGGGTTGCTGGCTGGGCAAGTCGATCGGCGGGACACTCGGCATGCCTCTCGAGGGAAAGAAGGGGCTGTTCGATCTCACTTACTACGATCCCGTGCCCGAGGGTGCTATCTTCAATGACGACCTGGATATTCAGCTTGTCTGGCTTCGGGCATTGCAGGAGCTTGGCCCGGAGCTTACCACCCATGACCTCGGAGCTTACTGGCTCAAGCATGTGATCTATCCGTGGGACGAGTACGGGTACGGTGCCTTCAACCTCCGCAAGGGCGTTGCTCCGCCGGTGAGCGGCGCGCACAACAACTGGTTCGTTGACTGCGAGGGATCGCCGATCCGCTCGGAGATCTGGGCGATGGTCGCACCGGCCGCGCCGGAAGTCGCGGCGCGGTACGCCTACATGGACGCGATTATCGACCACGCCGGTGGTGAGGGCGTCTGGGGAGAGATGTACCTCGCCGCGCTTGAGAGCGCGGCCTTCATCGTGCAGGACCCCCATGAACTCATTGAGGTCGGTCTCTCGCTGATCCCGTCCGACTGCAGGACGGCGCGCGCAGTCAGGGATGTGCTCGGATGGCATCGCGAGGGGATCGAGTGGACGCGCTGCCGCGAGCTTCTGCTGGAGAAGCATGGTCACTATAACCCCCAGGACTCGCCGCAGAACCAGGGCATAGTCACACTTGGTTGGCTATACGGTGAGGGAGACTTCGGTGATTCGATCCTCAAGGCCGTGAACTGCGGTGAGGATACCGACTGCACCGGCGCGACGCTCGGCGCGATCATGGGAATCGTGCATGGTGCGGAGGCGATTCCTGCGAAGTGGAAGGACCCGGTGAGTGAGGGAATCGCGGTTGGCTGGGGTATCATCGGCCTCGACTACCCGACGCAGCTTGATGAACTGACCCGGCAAACGCTGGAGATGACCCGGGAGGTGCTCGCGGCCAGGGCTCCTCAGGTGCGGATCGTCGAGCAATCCACGAGCACGGCATATGACATCGATGCCCTGAAGGCGTCCGATCTTATGCGTGAGGTGGAAGCCGCCGATCCGATGACTGCGATATACGACCTGGGACCGGTTGCATTGCATGTCGGATACGGTGAGGCGCCGACTATCGGCTATGATGAGCCCGCGCATGTGACGCTAACCCTCGAGAATCGCTCAGACATCGCCGTTTCAGGCAAGCTTTCGCTCCGCGCGCCGCATGGATGGAGCTTCGGGGGTGGCGGAGATTTCGCCCTCGGTAAGCCCGGCGCCACCGAGTCGTTTACTTGCAGCTTCACAGTGGATCCCGATGAAGTCAGACTGCAGGTGAGCAATCCGATCACCGTTCGTATCCGTCTGGAGGATCAGGGCGAGATCGTGCAACGCTTTCCGCTGCTGGGCGAATACGTCTGGTTGATCGCAGGCCCCTTTGATCCCGATTTCGAGGCCGAGCACGGCCCGGAGATCGAGTTCGATCCGTACGGCGAGTGGGAAGGGCGCGACGGTCCCGTGCGCTTCGAGCAACGCTCGTACGCGGAGAATGACATGCCGCTTGCCGATGAACTCGGCGACGACGCCGGCGTGCTCTACGCGATGACCTGGGTCTTCTCCTCGGTGGACACCCATATCAACTTCGGTCTTGACAGCAACGGCAGCTTCCGGTTGTATCTGGACGGAGAGCAGATCGGCGAGGTGCTCAATCCGGGGCCGGTGCGCCCGGTCCGCCATCACTTCCCGGTAGATGTCGAGCGTGGCTGGCACCAGGTGCTGGTAAAGGTGCACGCGGAAGACACCGACCTCGACTTCTTCTTCTACCTCATGGACAATCGACCCGATATGCCCGGCACTCGCGGCCACGGAAGGACGGATCTGATCAACACCTATCTGCCCATTGAAGATGGCTGAGATGTAGATGTGCGCGCAGAAGGGATCCGATTACCCTCTGCAGCGGTCAATACTGGTCGGCAGCACGGTCGAGGACTGCGTGACTTGACTGTGCATCCACTCTGTGCTACTCTATCGCAAAGCGTGTCACGAGGAGGGCGCGATGGCCGAACTTGAACGCTTCGGTGTCTCGATGCCCGGTGATCTGCTGGAACAGTTCGACGAGGCAATCGAGCAGGCCGGATACTCGAATCGCTCCGAGGCGATGCGAGATATGGCCCGGCGCTACCTTGTGCGGCGCAGGTGGGAGAGAACAGAGGGCGAGGTCGTGGGTACGATCACCCTCATCTACGACCATCACGTTCCGGGGGTTGAGAGATGCCTTACCGAGATCCAGCATGATGCGGGCGTATCGGTGGTGTGCAGCACCCACGTCCATCTCGACCATCACAACTGTGTGGAGGTAATCGTGGTGCGCGGGGAGGCCGATGAGATCAGGAGCCTGGCCGATCGCATGATAAGCATGAGGGGCGTCAAGCACGGTGAGCTTGGTTGCACCGCCGCGCAGTGATCGTGGCGTTTTTTTTCTGCCTTATGGTAGCACGTCTGTAGGAATCGTGGCATGAGGAATGATCCTATGACGGGTAGAGGTTTTACACTGATTGAACTGCTGGTCGTGATCGCAATCATCGCGATTCTTGCCGCCATTCTGTTTCCCGTATTCGCCCGGGCGCGGGAAAAGGCCCGTGAGATCACCTGCGCGAGCAACATCAGGCAGTTAGGGCTGGCGTTCTTCATGTATAACTCCGACTACAACGAGCGCTTCCCACCGCAGCCGCAATGGAAGGGCAGGCTCCAGCCTTACATCCACAATCGACAGATAAACTACTGTCCAAGCCGGATGATGATGCCCTGGGACCCGAGTCAGGAGATGCCCTGGTTCTACGGTCAGGGGTACAATGTCGGTATCCCCGCGGGACATGGTCCGGTGGAGGTTGCCGGGTTTCCCGGCAGGTCAGAGGCACAGATACAGTCCCCTTCGTCAAAGATACTGATCGCGGAGTGGGACCACTGCAACGCTGGACCACCGGTCGGCGAGCAGGGGCTGTTCCACGGTGGGGCGACCTGCTACTGGGCATGCACCACCGTACACAACGGCGGCTCGAACGTCCTCTTCGGCGACGGTCACGTCAGGTGGCTCACCCCCGCCACCTATCACTCAAACATGGAGAGCGTTGACGCGGACGGATATCCGGTCCCTGCGGATGCAACCCCCGTCGATGAGCACACGTGGCGCACCTACTGGGACACGGAGTACAGAGGCTGATACCGATGCATGCAGCGGAGAAGAGGCCCACGGTTGCCGAGGAGTATCTTCGGGCCCGCGAGCTAAGTCTCGGCGGCCTGTTTATCGCGCTGGGCGTCGTGATACCGATGGCCTTTCATGCCGTGGGCGGAGGAAGACTTGGGTCGGTGCTCCTGCCAATGTACCTGCCGGTGCTGGCCTGCGCTATGCTCGTGTCACCGCCGATTGCGGCGGCGGTGGGGCTCTTGACGCCGGTGCTCTCCTCGGCGCTGACCGGGATGCCGCCGATTCTGCCGACGCTGCCGATCATGGCCGTCGGCCTGACGGTGATGGCGACACTGGCGAGTGTGCTTCACCGACGAGTCAAGCTGCACGCGCTGCCCTCGGTGGTGCTGGCATTATTGAGCGGGCGGGTGATACTGGGTGTGGTGGCCTGGCTGCTGGTGAGCGTACTTCCGGCGCAGATGCAGGACAGCCTGCCCGAGATCATGCATAATCCGATATCCTACGTGGCGGCGTCAACTGTCACCGCGATCCCGGGCCTGATCCTGCAGGTGATCGCGGTGCCGGCGCTGGTGGCGATCGTGGAGGGGCGTCGCAGTACGGGTAATGGGCGGCATTGAGCATGCTCTCACGCGATCTGCTGGATGACCAGGCGCACCTGAACTCGCCCGTGCATCTACTCGATGCGCGGGTGAAGCTGGTATGTGCCCTCGCTCTGCTCATCGCGGTCCTGGCGGTTCCAGTCGCGCAGAATCCGCTGCTGCTCGTACACGCGGGGGCGCTGCTGGTTGTCGCCGGGCTGTCGCGGCTGCCTGCCGCCTGGCTGCTGCAACGGATGGCGGTGCTGGCGCCCTTTCTGCTGCTCGGGACGGTGGCAGTCGCGTTCCTGCCGCCCGCCGGCCCCGCCGACGCACTCAACCTCGGCCCCCTGACACTCTCCGAGCAGGCCTTCTCCGTCTGGGCATCAGTTGGCGGCAAGTGTGCGCTCGCGCTGCTGATCGCGGTAGTGCTCGCGGGCACCAGCACCACCGCGGGGCTGCTGCGAGCGGCCCGGTCGCTCCACGTACCTCGCACGCTCACCGCCCTGACCGGCTTCGCGATCACCTATCTCGCGGTGCTGGCCGACGAAGCCGGGCGGATGATCACCGCCATGCGCTGCCGGGGGCGGGTCCGGGGAGGCATGAGGCGCTTACGCATCGGCGCGAGCATGATGGTGACGCTGATGGCGCGCACCGTGGAGCGCGCGGACCGGATCGCACTGGCAATGGTCTCCCGGGGCTATCGCGGCACCATGCCTGCACTCGATCAGCGGCCGATACCGACGCCTCAGATCGCCCTCGGCGCGGGCATCGTGCTCATCTCAGCATTACTGACAGTGGTGGGCTTCGCGCCATGAATCTGCTGGAGATCGCGGACCTGCACTTCACCTGGCCCGACGGCACCGACGCCCTGCGCGGCGTGTCCCTAGCGCTGCGCAAGGGCGAGACGCTGGGACTGATCGGGCGCAATGGTGCGGGCAAATCCACCCTGCTGCTGCACCTCAACGGCATCCTGCATGGGAGCGGCTCGGTGCGCGTGAAGGGCAGTTCTGTCGAGGACTGGCCCGCCGATGAACTGCGCGCGACAGTCGGCCTCGTCTTCGAGCAGCCGCAGGACCAGCTATTCATGCCCACGGTCCTCGAGGACGTGGCTTTCGGCCCGCTGAACATGGGGCTGGCGAGTGAGGCAGCGCGACAGCGGTCGCTGCAGGTGCTGGAGAGCGTAGGCGCGGCCGGGCTTGCGCATCGCGCCCCTCATCACCTCTCGGCGGGGCAGATGCGCCGCGCGGCGCTGGCGACGGTGCTTGCGATGGAGCCCGAGTTGCTGGTGCTGGACGAGCCGGTGATGGCGCTGGACCCCGAAGGCCGGGAGGCGGTCATGGCGCTGCTGGCGGGGTTGCCGCAGGCAAAGATGCTCGCGACGCATGACCTCGACCTCGTTCTCGGTCTGTGTGACACGGTGGCGATCCTCGACGCCGGGCGGGTCCAGGCCAGGGGCCCGACGCGAGAGATCCTCGCCGACGAACCACTGCTGCGCGCACATGGCCTGCGGGTGCCCGCAACTCTGCAGTGACGATTGGCCCCTGATCCACCAGCGCGCGGACGGCGCTCCTCCGCACCTCATTTTGCACTCAACGATGTGGCAGTAATATGTTTGCGCGCGGCGCCGTCCGGGTAAGCGGAGACTACCGACGGCGCAGAATGATGCGGCTCTTGAACGAGAGTGGCACGGGATATGCTGCGTCTTCTTCGGGGAAACCAACGGCGCAAAACATGAGGAGAGTGTGCAATGCAAGCGAGAGCAGCAATTCTGATCCTGCTGGTGGCCGCAGGTGCGATCATCCTGGGCGGTTGCGGAGGAGGCGATACGCCCGAAATCATCGACGGGGGTGACAGTGATATTATCGGAGCATCGGGCACTGTACAGGTCTTTCTGACAGACGCGCCGGCATCTTATCTGGAGGAGGTGTGGGTGAATATCCTTCGTGTCGAACTGGTGCCCGGCGATGGCGGCCCGATCGTCGTGCTCGACAGTGGTCAACTTCCCGGGAAGTTCGAATTACTCGATCTGGTTGGCCAACCGGTCGAATTGGGAGTCATTGAGGCCCCCGTCGGGACCTATCAGCAGATACGTCTGGTGCTCGACGCCGATGGTCACTCCATTGTGCTTGCCGGGGGGGCCGACCACGACTTGCGCGTACCCAGTGGCGAGCAGACAGGCGTAAAGGTCAACCTCCGGGATGATGCCCTGGTGGTTGACGAAGGGGAGATCGCTCTGCTGCTGGACTTCCTCGCGGCCCCCTCAGTCCACCGGGCGGGTGAGAGCGGACAGTGGATCATGCGGCCGGTCATCCACGGAAGCGTACATGATAGCCCGGAGTTTGCCTTCGGTTCTCTCTCGGGCATAGTTCAGCTTGAGGACGGTACGATTCCTCAGTCCCGGGATGGCAATCCTCCGGCTGTGTTCGCCGTGGGTGAGAGAAGCACCAGCGTCGCCGAAATCGATCCTGAGACAGGCACCTTCGAGCTTCCTGCGCTGCTGGAGGGCGAATACGAACTGCTCATCGGCTGGCTTACTGACGACGGCGAGATGGCCGCAGGCGAGGTGATGATCGTGATCGAAGACGGTACTCCCCGGCAGATCCTCGTCACCGTCGAGGCGAGTTCCACACATAGCCTCGAACTGGACGTGCGTCCCGGGATGCCGGAGGACTTGCCGCCCGGGCCTCCTTCTGATGGCGACGTCTCACCCTCGCCCCCGGCTCATGGAAACATGCCGCCGGAGCCACCGGGCTTCTGAGCCGAACGGCAGCGCCCGCCGCATCTGCGCGGAGAGGACCGGGATGGGTGAAGATCCGGCCATCCCGGTCGTGGCGGATGCCTGGCGGCACTCTGGCGTCGAGCCGCCGTCCCCTCTTGTCACCTGCAGGTCAGAGGAGCCACAGGCCCCTATCGTTCCTCAGTTTAGCACTGGCTGAAGCGCCCAAAGCCTGTACGCAACCGCACTTACTTATGCCCCGCCCCTTGTTCTCAGATCGGATTGCATTCAGCGCCGTATTGTGGCATAATACGCCGAGTGGCAGGTGCGAGGACTTCGCGCGACCCCGATAGTGTTCCAATGAGGTGAGTGGATGGCTCGTGACAGGCGGCCCGCCGTGCTTGCGCTGGCGGACGGCATGGTTTTCCACGGATACAGCTTCGGCGCCGAGGGAGAGGCGACCGGGGAGATCTGCTTTAACACGGGGATGGTGGGTTACCAGGAGGTTGTTACCGATCCATCCTACCGCGGCCAGATCGTCACCATGACGTACCCCGAGATCGGCAACTATGGAATCAACCCCGATGACATGGAGTCGTGGCGTCCCTGGGTCGAGGGCTTCGTGGTGCGCGAATATAACGAAGTTCCCTCAAACTGGCGTGCAGATCGCAGCCTCAGCGACTTCCTCGCAGAGAACGGTATCGTCGGGATCAGTGACATCGACACACGGAAGCTGACCGGTCATCTACGCGATGAGGGCTGGAAGATGGGTATCATATCCACCGAGGATAGCGATCCCGACTCACTGGTGGAGCGGGCAGGGAACCTGCCCTCGCTGGCCGGTCGCGACCTCGTTCAGGAGGTTATCCGCGACGAGCCCAGGCGCTGGGGGCCACAGGGGTACATCGAGGAGGAAGGCCCCGACTTCCCGCGCGCCTTCATGCCTTACGAGGGAGCGGGCGTCTCACCCGGCGCGTATCTCGACACCGACGCACCGTGGTTCGGCCACCGCGTGGTCGTCATCGACTGCGGGGTGAAGCAGAACATCCTCCGGCACCTGGTGAAGCGACGCTGCGAGGTCATCGTAGCGCCCTGCACGACCTCCGCCGAGCGGATCAGAGCATGGGAGCCCGACGGCGTGGTCATCTCCAACGGCCCCGGCGATCCCGCCGCCCTCGGCTACGTCATCGATGTCATCAGGGAACTCATGAGCCCCGAACTCCCGATGTTCGGCATCTGCCTCGGCCAGCAGCTTCTCGGTCACGCCCTCGGCGGCACCACGTACAAGCTCAAGTATGGTCACCGCGGCTGTAACCATCCGGTCAAGCGACTGGAGACTGGGTCCGTCGAGATTACCACGCAGAATCACGGGTACTGCGTGGACACCGAGAGCCTCCCCGCGGAGGTGGAGATCACGCATGTCAACCTCAACGATCAGTCGCTGGAGGGCATGCGACACACCGAAATGCCGATCTTCTCGGTGCAGTACCATCCTGAGGCGGCGCCCGGCCCGCATGACTCGCACTACCTTTATGATGATTTCATTGAGCGCATGAAGACTGCGCGAGCGCAGTCCTGACCGAATCACCCGCCCTCGGGCGGGTTTCTTTTTGCACATATTCGACGGAGACGTGGAGGCGAGCGTGTACCGCTGATCGCGGTCTCCGAATCCAACGATCAGATGGAGGACGTATGCCCAGGCGCGATGACCTGCACAAGATACTGATTATCGGCTCCGGCCCGATCGTGATCGGGCAGGCCTGCGAGTTCGATTACTCCGGTACCCAGGCGTGTAAGGCGTTGCTGGAGGAAGACTACCAGGTGGCGCTGGTCAACTCCAATCCCGCCACGATCATGACCGACCCTGAGATGGCGACGCGAACCTACGTTGAACCTCTCACGGTGGATACCGTCGCGAGGATCATCGAGCGTGAACGTCCGGATGCGTTGCTGCCGACCCTCGGGGGACAGACCGGTTTGAACATCGCCCTCGAGTTATCCGAGAGCGGCACATTATCCCGCTATCAGGTCGAGTTGATCGGGGCCACGCGCAAAGCGATCAAGAAGGCTGAGGACCGCGAGCTTTTCAAGGACGTGATGAGCGGCGCCGGCCTCCCGATGCCCGAAAGCGGCATTGCAAATGATCTCCGCGAGGCGCGAGAGATCGTCGAAAGCATCGGCCTCCCGGTGGTGGTACGGCCCTCCGCCACGCTGGGAGGCATCGGTGGTGGGCACGTCAGCACCCTCGATGAGCTTGAGGAAATAGTCGTGCGGGGCCTCGAAGCGAGCCCTATGAAAGAGGTGCTGATCGAGCAATCAGTGCTGGGGTGGAAGGAGATTGAGTACGAGGTCATGCGCGACAGCGCTGATAACGTGGTCGTGATCTGCGCCATCGAGAACTTCGATCCGATGGGCGTACACACCGGCGATTCGATCACGGTCGCTCCGACGCAGACGCTCAGCCAGCCCGAGTACCAGCTTCTGCGCGACATGTCGCTGCGCTGCATTCGGGAGGTGGGCGTTGACACGGGTGGCAGCAACATCCAGTTCGCGATCAACCCCGAGGACGGCGAGGTCGTGCTGATCGAGATGAATCCGCGGGTGAGTCGCTCGTCCGCGCTGGCGTCGAAGGCCACCGGCTTCCCGATCGCCAAGATCGCCGCCCGGCTGGCCATCGGGTACAGCCTGGACGA
>PXBW01000022.1 GCA_003566775.1 candidate division WS1 bacterium
GCACGGGGCGACTGCGATCAGCAGCTTATCCGCGAGGACCGTTTAGAGGACCTGCTCGGGGAGCTTGTGCAAGACGTGCAGATCGACTGCGAGGTCGTGGAGTGGGTGATCGAGGCGCTCAAAGAGAGTCACAAAGAGGAGCGCGCCTACCATGACGACCAGATCGAACGCCTCCTGTCAGAGATTCGCCGACTACAGGAGCGTCTGGACAGGGCGTACGAGGACCATGTAGAGGGCGACATCTCTGAAGAGCAATGGCGCCGGTTGACGAAGAAATGGCGTAAAGAGCGCGGCGTCCTTCTACGGAGCGTTGAGCAGCACGAACGCGCGAATGACTTCTATCTCGATGCTGGCGTGAAGCTTCTCAGCCTGGCGGAGCGCGCATACGGCCTCTGGCTGAAACAGTCGCAGGAGGAGCGCAGAAAGCTGCTCGATATCCTACTATTAAACTGCACCTTCGATGGCGAGAGTCTAAGGGCCACATACAGAAAACCCTTCTGCTGGTTGGCAGAAGGGTCACTGCATACTATATGGCGGGGCTGACGGGATTTGAACCCGCGACTTCCAGCTTGACAGGCTGGCACTCTAAACCGCTGAGCTACAGCCCCACCGACACCTGTCTCGCTGCTCACGGTTCATATCATAGCAGAAGTCCGCTCACCTGTCAACGCGATGCGCCGGGTTGAAATCTCGGCTGTCTGTGTGGAGACACACCAATACCAGGCGGAGTGCCTCAGACTGAGGAAAACGCGCAATCGCCTTATGTCGCAATAAAACGTCACGTCCTCGAACTGCCATCTACAGCAGGAGACCCGTTCAACAGCCAGACGATCCCCCTGCCGCAATCTGAGACCTGATCCGCTCAAGTTGACGTTCAGCCCCGGTGACTGCTACCATGCAGGCATACACACTTCCGTAAAACGAGAGGCTGCGTGAACAGGTGACAGACGGGCAGGCTCAGGAGACGTCGGCACAAGAACAGGATCCCATCGATGTACTCGCAGGTGTCAGACTCGAGATACTCGAACAGGTCGGCAGAGTCATCGTCGGTCAGGATCGCGTGATCGAGGACCTGCTCGTTGGCCTCTTCGCCAAGGGGCATTGCCTGTTCATAGGCGTTCCCGGACTCGGCAAGACCCTGCTCGTGCAGACCGTTGCGCGAGCGGTAGCGCTGGACTTCTCGCGCGTACAGTTCACTCCTGACCTGATGCCATCGGACATAACCGGTACCGACATCCTCGACAGCGATCCGGAGACCGGCGAGCGCTGCTACCGTTTCGTTCCCGGCCCGATCTTCACCAACGTTCTGCTCTCCGATGAGATCAACCGCGCGCCACCCAAAACTCAGAGCGCATTGCTGCAGGCCATGCAGGAGCGCCAGGTCACTGCCGGCGGCGGCACCTACGATCTACCGGACCCGTTCTTCGTGCTCGCCACGCAAAATCCCATCGAGCAGGAAGGGACATACCCCTTGCCCGAGGCACAACTCGACCGCTTTCTGCTAAGCGTGCATGTCGGGTATCCCGAGCATGACGAGGAGAAGCAGATCGTGGAGGAGACGACCTCGGCCTACGCGCCTGAGGTGCAGCCGGTGGTGAGCGCGGAGCAGATTCTGCGCCTGCAACACGCGATCCGAGAGGTGCCGGTGGCGGATCATGTGCTCGACTACGCCGTCAGGCTGGCTCGGTCCAGCCGCCCCGACGACCCGCTCGCGCCCGAGTTCGTCAGGCGCTGGGTGGCATGGGGCGCGGGGCCGCGGGCCTCGCAGACGCTGGTGCTCACCGCCAAGACCCGGGCGCTGCTCTACGGCAGGCCGGTGCCCTCGATCGAGGACGTGCAGGCTATGGCGCGGCCCGCGTTGCGCCACCGGATCATCACCAGTTTCGCCGCCGAGGCCGAGGAGATCACCGGAGATCAGGTAATCGAGAGCCTACTCGACGCGGTGCCGGAGCCGTGAAGATCGCGCAGCAGCTTCTATCCGCAGGAGGTGTCGTGGTCCGTAGAGATCGCTACGGCACTCGCGTACTGGTGCTTCGTCACGCCGAGACAGCAGAGTGGCGGCTGCCCAAGGGCAAGCTCCTGGAGGGGGAGAGTGCCGCGCAAGGCGCGGAGCGAGAGGTGTGGGAGGAGATCGGTCTCCATCTGCAGGCGGGGCGCTACCTCGGATCGACCCACTACTACTATCTCAACCCTGAAGGTCCCGGCTGTGTGAGCAAGTTCGTATTCTTCTTTGAAATGGACGCGGGCGAGGGCCGCGTCGAGCTTGAACACACCTTCTCCGATGCTCGCTGGCTACCACCGGCCGAGGCCTGCGAGCGCCTCAGTTGGGACAACGAGCGCGAAATGGTGCTGCGCGCGATAGAGTGGCGATAGCAGGTCGCAGGAGGAGGCGCCCGTGGTTGACCGCAGCGTAATACGCCCCATCGCGATCTGCGCCTTCGTGCACAACGGACGGGTGCTTGTAGGAGAGGGCTACGATTCCATCAAACAGGAAACCTACCACCGTCCGGTGGGAGGCGCGCTGAGCTTTGGCGAGACCAGCCGGGAGGCCGTGATACGCGAGATTCGCGAGGAACTTGGCGTCGAGATGCGTGACCTCCGTCTGCTCGAGGTAATCGAGAATATCTTCAGTTGCGAGGGCGTCACGGCACATGAGATCGTGTTCGCGTACCATGCCCGCTTCCGCGACGACCGCCTATACTCAAGACCGATGCTCCGCGGCTGCGAGGCACGCGCGGGGGCCTTCGCCGCCGTCTGGCGCGATCTTGACGACCGCTCTGACCTGCCACCGCTTCATCCCGAGGGCCTCGAAGACCTGCTCAAGCCCCTGTGTCACTGACCGAACCCTACTGCACCTCATACTCGACAAGCTCAATCATTGAGGTAAGCTCGTCGCCCTCCCAGGTCTCATCCCTGACGATTCCCACCCCGCGCGCGTACCAGGTCTTCACCACAAAAGCATCAGCGGGATCCGCCTCTTCCGGCCCATCATAGCTCATCTCCACACGGACGCATCGAAACGTCCCCGCCGGCACCGTAATCTGCTCACCCACCGCAGCCGTTGTGAAGGTTGCCCCCAGTGCGGCGTCGGGCCAGGTGTCCCCTTCGACCGGAGGCAGTGTCAACTGCGTCACATCGTGGTAGTAGAACTCTTCATCGTCATCAACGAAGAGCATTCGCGCGGATATCTCTTCCTCAGTGCTGCGCCGAAGCTGGTACTCCTCGTAATCCCTGTAGTCATCGGTCGCCTCACGATAGGCGTGGATAAGGAAGTAATCGACCTCCCACTCCGGCCTGCTCTCCACCGCGGTGACTGTCTCCCGCCAGATGAACTGCTGGAAATCTTCGGTCTGTGGCACCACAATGGGTTCCATATCCGGATGAAGCTTCATAACGTATTCCCATGAGTTCCCCAGCGCCAGTGGCAGATAGCTGTCCGAGGGATCATCGTTTCCATGTGCTCCCGAGTCGCCGCCTCCGCCGCATCCGGTCGCTACCAGTAGAGCGCAGAGACATCCCGCCATCAGAAGATTCCGTGCTGAGGTCACTTTCTCACCTTCACATATCTCGCAGGTCTTGTCGCGATAGCCATCGGCGGCTTAGACGCTCCAGACCGCCCCCAATGTTCCCGCCGGTAAACACGAATCCCTTACGTCTTCTTCTGGCAACATGCTTTATCGGGTTGCTCCGTCACGCCCACTTCTCCGACATCTCGATCGCGAGCCTCGCCCAGTTGCGCAGGCGATCGGAGCGACCCCGCAGCGTCTCAAGCTCCCGCAGCACGATCTGATACGGATGACCGTGCAGCCGCGATAGGCCCCACTCCAGATGCTCCCGATGCTCGTCCAATGTGTCCGGCAGCGTCACCTGCGCTGCGCTCTGCCTCCACATGATGCAGTAGTCCGTCCCGCAGGCCTCGATGACCTCCTCCAGATCGCTCCAGAAGCTGCAGACGAAGATGCGTAGATTCGGGATGCCCAGCACGATCTCGGTCTTGTTTGAGAGGCTCTCGCAGCAGCCGTACTGCACCCGTCCGAAGCTCTGAAAAAGCACTTTCTGATAGCTGAGCAGGAACTCCTCGTGCATCGCCGGGCCTACGGTGTCGAACTCCTGCGAGTTCGCGGCCACCCAGAGATTGTGCAGCCGCGCGGGACCATCTTCGGGAGGATCGTTCACCGGATCCGAGCAGAACATCGGCTCATGATGGTTCGGAGTTAGCAGCCCCGTCTCCTCCACCGCGCGCATGCCGTTCAGCACGCCCTCGGTCAGCTTGGCCATCGCGCGATGGACCATCTCGGGGCGGAAGGCGAGGTCCTCCATCATCGGCCCCATGCCCCGCAGAGCCTCAAGGTAGTTCTGCAGCTGCGGCACAAGCGGAGGGTAGCCGGTAACGCGCACCGGCATCGCATCGCCGAGTATCTCCCGCATCTGCGCTGCCGAGCGGGCGGTCGCCTCTGCATCATGGTAGAAACGCGGCACCCGCAGCCTGTCGTAATCCTCAGGCTCCTCGATGGGGTGATGGTATTTGAATCCGCCCATCTCCGTGGACCCGACCGAATCTCTCGTCTGCATCCCCCAGGCAGGTGGCTCTTCCGGGCGAATCGCCGCCCGAACACCCCACCACGGTTCACGTATCTCGTCATCACCGATGGAGGCCTTGTAAAGATCGCGACGCAGGGAGCGCTCCACATTCCGGCAGGCTGAATCTTCGCACTGCAACTCGTCATCGGGAAGTATCTCCCGCCACGCCAGCGCTATGCGACACCACACCGGTGCCCGGTCGGGCCGGCGAAGCTCGTTCACATCGCGCCATCTCCGGCGGCGGCGCTCGTACTCCTCGCTCTGCGCAAGCTCCATCACCTGCCTCGCAAGGTCCCGCACGATGATAAGGTCTCTTTCAGGGAATGAGGAGGTCATCTGAGGCTCCCGGTCGATCTGTTCTGACACTGCGCAGCTATTCCCCTGTCGCCCGCGTGATTCCTCGTGCCCCGCGCAGGTGAGGCTGAACCGCTCGCCGAATGCTTGATCGCAGGATGCCCGGAGATCCCCCGAAGGAGGTAGAGACGATGCGCGTGCTGATCGCATACTACTCTCGCACAGGTGTGACGAGGAAGACCTGCAGCGCGGTGGCGGATGTCCTCAGGTCACTCGATGACAGTATTGAGGTTCAGGTGGAGGAGATCGAGGACAGGACCGATAGAAGCGGCGCGCGCGGCTACCTCGCAGGTGGCAAAGACGCGATGCTCCGGCGCCCCACGGAGATCGGGCCTGTCGAAGCGGAGGTCGGCTCGTTCGACCTCGTGGTCATCGGCACGCCGGTGTGGGCCTGGACCTGTGCACCGGCGCCGCGGACCTTCTGCGAACAGTTCGCGCAGCAGATAGACCGGGCGGCGTTCGTGGCAACTATGGGCGGTTCGGGCGACAGGGGCGCCTTCAAAGCCCTGGCGGAGTGTTGCGGGGTCGAGCCACTCGCCACACTGACCCTGCTGGAGAAGCACGTGAAGAGCGATGACGAGGAGAACTACCGGGGGCGGATCGAAGAGTTCGCGCGCGAACTCGCGACGAAGGCAGGCGGGCAATAGCCCATCCGCCTGGCCCCGGATCGCGTCCTGCGCCGTCACCGACAATAGCTCGATCGGTACGGATAATGCAGTCCTCGGCCCCACGCATGGGGACATGCATCACGGTACAGGTAGAAAGCACCGCAGCGATCTGGGAGATCCATCCAAAGTGCTCTCTGAGGCGCGCCTGCTGCCGCCACATCAGGACGTCTCTGCACACCCCGAAACCGATAATGTTCACCCCCCGACTGCGGTGTTTGTCAACCATCTTTGTCTTCGCTATACTGTGAGCGCCGCAATCGGCATCGAAGATAAGCTTCGTGTAAGACCTTGCAACCGCCGGGACCACAGACTGAATGATCGGCGCGCGAAGGGAACACGGTAATGCCTCCACCTCAGCCCAACAGAATCGCGTCCATACAACGGCTGCTCGGCTACGCCGCTCTGGTCGCTTTCGTACTCGCGATGGTACTTGTTGTGTTCGTTTCAAAGTTTCAGTTCCTGAGCGCCACCTCCGCGCTCACCCAGGCCGAGATCGCCCGCAATGTCGCAGAGGGAAGAGGTCTCACCACGGATGTGCTGCGGCCTCTGGGTGTCGGCCTTGCGGGCGATCAGGCCGGTAGAGTGTTGTTCTCAGCACCTCTCTATCCGCTTGCTCTCTCGCTGCCGATGCGCCTTCTCGGCGCGCAGGACAACGTCGTTGCCCTCACCTCAACCGTCCTTAATCTGCTCACACTCACCCTCGTCGCCCTCGTCTCTATACGTTGCTTCGGAGAGAAGGTGGCCGTGGGCAGCGTCATCATACTGCTGTTTACCGTGCCCTTCATCGAACAGGGCGTCACCGGTGACGAGTCCGCCTTCCTCGCCCTCATAGTCACGGGCCTCTTCTCCATCCTGCTGCTGTGGCAGCACGCCGATCGTCCGAGGTCTCAGTGGTGGACCGTCGGCGCCGCTGTGCTCGCGGGCATGGCATGGCTGACCCGCCACGAGATGCTTGTGCTCGTTCCAGCCCTGGTGGTGTTCTGGCTCGTCGCGGATCGGCGCCGGTTCTGGAGGCGTCTGCTCTGGACGGTCATCCCGGTGGTGGCTCTCGCCGCTCCCTGGATCGCCCGCAACGTCATGCTGCTACAGCGGCCGGTAGTCTCCGCTGAATCCTACATGCTGCTGAGCGACACCACGGCCTATCAGGGGGATTCGATCGCGCGCAGGGCGACGCCGGAACCGGAGCACCCCTGGGTAGTCGCGGCCCGGCATCCCGGCATGATGTACCTGAAAGTGCGGGAGCGCCTGCGCCCGCTCTACAGTCGGATCGCCATGCTGGGTAATCCGTTCATAACCGCATTCTTCCTTGTCGGTGCGGTCATCGCAACGGTGAGAGGCCGCTTCCCCCTCATATACTGGACGGTCCTGCTCGCCCTCGCACTAACCGGATTTGCTCTCACCATGTACACCGATCATGTTGCCGTGCTGATCTGCTTCGTGCCCGCCGTCACGATGCTCGCGGTCTTCGCGTTCGTTGAGATCGTGTCCGATCTCGACAGGCCTTCGGCCGGGAAGTCCTCGCGGCCGGGGGCGCTTCTGGGCAGGCGTGTGCGTAACTGGATCGGCCTCGACGGCCCGGGTCGCGGCACCGGTCGGGTGGTGTCATTCGCTCTGGTGCTTCTCGCGCTGGTCGCGACCTATCCGATGGCCGACTACCTGTTTGTGAGACCCCCGGCCCGACCCAATCCCATTGTCAGGGCTACAGAACGGCTCGGCGATGATCCCTACAGTGTGATAATGACCGATGTTCCCTTCGCCGTCACCTGGTACGCGAACAAGCGGACCCTGCTCGTGCCGGAGGGCGTGAGGCAGTTGGAGGCCATGGAGGAGATGGGACTGCGCGTCGATGCGGTTTACATGCGCGTCAGACCCGGCCTGGCACGCGATATGTTCCCCGGGTTCGAGTGGGTCGAGCGGCCCGATCTTCCCGCACTGCTGTGGGAGCGCGTCGATGACGATCTCAACTCGGATGGGCCCGGGGAGTAGTGGGGTGAATCCATGATAGAGCAGGAGACTCCCATCGCTGCGGAGTGCGATGATCGCGAAACCCGGCACGATCGCCTTTACATCTACATGGCGCTGCTCGCCATCGGTGTGATCGGCGCCTACTGGCGAAGCATGCAGTGGGTGGCGAACCTGTCGCTGATGCATGTTGATACGGGCGGGGGGCTGTTCGCGCCACTGGTCTCAGCCTATCTCGTGTGGTCGCAGCGCGATCAGCTTCAGGGCCTCAGACCCACGCGCACCCACTGGGGCGCCCTCGCGCTTGCCCTCGGGCTGCTACTGTTCACCGCCGGCCTCTGGGGCCGTTTCACCAGCCTGCTCACCGTCTCACTCGTCGTGGTCGTATGGGGTGTGGTTACCTCGATGGGCGGCCTCGAACTGGGCAGAAGGCTCGCCTTCCCGATAGCCTATCTCGGCTTCCTCTCTCCTGCGCCCACGGTGCTGGATAACCTGTCCGTGCCGCTGCGCCGCCTCGCAACGGTCATCGCGGGCATCCTTCCACGCGCGCTGGGGCTGGATACGCGGATCGACGGCACTGAACTGATCGTGGATGGCTTTCGCACCATGATCGACGCGCCCTGCAGCGGGCTTTCCTACGTACTGGTGCTGTTCGCCTGCTCCACTCTGATTGCTTACATGTCCGAATGCTCGAACGCACGCCGGGTGCTCTACGGCCTCTCCGCCATCCCGATCGCGCTCTTCGCCAATGTCCTGCGCATCCAGATGACTTTCCTGCTGCCTTCCGTGTTCGGCGACCTGTTCTCCGCCGGTGCCGGGCACTTCATGGTTGGCGTCGTCGTATTCATCTTCTCCGTGCTCTCACTGCTCGGCCTGTGGAGTCTGATATGTCAGGAATGGACCGACGCTTCGTAGCCGTAGCCGCGTTTCTCGGCCTGCTCATCGGCATCGACACCTACTTCGCCCGGTGGACCCCTGAGGTCGCCGAGCCCCGTTACGAGCGACTTCCCGACCAGATTGGCGAGTGGAACGGGGTCGACGTTGAGGTCAGCCAGGAGATGCTCGACATCATCCTCCACGAGGGGCGGGCTTCCTACTTCGAGCGCCTCTACAGCACCGATGACGGGCGCGAGGTCACCGCCATGGTCATCTACATCGATCGCCCGGAGGCACTCCGCCATACCCCGGAAAGGTGCCTGACCCTTGCCGGATGGGCGCTCGACCGGCTCAGCACCGCTGAGATCCCGCTCAGTTCCGGCGGCGTGGCGGTTCCGGCGAATCTCATCACCGCCGTCCGCGAGGACCACAGAATCGTGCAACTCTACCTCTACGTGACGGCGGACGGCTACCGCCGAACGGCACTAAGCTCCCTCGTGGACTACTCATCAAGGCGCCTCACCAGCCGCGATCAGATGATGGCCCATGTGATACTGACGACCATCGTTCCCGCCGAAGCGGACCAGATCGAGGCCCTCGGCGTGGTCACGGACTTCTCCGGCCAATACCTTCCTCTGCTTCGTGAGACCCTTATCGGTGTTGAGCAATGAAGCAACCTTCGCTTCTACGCACAACACCCCGGTACCGCACCGACCCGAAATGTGTATCCAAACGCCCGGCCGCGACCGAAGCGATTGTTACATGAATTATCTTCTCAAATGCTTGACAATCTTCTCCCCCTGAGTATAATGCTTCTCGAAGTATCACGGCGAAGGATGGGGAGTAGTTCGCTATGAGGATGAATCGCTGGCTGACGGCAGTTGTGATCGCGGGGCTGATCATGGGTACGGCCCTGGCCGAAGGATCAACGACGCACACCAGAGGTAATGAAGCTATACGAGACAAGAACTGGCAACA
>PXBW01000339.1 GCA_003566775.1 candidate division WS1 bacterium
ATGACCACCGCCCGGCTCCGGGTAGTCCTCTGATCGATGCAGGGCGTATCTTCACGCAGGCGGCAGGTGCGGGAATCGGGACGGAGTTGAGCGTAGAAGACAGTCGTTGGTTCTACGACGGGTTCGGCATCGAGGGTGAGCGCGGGGATGAAATCGTGGTGGGCTCGGAGCGACTGCGCGCACGTATCGTGCGCATCGACCACGAGGCCGGCGTATTGCACCTCGACCGAGAGCTTCGCTGGGAGGACGAGGCGCCGGTGAGCCTGCCATTCAGCGGGGAGGCGCCTGACATAGGCACGTACGAGAGCGGACCGGATGGCAGGCCAACCGTGCAGGTGCTTGCCGAACCCGCGCGTGTGGCGCCGGGAGAGCCGGTGACGCTGCGCACGATCCTACACGGTGGCATCGAGCCTGCTGAGGTGCGCTGGCTGTTTGGCGATGGCGAGGTTGGCGAGGGCTTCGAGATCACGCATTCGTATACGGACGAGTACGACTACCCGGTCCGGGTGGCAGTGATGGATGAGGAGGGCGGCACGCACTGGGGCGCCACCTTCATTGTCGTGGAGGAGGAGCGCCCGCCGGACACGCCGCTGATGCGCAGTACATGGGGCGAGATCGATGAGGATGCCTGGTGGCGCTGGATGTGCTACCGCCCGATGCCCCAGGCGCACGAGTTCGTATCTGAGGGGCCGACTGACGACGGCATGTTGCGTGTCTTCGCGCGCGAGGATGGCTACCAGCTAGGCGCGCAGACCCAGCCGCAACACTGGGATCTCGACAGATATCCTCATGTGATGATTCGCTACCGCATCGCGCCGGGCACGCCGCTGATAGTGTCGCTCTTTGGCTGGGCCACCTCGGAAGGATCTCGGGGGGTTCGGGTGGCGCAGACCGAGAGTGCGCGTGCGAACGTCGTGCTGGACACCCCGCTGATCGACGACGGAGAGTGGCACGAGCTTCGCTTCGATGCCGCTGAACTGTTGCGCGCAGAGTACGGCGACGATCTTAAGATGGGTAAGCTGGTGAATGTCCGTGCCTCCAACGTAGAGTTGGTGAAGTCAGGGCACGAGTACTTCCTTGACGAGGTAATCATCGGACCTGCGCCGTGACGCAGTCTCAGAATTTCTCTGACGCATTAGATCACAGTCTCGAGAATGAGAGGATCACGATGAAACATAGCAGCGAATGGAGCATTATCCCAGTGCTGGCACTTTGCTTGGTCACCTTCATGGTATCGTCTGCGTCGGCTGCGACATACTATCTGTCTCCCGTGGGGGATGATACCGCAACCGGTTCGGAGGATCAGCCGTGGGCGACGCTGGAGCATGCCGCGGCCCAAGCGGGTCCCGGTGACACGGTTGTGCTAGCTTCCGGAGAGTATCCCGGTGTACTTCGGCCGTCTTCCGGAGCGGAAGGCGCACCGGTAACCTTCCGTGCTGCCGAGCGCCATCATGCCGTGCTGACCGGGCCCGAGTCCGGCTACGCCGTGGTGCTTGAAGACGCGGAGCATGTGCAGCTTGAAGGGCTCGCGTTCCGCCCCGCCACCCCCGAAGGAAGATGGATCTACGGGGAGCGAGCGACGTCACTCGAACTAACCGACCTACACATGGATGAGTGTGAGCGAGGCAGCGGGATACGCATGATCGACTGCGCCGACGTGCGCTTCACCGACTGCACGATGCTGGGCGGGATGGCCGGTAACATGGTGTACATCAGTGACTCCGAGCGCCTGATCTTCGAGGGCTGTGAGATCTCGGGCAGTGCCCATGCGCTGCTGCTGTTCCTGCCTGATCGCAGTGTGAGCGATGTGGTCATCCGCGCCTGTGTCTTCGGAGGGTTGACCGGGCGCACGTTGCTGATCGACAGCGTTGACTACCTGCTCTTTGAGGACAACATCATCGTACGGGGCTTTGACGGAGGGCGCTCCGCGGATTCTCGCTTTGGGTACTTCGCCACGAACTCGATCTTCCGCGGAAGCCGCGTCTACGACAACTGGGGCACGCGCCTCTTCTCGATCGCACCCTACCGCGACACCCTCGACTTCGGCCGGGTGCGGGTGTACAACAACGTGTTCCATGGTAACAGCGCGGATGCGGTTACGGTTAGGAATCACGACAACATCCAAGACTCGATCTTTGCGAACAACGTATTCAGCGAAAACGAGCCCTTCGGCTCCGAGCGGCAGATAATCATCCACGAGGGCAACACCGCGGAAGACATTCAGTTCATCAACAACTTGGTTGAGGGAAGCATTGAACTCGAGGGTGAGCTTCATGCTGCTGCGGACCTGGCTGATGGCGAGATCGTTCGCGGCACAGTTGCTGGAGCGCCCGGATTCACCAACGCCGACGCGTGGGAGCATCTGCCCGCCGCAGGCAGCCCGCTGATCGATGCGGGGGCGTTCTTCACGCAAGCAACGGCCGACGGTGAGGGCCAGCGGTTGGTGGTTGAGGACGCTCAGTGGTTCTACGATGGCTACGGCCTGCCTGGCGAGCGCGGTGATCTGATTGCGGTCGGCACTGCGGACAATGTTGCCCGTATTATCAGCGCCGACTACGATGAGAATGTGCTTGAACTCGACCGTGCGCTGCAGTGGGGTCAGGGCGATCCGGTGAGTCTGCCATGGACCGGTCATGCCCCCGACATCGGCGTGGTAGAGGCAGGCGCAGAGAATCTTGTGCCGCCTGTAGTGGTCGCGAATCCCTATCCTGCCGAGCCGGGAGAGATAGTCACGCTGCGCGCGATCATGCCCACTCTGCCGGCCGATGCGACGGTCCGCTGGCACCTGACCGATGGTACGGTGCTGGAGGGCGCGGAGGTGCGGCACAGCTTCGAGGAGGGCGAGTGGGGGCTCAGGGTTCGTGTTGAATGTACGGACGGTGAGGTAGTCCGGGCAGCGGGTTCAGTAGTAGTAGAGCGCCCGCGGGGCGCGGATGAGCCGCTCATTCACAGCACCTTCGGGCCGGAGGATACGGAGGCGTGGTGGCGCTGGCAGGCCTACCGCCCCGGGGACACGGAATGGAGGAGGGGGGAAATCAACGGACTGCATGCGATGCATGTTAGAGCACCAGAGGACAATCGCTGGATGCCCTTGCGCACGAACCCGCGCAACTGGGACATAGACCGCGATTCGCTCATCACCGTACACTACCGGATCAGCGAGGGTGCGCCGGTAGGGGCTTACGTGGAAGCCTTCCCGAATCATGAAGGGACGCGTCGCGTCTGGCTGGCCGGGACCGAAGCAGCCATGCCGTTACCCGGCGGACGCGAGGATGTGCAGGTGCTCATCGATGATGGCCAGTGGCATACTCTTCATCTTGACGCGAGGGCGATCCGTGAGCAGTGGCCTGACGTAACTATCGCGCAGCGCTTCGCCTTTGAGGGCCAGTGGCAGACCGCCCGGAGCGAAGTGAGCGAAGGTGACGAGTTCTGGGTCAGTGAGGTCATCATCGGCCCGAACGATCCGAGATGATCCTCCAGACCCCATAGAGGGTTGGGCGAAGCACGCAATAGGTTGATGAGTAATGACGGGTGTGGTGCCATGGCTGTCGAGATAGATGCGGAACGAGAAGTTGCACTTAGAGCAAAGCCGATTAACATAGGGAGTGTTCTGATTGCGGGACTTGTCCTGTTGGTGCTCGCGAACCTATGGGTGCGCCAGGCCGCGCTGATAAGCATAGGGGCGCAGGTAGCGATGGCAGTGCCCCCGATTCCGGCGCTGGCAGCGCTGCTTGTGCTTCTGGCGATTTATCCGCTTGCGAAGAGGTTGGGGCTTGAGCGTCGTGAGATCATAGCGGTGTACTGCTTCCTGATGCTCGCCGTTGCACTTACCTCCGGCGGTGCAATGCGCTTCTTCCTGCACTCCCTGACTACGGTCCGATACTTTGCAGGGCCAGAGAACAACCTCGCCGAGCTGTGGAATATGATTCCAGGATGGATGGGGCCGACCGATCAGGCCGTCATTCAGTCGTACTTTGAAGGTGCTGATAATGCCCGAGCCCCTTGGGAGGCGTGGGTGGGGCCTTTATCACTGTGGTTGCTCTTCTTCACCGCCTTCTTCGGGCTTATGATCGGCCTTGCTGTGCTCTTTCACCCCGAATGGGAGCACTCTGAGCATCTGACCTATCCACTCGCGGAACTGCCTTTACGTCTTACGGGGGAGCACTCGTCGGGTCTCGACATTTGGCGGGATCGTGGCTTCTGGATCGGCTTCGCCCTCGCATGTGCATTCAACCTGCTGAACATTCTCAACGCGTACAACCCGGGTCTTACGGCGCCCGGTACTGATGTATCGCTTGACCCGCTGTTGAGTGAGCATCCACTATCTGCGCTGAGGCCGATGCGTTGGTCGTATCGCCCGGAGATACTTGGCTTCGGTTACCTGATGCCCACGGAGATTGCCCTGTCCACCGTGGCGTTCTATTTTCTGTACATGAAGGGCATCTCCCTTGGCGCCGCTCTCGTTGGTGTAGACGACGGTCGGCTTCCGTACGAGAACGAGCAAGCGGCGGGCGCGTACATCGCGCTTTTCGGACTACTCGTGTACCGTGCGCGTCACCGTATCGTCGACGTCTTTGCCCGCCTGCGCGAACGCCCGGCCAAGCAGTGGGTGCTCCCGGCCAGCATCATATCCTGCTCGCTTGCAATTGCGGTCTTCCTCACAGCCGCGGGTATGAGCCCGGTCCTATGGGTCCCTTACTTCTTGCTCGTAGTCATATACGCTGTCGGCTACTCTCGGCTGCGGGCGGAATCCGGATATCCGAGAATGTGGGGGCGACCTCTCGCTGGCGAGCAGGATTTGCTATTGAATCTTTTCGGGACGGAGCCATTCGCGCCAGGCGGAGATATGAGGTCTCTAACGCTGATGTCTTCGATGTATTACATGACACGGGGCTATATGGGACAACTCATGGCTTACCCGACCGAGTCACTCAAGATCGCCGATGATGCCGGTATTGGCCGACGCAGCATTGTGACGCTGCTGATCGTCGCGGTGATCTTCGGTACGCTTGCGAGTTGGACGATGCATCTCGACGCATTCTATGAGTTCGGCGCGAACATTCTGGAGGGCGGCACCACGGAGGGAGGTTTCCGCGTTACCCTCATGCGGCAATCGTACGAAAACGCGGCACGGTGGACCGAGAGTCACGCACTGCCGAGAAGAACCGAAACACTCTTCACGTTAGTCGGCTTGATCATGGTGCTCGGATTGGCTGGTCTTCGCCGTGCATTCCTTCGCTTTCCACTGCATCCTCTCGGTTTGATTCTCGCGCTGACCGGTGGGGGGTATACTGGCTGGGGCATGTTGCTGCTGGTTTCGATCATCAAGATTTTGGTGCTCAATACACTGGGAATGGGTGGTTTCCGCGCCCTTGTGCCAGCATTCATCGGCATAGCGGTAGGGCATTATTTCGCCGCCGGTCTAGTCTGGAGCCTCATCGCATCTCTCGGTGGAGAGTTCTTCGGCGACAGGTATCAACTCTGGTTCTGACCCTAACATTGCTATTTGGCGCGAAATGGATTATGGCGTCGATGATTCTGACCTCGGAGGTGAGCAGTAGATACAGCGAACATCCGCTACGTTACAGAAGGGAGTGCGTCTCAGCGGCCACATCAGTGGGGGAGTGATTCCGAAGGCTTCCCCCCGAGATAGGATGGGCGAGGTGTTGAAGGGGACGGCGGTGCGGTGAGCGGTAACGTGCGTTGCTGGCGCATGTGGTGGTGTACTTTGTGACCGCGCTTGCTCAGGTCCATCTAGGAAGACCTCAGCCGTCCGCACGTCGAGGAGATCCGAATTGCTGGGCGGCGGTATACTCGTCGGGATCCCTCCCCATGAAAGGCACAGACGGGGTGCACCGGGAGGAGTTGCAGAACCTATTCGAGCCAGGCCTGAGAGCCTGACATAGTCGTTGTGGGCATCGCTCGGCCCGCAGCGCTCGTCGGGATCACCACCGCTCTTACACGAAGGGGTCGCTTCAAATGACGATGTCGGAGCTGAACTTCACCGCTGTCGGACAGGCGCTCATCAAGCGGGATATGCGACCGTATCTTCATACCCACGGTCACGAGGTCATGTCCCTCATCCGCGACGCCGACCTCGCCTTCACCAATTTCGAGGGCGCCATCGAGGGCCGACACGGTGGCTGGCCCACCAAGGACGCATGGGTCACCATCAGTCAGCCCTACGTGCTTGATGTTCTGCGCGAATACGGCTTCAATATGCTCTCGCTTGCCAACAATCACGCATTCGACCTTGGGCCCGCCGGAATACTGTCGACGCTTGAGGAGGTAGAGAAGCGCAGCTTCCTCCATGCGGGCATCGGCGAAGACTTCACCGACGGCGCTCGCCCGGGGCTGGCCGATATCGCAGAGACCAAGGGCGCCCTGATCGCCTTCGACTGCGGGCCCCAACCGGACTACGTCTACGCGCTCGATCCCGCGCAGCACCGCCCGGCCCGCCCGGGCGTGCACAGGCTGATAGTCAAGCACGGCAACGGTGGGCGCCGAATCGATCCGGATGACGAGTCCCGCGTGCTCAGGCTGATCGCCGAGTCAGCCGACGAGGCTGGCTTCGTCTCAGTATATATGCACAATCATCACTGGGAGGAAGACCTCGAGGAGACCTTGCCGTGGGTTAGGGACTTTTCGCGCGAATGCGTGGACGCCGGAGCCAACGCGGTCATCTGCCATGGCGTGCCTCTGCTGCAGGGTGCTGAGGTTTACCGGAGCAAGCCAATCTTCTACGGCTTGGGGAACTTCATTTTCCACACACTCAAGCCGGACCACTGGATCGCAAGGACCGGCGGCAAGGCGTGGGAGGGTATTGTCGCCCAAAGCCACTTTCGCAACGGAGATCTCGAGCAGATCCGATTTCACCCGATCGCAGTGGGAGGCGGCAGGACGAACACCTCCCTCAAACACTCCCCAGCCGAGCTTCCGCAACTCCTTCATGACGAGGAAGCCGCCCGCATCATCGCCCGCTTCTCCCAGCTGTCACGGCCTCTTGGCACCGAGATCGTTGACGATGGCGGCACCGGGGTCCTGATCCCGAGCGTCTGATGCCGCCGACGGCTTCGTGCTGTTTCCACTGCACCTTTGAGGCTCGGACTACTTTTGCTGGCAAGGCGCCGCTCGCTGTATCCTCGTGTACAGAATGTCGGATGAAGAACTCTTCCCCCTCTGGCGAAACCCGCGATTGCCGAAAGACAACCATTGCTGTCCGAAAGGCAGAACGACACCACAACCTCCGCTACGAGTATGGTTATAACCCTGTAGATTAGGTAGGCACCTGCCAAATCGGTGTTTTGATAACTTGCGTTGCACACACTCTCCGCAATGTCGATTCAGGAATTGCTCGGGCATGCGGACCTGGCGAGCACATCGATCTATCTGCATATTGACGCTTCACATCTTCAGAGCGCGGTAAGGCGGCATACTCGTGTGCCGGGCATGTTTGAAAGTCAAGAGTTGCGAGTCATCTACCCAGCCAGAAGACGACGAAGGCTGAGCTAAGTAAAAGGGCGATATCGCAAGGTGTCGTCTAAGGAAGCGCAGAGCGAAGCTGCGACCCGACGAACAGAAACCGGATAGAAAATAGTTTCGGTCGCATCAGCTATCGTTCTGTGGGCGGAGTCAGACCGGGGAATCGCGCGTCATCTCTTCAAAGACCAAACTCGACTATCCTCTAACCCGATCTCTGGACGATGACACGTTGCCCTTCAGGCTCCGTCTTCGGACTGTTGAAAGGCCCAGCACCCGATTAATGAATCCCGGGTGGTGGGTCGGGTCCAGCAGCAGGATCAATTCCTCCTGAGACTGCCGCCGGGTGCCTCAGATAGCATTCTGTAAGCGAGGTCGGGTCGAAGATCACTCGCCATCTCTTCAAGACCAAACTCGACTATCCTACAAGCCGATCTCTGGACGATGATCGGTTGCCCTTCAAGCTCCGTCTTCGGACTGTTGAAAGGCCCCAGCACCCGATTAATGAATCCCGGCTGGTGGGTCAGTCCACCAGCAGGATAAATTCCCATTGAGACTGCTGCCGGGTGCCTCGGATAGCGTTCGGTGGGCGGACTCAGGCCCCGTGAATCGCAGGCTGCTTATCTGCGGGCGCGCGAGGCAAACTGAACTACACTATTACGTATCGGAATCTCAGGCCCACGAACCTGACGCCGGTATCGGCCCTGATGACCTGCAAGCCTCTCCCACAAGCGCCGCTGCGGGCCGTCAGAACACTCCACATAACACCGCATATGCAGTTACGCGGCGCCGACCTCCGCTTCTGTCGACAAACTGCGGCTAAACCTGCCATTTTGAGCACATCGAAGTTCCGATAAGCCCCGGTTATGGGAAGGTTGCGATCAGAGAACTCATGTAAATCATACCAATCCTCATAGTAGAGTGTCGCGCTCAGGATTAGCCGCCCAGGCCCGCAGAGTTAACCTGCCGGGCTCCCGAATTCCTCTGTGTGAATCCTCGGAACGCACGCAAGATCGGTCCCGTCCGGCCCAGCACCCGCAAGTGACGAAAGTCGGGCCCAACGTATTCAGTAAAGCGATCGATAGATGCGAGGGAACACAGATCAACACCAGAACTGAGATGATTTCCCACTCCGGGCGGCCGACGACCCCCGACGAACAGGTCCTCAGCCCCCGAGGTACGCAGTCACAAGGAAAGGCAACTGCGCGACACACTGCTGATGCGGATTCCCTCGTCGTCTCTCTGCCTGCACTCCATCGGGCATTGGCTGCATCACACCGGGGCTATCCTCCGGCAATATCAATCCAATCGCTTTGGCTGCGAGATCTTTCCGAAGAATCCCGGACACGCGGCTGATGAGCGCAGGGTGAAGGGTATCCAGAGCGAAACCCCCGCCCATCTACCCGGCGGAGGTTTCACTCAAAAAGGAGAGACAGATCAGGAGTTTGTGGTATCTTCCTCGTCCAGCCATTCGGTCAGGTAGACAATGCCCTTGCGCTGTTGCAGGACTTCAGGCTTCTGCGATATATGGCTCGCTAACCCGAATTATTCATGTCCCCTTGCTGCGTGGGTTTTTGAGGTGTGCGGTGGAGCGGTTTGGCTCGACATCTCTCGGAACGCAGTTGAGATAGACAGTTTCGGCGAGTGGGGGCGTGATTGTGCCCGGCGCGGAGCGATTTCGGGAGGGTTCAGAGCGCGATTCTCGCCGTCGAGACGTTCAGCGCCGCGGGCCGGGGGTTTTCGGCCGTTTGGTAGGGCGAAGTGAGGCGAGATCCGTGTTCAAGCCGGTGGTGGGTTAGCGCGCAGGTCGCAGATTATCTGCTCCAGCAGCAGGCGATTGGGCCAGCTTGAGGAGAAGCGTATCCAGAATCGGCGACTGGTCTCGCCGACAAGCGCGCCAACCTTGAACACACGCTCGCGCAGTGTGGCCGCGGTAGC
>PXBW01000301.1 GCA_003566775.1 candidate division WS1 bacterium
ATCGTAGAGCCGCAGCACCTCGTCGCGACGCTCCATCCACTCGATGGCGAAGACCTCGACTCCCATCACGCGATGGATGATATGCTGCATCGGCGAGTACCCGATCCCCCCACGCATGATCGCATCCCCGCCCATCTCCCGGTCCTTGCGGATCCACGCGTCGTAGTTCGGATAGTACCCCTCCGCGTCGGTCAGGGCGATCAACGGCGCGTAGTCCTCCGGGCCTTTGAAGGGCTTCTCCACGTGCCAGCTTGTGAAGCCCGCCGGCTCATGCACCTCGGTGAGATCGCCCGCGGGCGTGTGAATGACAGTGCGCGTGCGCGTCCGTCCATTCTCCACGAACGTTTGTGACTCTCGCGTTATGCCCGGGGTGCGCGAGCTGAAGACCGATGGCGGTCTCTGGCAGATGCACAGGCCCTCATTGCGCATGGCCCTCTCCGCCTCACACTGCGGGATCATGCACTCGTAAACGGTGAACGGAACGTGGTCAACGTCCTCGAAGCGCAGGGCGCGCTCGACGCGTCGGCGCGGAGACAGTTCACGCATTGGATGCTCCCTCCTCAGATGCTGAGAGGATGCTTCGCCCTTTCCCGCGCGTCAGCCTCCTTCCGCGGAAGGTCTCTCGCTCCGATGCGCGAACTTCCCCATCGCAGGACGGTTCCAACATGATAGAAGAGAGGTATCACGATGAGCACACTCGCGATCGACGGAGGTACGCCCGTGCGCACTGATCCGTGGCCCACGCGCGTGCAGATCGATGATCAGGAGATCGATGCGGTCACGAATCTGATGAACGATGCGAAATCCGGCGGGGCGTTCGACCGCTACGGCGGCGAGCACGTCGATGACTACGAGGTAGAGTTCGCCGAGGCCATCGGCACCGCCTGGGCGACCGGCACCAGTGCCGGCACCGCGGCGATTCACTCCGCGCTCGCCGCGCTGCAACTGGAACCGGGCACCGAGGTCATCTCCGCGCCGATCACCGACCAGGGGGCGATCATGCCGGTCGTGGCGCAGGGGCTGATCCCGGTCTTCGCCGACGCCTCTCCCGAGTGCATGAACATGAGCCCGGACGGGGTCCGCGCGAAGATCACTGAACGCACCGGCGCGATCGTCTGCGCGCACATCGCGGGCATCCCCTGCGAGATGGATGAGATCATGAGCATCGCCGCCGAGCACGACCTCTTCGTCATCGAGGACTGTGCGCAGGCCCACGGCGCGACCTGGGACGGAGAGTTCGTCGGCTCCATCGCTCACATCGGCGCGTACTCGCTCATGAGCGGCAAGCACACCGTCGCGGGCGGCCAGGGCGGGATGGTTGTGACCGATGACGAGGAGCTTTACTGGAACGCCAAGCGCTTCGCCGATCGGGGCAAGCCCTTCAACTCCGAGGTCGAGACCAACCTCTTCCTCGGCCTCAACTATCGCATGACCGAGCTTGACGCGGTGATCGGCAGGGTGCAACTGGGCAAGATGGTGGACATCGCCGACCGCCGCCGCGCCTTCGTAAGCAAGCTGGAGGAGGAGATCGCGGACCTCGAGGCCTTCAGCGTCTGCTGGTATCCGGAGAGATCAAGGCCCTCATGGTGGTTCCTGCTAATCCGCATCCATGAGGAGAAGCTCACCTGCGACAAGGCCCGCGCGGTGGACACACTCGGCGCCGAGGGCATACCGATGACACCGAACTACGGTGCGATCGCTCCGAGAGCGCACTGGCTGCGCAAGCAAAGCGCTTTCGGCCGCGAGAGCCACTTCCCCTGGGATGTCGTCTGGCCCGATGGTGACTGGGAGTGGGCGCTCGATGTGCCGAACGCGTGGGCCGCCGACGATAACCACATGCGTCTGGGCATACACGAGTGCTGCGGCGAGCAGGAGGCCGTGGACACCGCCGAGGCCCTGCGCAAGATCGAGGAGGCCTGTCTCGCCTGAGACGATCTGGTTCGGATCCAACTGCGACTACCGGCGCGGGCTTATGCCCATCGTCGCAGAATGACGCCTGTTGCCGGAGAATCCGATCGAAGGAGCAGAGTACTATGTCTGGTTCACCCTATGACACCGACGGCCTTCCACAGATCCGGGCAGGGGTCGCCCGCAGCGTTATCACACCCGAGGGACAGATTCCCATGGCCGGGTACTTCCATGAGCGTATCGGCGCCCGTGTGCGCGATGACCTTCACTGTCGCGCCCTCGTGCTGGAGCATGAAGACTGTCGCATATGCATCGTCACGCTCGATCTCATCAGCGTCAACCGCGAGTGGGGCGACGCCGCGCGGGAGATGATCGTGGAGCGCACCGGCATCCCCGCCGATCGGATTCTGATCTGCGCCACGCACACTCACACCGGCCCGGCGGTAAGCTCAGGAAGTCGCTGGAGCCCGCCCGCAGACTGGCTCAGCGCGCTTCCGGGCATGATCGCCGACACCGCCGAGGCCGCCGCGAACGATACCTTCGCCGCGATCGCCTTTCCCGGCGTTCAGGAGGAGTGTATGCTCGCGAGCAACCGTCTCGGGCGTACCCGGTATGGTGACGAGATCTTCTCGTCGGAGGGCGTTATAGGGCACGCCGGACCGGTCGATCCCGAGCTTCTCGCGCTCGGGATCCGCGAGCCCGACGGAACTGTTCGCGCGGTGCTGGTCAACTACGGTATGCACGTGGATGTCATCGGAGGTGGGGGCGCGAACTTTGTCTCCGCCGACTGGCCGGGCGAGATGGAGCGAGCCATAGCGGGCGTTTACGGCGAGCAGGCGATCACTCTCTTCGCCAACGGCTGCTGCGGTGACATCAATCATCGCCTTTGGCGCGAGAGCCGCCAGCCGGGGGAGGGCGAGGGAAAGGCGCTGCAGATGGGCCGCACCTTCGCCGGACTTGCGGTCGCCGCAATCGAAGTTGCCGAGCCGATGGAGGAGATAGGTTGTGGCGCGAGGTTCGATGACCTGCAGATCCCCTATTACACCAGGGATGAGGAACTCATGGCCGAGATCGAGGCCATGAAAAAGCGCGACGATCTCGAATACTTCGAACAGGCGACCATCAAGCGCTTCGAGGCCTGGGAGCACGACGGTGAGGTCGCCGATCTGCCGGTGCAGGTGATGCGTTTCGGTGACCTGATGTTTGTCGGCCTGCCGGGAGAAGTATTCACCCGCTGGGGATTGGAGATCAAGCACTGGTCACCCGCCCCATGGACGTTCGTGATCGAGCTTGCCAACGATTCGCATGGCTACATACCGAGCACCGACCAGGCGATGCGCGGCGGCTACGGCGCAAAGCCGATCCTGTCGCGACGTCTGATCGCCGACGCGGGGCGGCGCATGGCAGATGGTGTACAGGTCGCGATGTGGGATATCTGGGAGGGAGAGGACACCCCTTCTGAGCGCCCGCGCCTCGGCGACGGGGGCAGCGTGGTGCCCGAGCGGGACTGATGGCCGGGCTAACCGGAGCGGGCTCCAGCCTTTCCGAACGGCAGACGCTGTGTAGTCGAGGGGCCCCATTGGCTCGCGCGGCGGCAAGTCTGCCATGTTGCGCCTTGGTCGCTCGCCGCACTTCCGCGTAGGATTGGCGTCCGCTACACTCCGTCCCCTTGGCATATTCACAGGCGTAAAGGACAGGCGCGCTTCCTTGCTCGCCCATGTCGTTCGCAGTTGCAGTAGGCCCTCCGGGAGAGACGTTTACAGTGCAATGACGCGACCCTACCCACCCTCGTTATGGCTCACCGGCTTCCCTTCGGCCACCCGTTCCGCGCGGTGAGCGTCCGTTCCCGCGGATAGCTGCACAACACGATGGTGTACCGGGTTATTGGTGACGTGCCACTCAACTTCAGCTCAACCGTGCTCGTCCCTCACGTGCCGGCTCCAGAAGTCGCGGATCTTCGCGGGCCTCGTACTCCGCTGTCATACAGGCAACGCGCCGACTACTGCTTGACGCTTCTGGTTGCCTCGAGGATGTGTACGTCCTCGCTAAGCACGGACATCATGAAGTGAATGTGGCCGGGAAGCGGGCAGTGAGAGATGACCGCGCAGCGCTTGAGTTCGGCGGTGCGGCTTGCCGCGGGATGTGAGGTCTCCCGCGGCAAGCATCAGGACCTTTTAGCCGTGAATGCGCGCATTCAGCAACCCGGGCGGGTAGGGAAGCCCGCCTCCCCTTAATCGCCGCGTCCTCACCCCCGCGTGTCGGGCTTCAGGGCCTACTGCACGCCTGCGAACGCATACAGCGTGCCGTCGCGCGCGGCTACGTAGAGCATGTTGCCTGAGACCGCCGGGCTGCTGTCCACCCGCGCGCCGAGGTCGTGACTCCACACGATCTCCTGTGTCGTCAGGTCAATCGCGCTCACCTGTCCGCAACTGTGCACGTAGTACAGGTGGTCTCCCACAAGCGCCGGCGAGCCGGTCACATAGTCCGCATCCGCAAGCTCCACCTGCCACAGCACCTCGCCGGTGTCGAGATCAACCGCATGTAGATGGCGGCTGTCAAGGGCGTAGACCGTGCCATCCGCCACGACCGGTGAGGTGTAGATTCCGCGCTGGCGCGTCCACAGCGGAGCCGTCCAGAGTTCCTCTGCAGTCTCGGCATCCACCGCCACCAGCAGTCGGTTGCGCGAGAAGCGGTCCTCGCCCGGCACCAGCGTGACCGTCAGCACCTTCCCGTCCGCCACAGTGGGGGTGAATGTGAGCATGAAGTCATTCTCGTACTCCCAGCGCTGCTCACCCGTCTGCAACGGGAACCCATGCAGCGAGTTCCAGGCGAGGATCACGTCATCACCCGCGAGCGCCGGGGAGGGGTCCTGGGTCCAGCGCCTGCCTCCCTCGCGCACAACAGATGTCTCCCACTGCACCTGGCCGTCGCTGATGTCGTAGGCCGAGAGGGCGGCTCCCATGCCTGCAACGAGGGTGGAGCCGCTCAGCATCGGCGAGGCGTTGAAAAGCTCCCGCCAGGCTGGATCGGGCACCATGTTCGTCTGTTCCCACAGAAGCTCGCCGGTCGCGGGATCGAGTGCGAATACCAGCCCGTCATCGGCAAGCGCGCAGATTGCGTCGGAGTTGCCCGCGAGGCCCCCGCGTACGACACTGCCGGCAAGCTCGTAGGTCCAGAGCACTTCACCGGTGGCCGCGTCGTAAGCCAGCACCGAGGGCATAGGATCGCGCGGCTCAGAGTTGTTCTCAACCGTGGCATAGACCACGCCATCGACGACGATCGGGGAGTTCAGCCCGAAGGTCATGCCTGTGGCGTGCGCCCAAGCGGGATAAAGCGGCGGCGCGAAGCTGTCGGGGCCGACCCCGGTGCGTTCGGCATCGTGCTGCTCCATCGGCCAGTCCGCATTGGGTTGCGGCTCGGACATCGCCGCATCGGCCAGCGTAAGGGTCGTCTCGTGCTCGGTCCACTCGCGACCGATCTCATCGACCACGTTGACCACCATGCGGACCTCACCGGGCCAGTTGTCTTCCGGCGCGATCTGCCCGATCCACGTCCAACCGCCCGGGCCATCCAGTTCGATCTCCTGCAGCAGATCACCGTTGTCGGTATCGAAAGCCGACGCGGAAACGCTCTGTACCCGGTAGGTCGTGTCGTAGGCGTTGATCGCAACCGGCTGCGAACTCCTCGGCAGTTCGCCACCTTCCGCCGGTGTGGCAATCGAGACATACTGCTCGTAGCCCGCAATGCGGAAATCGGCATCGAGTTGCCCATCCGGATATGCCGTCACAAGCAGGTATCCACCTGGTGCGAGGTCGCGATTGCCCATCCCGGGGGTGCGTGACATGTAATTCGGGATACCATACGCTTCGTGTACCCTGCTCATATGCCAGTGACCGATGAACACCGCACGGGTGTCAAAGCGCCGGAACAGGTCTACGAAACGAATCGCCTGATCGCTGTCGAAGCTGCCGAAGCCGTCCCAGTAATGGAAGTAGGGCATGACCCAGGCGCCCTCATTCTCAGCGTTCATTTCAAGCAACTGTTCGAGCCATTCAGCGCACTCATCCAGGGTGCCTGCGCGATTACTCCATGGCAGACCGACGAAGAGGTAGTTTCCGCAGTAGAATGCGAAGTACCACGGACCGAAGGCCTCCTCGAACTCGTGTCCGACGAAAGGGTAGTCTCGGGAACGCGCTGCATCGTGATTGCCCGTCACCGGAAGGTACGGTATCTCAAGATGCGTCCCGTAGGTCTGCGTCGGTATCTGCGCATCGCCGGTGTGGCAGGATATATCACCGGTCTCTATCATGAACGCGGGACGTTCAGGAAGCGCATTCACCGAGGTGAATATGGGTTCGGCGCGCCGCATGGCCCCGTCCAGCGAGGAACCGTGGCTGTCGGTGACCTTCGTGAAGCTGAAGGGTTCATCAGGTTCGCGGAGAGCGGCCGGGAGCGAGAAGTTGATCGTGATCTGCTCGGGCCATTCCTCCGGCAAACGCTGATAGTAATCGCGACTCGGCTCCGCCTCCGGCGGGCTGACCACCATCACAAAGCGCGCATCCTCATCGAGAGGAAGGGCGTAACTACCGTCGTCACCGGTGCGTACGATCGTCACGCCGTCGGACACCATCACGTCCGCCAGCGCCTCGTCCGTGTCCGCAATCGTCACCGTGCCGACCGCGGTCTGTGCAACAGCCGCCACCTGCAGCGCAAGCAGCAGCGCGGCGACCATAAGTGTTCTTGTCGCAAGCAATCTGAACGTCCTGTTTCGCTGCATCAAGCAGTACCTCCGTTTTGACGATGTCTCAAACAGCCTGAGCATTCAGTTTCTCCGTCCGATAGCGTTTGACCTGCAGAAGCGACGGCGCGGATCATTACCACCGGTGGGCATAGATGCTTCTTCGAGATAATCTTTGCGTGGCATGAAGGTCAGAGGGCGTGTATGCCGAAAACGGTCTGTGTGGACGAGCGTCATTGGATCTGTCGCGAGACGATTGCATGGACGAAGCGGAGTGATGATGAGCATGCGGAGCCCGGCGACTATTGCAGCGATGATGATAATGGCAACCCTTGTCGGTTGTGAGGGCGTGGATAACGACCCGGTCCGGCGCGAGACGGTTATAGGCCCGGCCGGGGGAGTGGCCGAGTCCTTCGATCGCAATGCCCGACTGGAGGTCCCGGAGGGGGCCGTTGACGGTCCCACGCGAATCGCGATCACACCGGTGGATGATCTCACCGATGATGAGGCGGTCTTCCCCGGGACGGCCTACCTCTTCGAGCCGGCCGGCCTCGACTTCGGTGCTCCGGTCACCGTGACCATCGAGTATGACGTTAACGCACTCCCTGATGACGTTGCCGAGACGGATCTGCAGATGGTACGTCTGGTCGGCGATGACTGGGAGGCGGTACCGGGCTCAGTAGTTGACGCCGTGAACCGGAGCGTGAGCGCCCACCTGACCTCACCCGGCACCTTCGCTATCCGCGCGTGTGACGTGTAACCGCCCCCGAAGAGATCTGTCCGGGCGCCGGGGGCGGTCGCGAGAGGTCTGAGTTGAATGAGCGCGGATTACTGAATCCGCTCTTCCGCAGCAGTCTCGCGCGCAGCGGCTGCGTGGGGGGACTCGCTCTGAATTGTGATACTCTCGATGCGGTCGCCCACCGCCACCTGATCGGCAAACTCCATTCCCTCAATCACCTTGCCGAAGGCCGCGTAGCCGCCGCCGAGGTGGTCGAGGGCGCGCACGCTCTCATTGTCGGAGAGGCAGACGAAGAACTGACTGCCCGCGCTGTCGATGTGAGCCGAGCGAGCCATCGAGAGCACGCCGCGCTCGTGGGCCACCTCGCCGGGCTTTTCCATCGGAATGGCAAAGCCGGGACCTCCGGTGCCGTCGCCCGCCGGATCGCCGCCCTGTATCACGAAGTCGGGGACCACGCGGTGGAAGGTGAGATCGTCGTAGAAGCCGTCATCAACCAGCAGCAGAAAGCTCCCTGCGGTGATCGGCATCTTCTCGTCATAAAGCTCCGCCACCATAGTACCGCGCTCGGTCTCAATGTTGATTATCGTAACCGCATCCTCCTCAGCCGCCTCAGCGTCCTCATTCTCGTGCTCCGCAGCGTCGTCAGCGTTCTCAGCGTCATTCGCGTTGGCCTCGGGTTCTACATCCTCCGGCATCTCGATCGGATCCTCGTAGTCCACCTCCGCAGGCTGCTCGTCACGGCAACCGGCAATTGTTACCGCCATCAGGGCAACAAGCATCACTGCTACCACTACAGCAGTCAATCGGTACATCGTTCCCATTCTCATCGTATCCTCCGCCTTCATGTTATCGCTCTTCAATCTATAGCGCATGGGGCGTGGGGGAAGTTCCCGGCCGCGGCGCCATCGACAACCGGCAGGGCGAAGCTTCCCCGTTGCAGGGCGGATGTCCTCTCTGAACACCTGACCGGATCCATGAGAGGTGTGAGATGTTGGAAGCATGTCTCCTCAGCGCACCGACAGCGGCGGAGAAAGCAGAGGCCGTATTGCCTGTTGCAGAAGCGATGCAGATGGAGAGGAGATCGTCCTCCCGATGCGAATAGCGCCAACTGTAGTGCCACCCCCCGGCGCCGACGTCCTGCAGCGATATCATTCATCACGCTTGCCATCGGAGGGCGAGGTTCCCGGCCTGTCGAACCTTGGGCCATCGATCGGCGTTCATAGTGATGCCATCGAATAGTGGCGGGAAGGGAGAGCGTCATGAGACATCTCGCGAGCGCAATATCTGTGAGCCTCCTGCTGTGTATCTGCGCCGTGTCCGCGCAGGCAGATATGCTCCTCTATGCCGACTTCGAGACGGACACCGGAGGCTTCATCAGCGCGGACCCCACCGGCGAACTCAGCGTCACTCATGACCCGCACCTTGTCTTTGAGGGAGAGGGCAGCCTCGAGTTCCGATACACCCAGATGCCATTTCAATCAGATGTGCCGGAGTGGGGACTTCCGGGAGTTCTCATTATTCCGGTGGCGGGTGGAGCGCCCGACTTGAGCACAATATCCTTCGCGCTGCGCTCCAGACTTTCGACCCCGGTGGTCATCACTCTCGGACTCGGCGATGAAGGACCGCGGTATAATCGCTTCATCTGGAGCACCGCTGAGAGTTGGAGCCAGTTTGAGCTGTCACTGGATGAGTTCATCTTCGACCGCGACGGCCCCGGCGATCCTGAGGCCCCGCTTGAGCCCGGACAGATCACCAGCATCGCAGTCATCGACGCTCACGGCTTCGTACGGATGATCGCGGAGGAGGAACCGCTCGTCCACGTGGATCCACCAGTCCAGCAGACCCTGTGGCTCGACAGTTTCGCCCTTAGTACACGCGCATCCGCTCCCGTCCCGGAACTTCAGCAGGCCCACCTGTTGGCCGATTACGCGTCACCGATGCGCGGTTTCCTGCCGGTTGGAGGAACCGATCTGCATATCGAATCAGAGCGGCGGCCGGACGGTGAGTAC
>PXBW01000234.1 GCA_003566775.1 candidate division WS1 bacterium
AAGGCTGACCCGCCCCTTCTGTCTGCATCAGGCTTCTTTGATTGCTGGAGTGTGCTCCTCAGGCAAGCCGCCCGACACGTGCCGCTTGCTCTGGTGCGACCTTCGGCAGCTTCCGTCGGATCCGGGACAGCGCGTTGTCGATCGACTTGATCTTGCAGCCCAGCGCGGTCGCCATCTCCTTGTACGACTTGCCCGTTCGATACTCACAGAGAACCTGCCACTCGAAAGGAGAGAGATGCTCCCTGAGCGAGTCCTTGAGAACACGTTCACCCTCGAGTCCAAGCACCTCGGTCTCGGGGTCCATCTGAGGAATCGTAGTGAGCACTTCGGACAGAGAGCGTTCATCGTCCTCGTCGCCACCGGGCGCGGCCTCGAGAGAGACCGATGAGTTGAGGGGGACCTGCTTCTGACGAGTTGCGGCCTTCACGGCGGAGATCATCTGGCGCTGGATGCACACCTTGGCAAAACAGGCGAAGGAAGTATGTCTGTCGGTGCGAAAGTCGTTGATCGCCTCCCAGAGGCCGACCATACCGATCTGCAACAGATCGTCACGCTCTGCACCCATCAGAAAGTAAGACTTGACCTTCGCCCGAACGAGGTTCCGGTACTTGTAGAGCAGATACTCACATGCCTCTTTGTCGTCGTTCTCCTGAGCCGAACGCACCAACTCCTCGTCGCTGGCCTGGCTCAATACAGAGTTGCGTCTATGTGCAGCACCGTCGTCGCGAAAGAATTCCGCTGGGTTTACCATCCGCTCACCTCGGCCTTTGCGGTTGAGGTAGAGATTATGTGTTTGACGTCTCCGATTTCGTCCCCCGACACGGTCCACTGAGCCCGCTTACCGTTCGGGATTACGTCTCAGACAGTGTGGCAATCGCTCTTCTTACACCTCCCCGGGAGATAGTGTCTGTCTAACCGCATCCATCGACGACCGACGCGGCTATCTATATCCCCGCGGTCATCATTGGCAGCTCAGGCTTTGATGCTGTTACTGCTGCTGTGTAGAGGTGCGATGCGTGGTTCGTGTGTCGTTGCCTTGAGGCCTTACCTGCACATGAGCGTCTGCAGAAACTGCCTGAGCTCATTGAATCCGGTATAGTCAAAGAGTAACCAGCTTACTATTGAGTCGCGGACTATCGGAGCCGCCATCCCATACCGTATCACGAGCCATTGCAGGAACGTATAGGACAGTATAAGTCCGCTGCCAAGCCCAAGGACTGCTCCGACGCCCGCCTCCAGGCCGCTGGTGCTGACTTTCAGGCGCGTGGAAATATATATAGACAGGACCGCCGTAAGAACGATTACGGTCAGAAAGAGCAAAAGGTAAGCGTCTGAGGGCCGCATGTTTTCGCTTAGCGGCACGTAAGCGTAGCGGATGATAATGCTTCCCGTTAAGACACACAGGAAGTCTGCCAGTGCGGGTGTTATTCCGCGGTTCCCCTCGAGCGCTATCAACCCGATACACACTGCGACCATTAGCACGTCGGCGGGTGAGATCATTGGCTAACCAACCTGCCGGGTAGCCTGATCGAGATGCAATCGATCGTCCGGCACGACAGCCATGGCCGCATTTTCGACGAGGATTATACACGACGGCGGAGGTGCCGTCAAGGACCCGGATCAAGCCTTTCGAATCAGGCCTGCTGAGGCGACGGAGGTCGTGATCTTCCGGTGAATCGCCCGAATTCGGCAGGGCGCCGACGCCCGGATGGCGGGAGGGGGAGGTCCAGACGAAGGAGTGAAGCTGATGCTGCGAATGCGACCGGGAAGCGGCAATCTGCGAATAGCGACAGCAACGGCCCGGACGGGGGATTCTGCTGCAGTTGTCGGTGCTTCCGCAGGGACACTTGTGGCAGATGCTGAAAGGTGCAGAGTCCAAAAGGATAACGTGCCCGCCTCGGGCGAGCGCGCAGACCCGCGGAACCCCCACGGTGCTTCGATCCCGGCAGATCGGGCACGCACGCCACGGGAATGGGCACAGCGAGAAGGACCATCGACTGAGCCGGCCTGCCCACCGTTACGCCATGCGCCGCCACCGCAGGCTTCTCTCCACTACCCGTTTGAGAATCATTGAGAAGGTGCGTGCCGGGGTGGGCGGGAACTTCTCGCGCGATTCGATCGGAGACGCAGGGAGGCCATCATGAGCGAGATTCCCGATCCGCGACATATCAGTAACGGTCGCGAAATACCCGGCGAGGCTTACGCCGACCAGCCCTACATCGTGCAGACCGACGACGGCGCATGGCTGTGCGTGATGACCACCGGCGCGGGACGGGAGGGAGAGCCAGGACAGCACGTGATCTCCATGCGCAGCAACGACCGTGGTCGAAGCTGGAGCGAGCCTGTGGACGTCGAGCCGGCGGACGGGCCGGAAGCATCCTATGCGGTACTGCTAAAGGTCCCCTCCGGGCGAGTCTACTGCTTCTACAATCACAACACCGACCGCGTAGAGCAGGTCCACGGGGAAGAGGGTCAGGTCTACAGCAGGGTAGACTCGCTCGGCCACTATGTCTTCAAGTATTCCGACGATCACGGGCGCACATGGTCCGATGAACGCTACGACGTGCCGGTGCGTGAGTTCGAGTGTGACCGCGAGAACGTTTACGGGGGCGAGTTGCGCTTTTTCTGGAACGTGGGCCGCCCGCTGATCGTGGAGGATGCCGCATATTTGATAATGCACAAGGTCGGCGCGATGGGCGAAGGCTTCTTCGCGCAATCCGAGGGCGCGATCCTGCGCAGCGCCAACATCCTCACCGAGAGTGACCCCGAGCACATACGCTTCGAGACGCTTCCCGACGGTGAGATCGGACTGCGCGCCCCCGAGGGCGGCGGTCGCGTCGCCGAGGAGCAGTCGCTGACCGTGCTCAGCGACTGCTCGCTCTTCTGCGTATATCGGACCGTTGACGGATGGCCCGCCTGCGCTTACAGCCGAGATGCCGGACACACATGGACCAATCCGCAGTACCTGACGTACGAACCCGGCGGCAGGCGTGTGAAGCATCCGCGCGCCGCGAACTTCATCTGGCGGCTCAGCGGAGGCGAGTTCCTCTACTGGTTTCACAACCACGGCGGGTCGCCCGCCCGCGAGCGCGAAGACTGGAACCCCTACGATGATCGCAATCCCGTCTGGCTGATGGTGGCGCGAGAGACACCGGGGCCGGACGGCCCGGTGCTTGAGTTCACGCAACCGGAGATCCTGCTCTACGAAGATGACCCGCGCGTGCGCATGAGCTACCCGGACCTGATCGAAGAGGACGGGCGGCTCTTCGTCACCGAGACGCAGAAGAGCATGGGGCGCGTCCACGAGGTGCCCCCGCATATCGTCGAGGCGCTGCTCGGGCAGTGGGACCGCGCGGAGGTCGCGTCCGAGGGCCTGCTACTCGACCTCCAGGCACCGATGCCCGACGAGGTGGCGATGCCGAAGCTGCCGGACTTCGCCAAGCGCGCCGATCACGGCACGAAGAGCCTGCGCGCGGGCTTCACGGTGGAGCTTCGCCTGCGCCTCGACGACCTGCGCCCGGGGCAGGTGCTGCTCGACAGCCGCGACACGACCGGCAGGGGCATCGCGCTGGTCACGAGCGAGCGCGAGACGCTGGAGCTTGTGATGCGCGACCGCTGGAGCGAGTGCCGCTGGGACACCGACCCCAGCGCGGTGAAGCCGGAAATCGACGCGCACGTGGTGGCGATCGTGGACGGCGGCCCGTCGATCATCAGCTTCGTGGTCGATGGCGTGCTCTGCGACGGCGGCGATCATCGACAGTTCGGCTGGGGGCGCTTCACGCCACACCTTTACAACGTAACCGGGGAGCCGGAGCTTCGCATTGCTTCGAACATGCGCGGTGAGATGATCGCCCTGCGCATCTACGACCGGGCCCTGCGCGTAAGCGAGGCGGTGGCGAATACGCGGGCGGGTGAAGGCTGAGGAGGGCACCAACGGGAGTTCCGCGGCGGATCGGCGGGAGGCAACAGCGAGCCTGTTGCGCCACAGATGACGCCGACGCCTCACCGCGCGCCAATCACTACAGCAAGCGTAATCTACGGTCTTTCTGCTCCGTTCGCCTCACGCATAGCCTGCATAGATGTTCATGGCGTCGAGGACGCTCGGGGCCTCAAACGCGACAGTGCGGCCGTCGAGCATGTCGGCGTCGGAACGTCCACGCCAGCGCTGTGCCTGCTCGGTGCGCAGATACTGCACGCGCACCACAATAGGCCCCTCGATGACGAACGGCTTGAACTCACTTGAGCGCTGCACGGCCTCGCGGGCACTCCTCTCGATGAGCGCCCTTGCGTCGTCGGGAGCCATGCAGATTGCACAACTCCTCGATCGCGCGATCTTCACCTGTGCGGTTACCACCTCACCCAGCAACTCCCGCGCCTCAGCACACACGGCGTCATCGCCGGTCACAAGCCCCACCGGGACGCCGAGGTCCCCGCAGCAGGCCGCGGTGAGGCCCAGTTCCCCCAGGGCCCGTCCATTGACCGCGATCTCGACGATGGAGCGCGAGGATTGCGTGTGATCGAGTACGGCAGGGGACGCACCTGCGACACCATGGTAGGCCACGCAGAAGGCGAGGTCGGTGCTTTCATCGCAGCCATCGAGGTAGCGTTGCGCGGGGCCGCCGAGCTTGTAGGTCGCGCCCGTCTCCAGCCTCTCGAAGATGAGATTGTACCCACCACACGCCCCGTGACCGTCGCTGACGAGGACGTCATCTGCTCCCGACTCTTTCGCCCCGCGCACTGCGGCGTTCACATCCAGCGTGAGAGCGACACGTCCCTCTTCATAGCGCGGTTGATCCGCGAAGGTCATCAGTTCCTGGGTTACTCCGGATGCGCCTTCCATGTCCGTAGCGACGTAGAGCTTCATCGCGGCAACCTCCCTGTAGCGAAGCAGCGAACGGTGATCGCGCCATCCGTCCGCCGCCTTGCACGTTTCTCGAGTGCAGCCATCGCCGCTACACCACAAGTATCGATCGATCAGCGGAAGAGCAGGTATGCCCCGAGAATGCCGGATATTCCGCTCAGGATACGGTCCAGAGTGCTGGGTTTGGCTATCTCCCTTATCATGTAGTCGGATGGCACGAGGACAATATCTCCCGGCCGGATCTCTGCATTGAGTCCTTCAGCCTCGACGGCACCGTTGGCACGAATTAGCACGGTGCGCCTGATCTCTGCATCAGGAGCGTATCCGCCCGCGTGCTTGATGTAGTCCTCGGCTTCGAGCGCGTCGCGCCACGCAAGTGCGCCGGGCCGGATGACGGCGCCCATCACGGTCACAGTGTTTGGCGTTTCCGGGACCACGAGGATATCACCATGCACGAGATCGAAATTGCCTTCGTCACCCCTCGTCTCCATCATCAATTCGCCATCGATCGGCACGGCTCGAGCCCATGCGTCCTGTGTGAGACGACGCGGCGGGATGATAATCGCCCGATCGTGCTGGGCGAAGGCCGCTCGGAGCCCCTCCGCTACCTGTCCTGTCATCCCCTCCTCACGCATTCTTTGCGCCTCCACCGTGTCCTCAACCAACTCCCGGTTGAAGGTGCTGATCATCTGCGCCAGATCCTCCGACTGCTCCTCGGCCAGTATCTCGTCGCGCAACCGGTAGAGCACTATGCCGTGCGGATTCGCATTCTCCAACATGCCCCCCGCCCGCTCAAGCAGGTCGTAGACGGTATCCGGCTCTCTCTCTCTAGTCTCCATCGCGTATGTGCCGGGGCGCGTCACGCGACCGCGGATAGTGACTGACTTCGGCCGTCCAACCATGTCTCCGATCCCGAGCACGGTTACCAGGTCGTCGTCCTCGAGTATCGGGTCCGGCTCCACGCGCGTCTCATCGCCATCGCGCTCAAGTGTTAGAACGACCGGAGCGATCTCAGTCCGATCCCCACCGGGTGTGTGCTGGATCTCACGGCCGGCTTCAGGTGCAAGCCCCCCAGCGGCGATCAGAGCATCTGACACGCGCATTTTTTCGAAACGCCGGTGGCGGCCCGGCGTGTTGACGTAGCCTCCGACCTCAATCTCCGCCTCAACCATTACCGTGCCGCGATCCAGCACTCTCAACCGATCGCCGCGCGCGAGCTTCACATCGGCATCCGCTTCTCCCGCCACCGCCTCGCCCAGCTTTACGGGGATGATCTCGCGTTTCTGCTCGGGGGTGAGTCTGAGAAGATCCGCCCGCGCGGTGTGAGCGTCATCAGTCAAACCACCCGCCAGTGCAATGAGATCGGACAACTGCATCCCTTCGTTCCATGGAAGCACACCCGGGCTGCGAACCGCCCCTGTCACCTCCACCTCGCTGGGTGCTTCGACGTCTTCCTCATGCAGGATGACCACCTGATCTCTTGCCCGCAGAGGAATATCGGCATCCGCCTCTCCTGCGAGCGCATCGGCCAGACGAAAGCGCATCTGCTCGTACTTGAGGCCATCGCTCAGTCGCCGAATCCACGCTCGCTCGGCGTGAGCACCCGGGACAACCCCACGCGCCCTATCCAGCAGATCACCGACTGTCATGCCCTCACGGAATTCGTACGAACCCGGGCGAGTGACCGCGCCCGATATCTGGACAATATTGTGCGCCTCTTCCAGCACCGGGTCCACCACCATGAGATCACCGGAACTCAAGGCGAAATCTGCATAATCCGGATCTGTTGCATCGACATTGATGAGGCGTCGCTGACCATCATCGCCGATCCGCCAGACTTGAACTCTTCGAGCGTCACCTGTCCCGGTGAATCCCCCCGCCATATCGAGAGCGCTCGCGATGGTGATCCCCTCGGTCAGTTCGTAGCGCGCCGGTCTCTGCACCTCACCGGAGAGTCCCACCATCGGTCCGGAAGGTGGGATGAAGATGGTGTCCTCAGGCTCCAACAGCACGTCGGCTCCGGCATCCCCCTCCAGCAGGTAGTCGTACATGTCCACTACCTGTGGCGGCTCAGCGCGACGCAGAAGCCGGATGTCTCGCAGGCTGCCGATCTCACTCGGCCCCCCCGCCGCATAGAGAGCAGTGAAGACCGTTGCGGCACCGCTCAGACGATACTTGCCGGGGCGCCGGGCGTCACCGGTTACGCGAACCTCGATCACTCTCGTCCGCGCCAGCGCCACACTCACCTGCACTGCGTCGAAGTACTGATGATACATCTCGTTCATCATTTCGCGCACATCAGCGAGTGTGCTGCTCGCCACGGTAACTTCGCCGACAAGCGGCAGATAGACCGTGCCGTCGGTGCTGACGGTGGATCTCACCGACACGTGCTCCACGGCTCGCGTCCACACGCGTACTGCCAGCTCATCTCCGGGACCGATGATATAGGAGGGTGGCACGGCCTGGCCGGAAACAGTGCCGGCGTTGGTATCATCTCCGTCCCGCCGGCCCTCATCACGAGAATCTCGCTCCTCCTCATCCAGCCGGACCCTTCGCATCTCATCTTCTGTACGAAATAGACTCATCCCGAAGCGCGGGAGGTTCGCAAACCGCTCAGCGGCCGGAAGCTCCTCCTCGGGGATCTCCTCATCAGGTTTATCGGGAGGAGCAGGTATCTCCGGTTTCAGAGTAAGATCCTCGGGCAGTTGACCCCAGCCCTCCTTGAAGGCGATCGATTGCTGCCTCACCCAGCGCCGCGGCTTCTCAACGATATCCGCCGGCTCCCAGCCGGGAAGCAGGTACACTCCCCACTCGCCGACATCCCCGGGATCACCGGGGAATTGGAGCCTCATCTGTTTATCGTGCGACTCCTCCAGACGCGGGATCTCCGTGGTCAGGTAGGGCGAATCGCGAACCGCCCTTGCGCGCGGCAGCACCCGGCGCTCGGTGCTCACCAGCAGGCTCTCCAGGGGCTTCTCCGTCCAGACCGCGAGAAGATAGCTTGCCGGATCTGGCTTCAGGGTGGCTTCCGTGTCGCGATCATCTAGTACAGCCCGCGCCGACCTCTCAGCAGACGCAGGACTGACTGCCGAAAGCGCCAGCATTACGCAGACGAACAACACTGACACCGACTTGAGTAAGCCGGTGCCGACCTGCATTGGTCCTCCCGAACCACGCATCGATGTTGCGCCACATTGGACGCTCGACGCATTCCGGTTTTTCTCTGAACGAGGCGGAGAACTCCACTTCGGGCGTGGAGATGGGCGGGAGGAAACCTCGCTGTCAGGTTTTTCGGAGCTCTTGTGACTGTCTTCGTACTGATATGCTTCGGGCAATGAGGTATTGCTATCGATTATCATAGGGGCTCCTCCGGCATCTCCGGCTCCTGCTTGTCCGCCGTCCGGCCACTCCACCAGTATGCCACAAGCATTGACAGGAACAGGGACGCCACGAAAGCAAGCATCGCGGTGTTCCTGAGTGAGGGAGCTGAGGGCTTCCTCGGTGCAATCGCCTCGTCCACCACACTGAAGGAGGCCGTGCTGGTCGCCTCGGCGATCCGCGCCATCTCATAGCTCTCCGTCAGACTCGCCACAGTCCTGCTCTTAATATCCACCTGACGCTTGAGTCGCTCGTATCGTGCTGATTGTGCGGGAAATTCTGATATCTCGTCGATTGTCGCTCTTTGAAGACCGCGGATCGTATCGAGGTTGGCCTGTATTCCTGAAGCCCTCAGATTGCTCCCGAGGACTTCGGAAACCAGCGTCTGGTAGCTGTCATCGATCGTGTGTGTCCGACCGGAGACATACATCTCGGCCTCGAACAGTTCCGCCAGCTGCTCCTCAGTACTCTGCAACTCCGACAGCATGGCGGCGACATCGGGATGCTCTTCCGACTTCCCCTGTATTTCCTTCTCCGTGGCGATACGCTGCTGAAGCTCCAGTGCCCGCTGTCGCAGCGCGTTGATCGCCGGGTCTCTCCCCTCGGTCATGGAGGTCACGATCATCTGATCCTGCTCATCGAGACGTTGTCTGGCCTCCCGCTCGCGCGAGCGCGCCGCTTCAAGCTCAGCCTGGAGTTCACCCTCCCGGCTTCGCAGAGCGCGCAGTTCCTCCGATACGCCCCTGCTCTGATCGGCAGGGCTGATAATACCCGCGTCTGTTGCATAGGCGACGAGAGAATCCTCCGCCTGGCGCAATTCGAGATTCGCCCGGTGAAGTTGCTCGTCCAGTGTCTCCAGCTTTCGCGCGGCGTCCGTGTACGCGTTGTGACTGACTTCTTCCTCGAGGCTTGCGATCATCTCGGCGGCGACGCGTGCCGACATCTCTGCCGCAGAGTCGGTTCGTCCTCTGAGGGCCGCGCGGGGGGCTCCGGGCCAGCGAACCCTCAACCTCAGCACCCCGAAGGGGGGCAGCTCAACGCTGCAAGCCTCCCTCAGAAACCTGGCAGCCGCCTCACGATGCTCAACTTCCAACTCCTGCATAAGATCC
>PXBW01000097.1 GCA_003566775.1 candidate division WS1 bacterium
CCGCATCTGACATTCTCCCGGCTCAGCGGCGCGGGCTTCGTCGGCTACCGGGATGGCGAGGCGCTGCTGGAGAGCCGCAACGGCATCTGCCGGAACGCCTATGACCTGCACTCGGCGTGGGGCTGCCTGCACGCCTGCGACTACTGCAACATCGGCGAGTTTCTCAACATTCTGCTGAACCTCGAGGAGATGGTCGAGCGCCTGCCTGCTATCCTCGACGAGCACAGGTGGTGCCAACTGTGGAAGTACGACAATCAGACCGACACGATCACCTTCGAGCCGGAGTACGGCGCCTCGGAGTTGATGGTCGGGGCGTTCGCGGAGCGGGCCACTTCAGAGCCGGGCGATGACCAGTACCTGATGCTCTACACCAAGTCCGACAACGTGGAGCACCTGCTGGACCTTGACCACCGGGGGCGCACGATCATCTCGTGGACAACCTCGTCGGAGACGGTCGCGCGGGATATTGAGAAGAACTCGCCGCTGCCGGGTGAGCGCATCGAGGCCGCACGCAGGTGCCAGGAGGCGGGCTATCATGTAAGGGCTCGCTTCTCTCCGATCGTGCCGGTCAGGGGCTGGCGCGAGGAGAATGCGCGGATGATCCAGAAGTACCTCACAGAGGTGCGACCTGACGTTATCACGATGGACGCGCTCGGGTTGCTGGGCTACGAGCGCCTGTGCGGGTGTTTCGACATCGAGCTTCTCGACCCGGTTTACGTGGAGGCGTGCCGTGAGCTTTACGCGGGCGATCCACCGGGTATACCCTACTGGCCAAGCGGCAAGCAGATGTTCCCACATCAACTGCGGCTTGATATCCTGCGATTCTTCGTGGACGAGATTCGTCGCCACGACGCGGAGGTGCCGATATCGTTCTGCGATGAGACCCCGGAGATGTGGGCGGAGTTCACGCGCGAGGAACTCGGCCACGGGCCGGATGACTACGTATGCACCTGCGGCCCGACCTCGGTACCGGGAAATCCGCTGCTCCGGACGGTCTGAGGGTGGGAATGACGCCGTCAAATTCGAAGGTGTTGGGAAATCGGAAACGAGATGCCTGTCGGTTGCAATCGCAACGATATAGAAGTATAATGTCTACGAGTTCATCCATACCGCCGGTGGCCGGTGCCGGCGGCTTCCCCCCGTACCTGTTCGAGGAGGATATCAATCCCGCATACACCCGCTCGCGGCGGGTGACGGCGGAGTGTTTTCATGGCGAACGACGATTCTGACGCGACTGGTGTTGAAGAGCAGATCGACGATTGCGACGCGGAGGCCGCAGAGGCCGCGACGCCGATGAACGGTGTCTCGGAGGAACCCGCGGTCAGCACAGACGGCATCAAGCGTCGCATCGATCTCACGGACGGCAACCTGCTGCACAAGATAGCGCTCCTGGCATGGCCGATCGTGGCCGCTTCGTTCCTTAAGTGGGTTGAGGGCGTTGTTGACATCCGGATGGTCGGAACGCTCGGTCCCGAGGCTATCGCCGCGGTGGGCCAATCGCGCAGCGCAATATTCACATTCATGACGATCATCTTCGCGGTAGCGACTGGGACCCAGGTGCTGACCGCCCGGTACATGGGTGAGCGGAATCCCGACCAGGCCTCGGAGGTCGCGCGACAGGCGGTGATTCTCTCCGTGCTGTTCGGCGTCATCATCGTCCCGGCGGGTCTGCTGTTCTCACCCAACGTGGTAAGCGCGATGGGGGCGACCGAGGACGTACACGATGCCGCTACGATCTATATGCGGATATACTTCCTCGGGGCCATCGCCCTGATGATCAACTACATGGTCACCAGCGCGCTACGTGGCGCCGGAGATACGCTGACTCCGCTCTGGATCCTGACGGGCATCAACGTCGGGAACATCCTCTTCGACTGGTTGCTGATCTTCGGCATTGGCCCCTTTCCTCGGCTCGGGGTAGCCGGAGCCGCCTGGGCGGTGGTCATCTCGCAGACCGGCGGTGCCGTCGTTATGCTCTGGATGGTCAACAGTTGCAGATACGCGATCAAGATGCCACTCATCGCCCAGTGGCAAACGCGCCTGGATCTGTGGGGGAAGATGTTCTACATAGGTATTCCAAGTTCGATCCAGGGTTTCACACGGAATCTCGCGTTCCTCTTTATCTTCTGGATCCTCAACCAGACGGAGCCGGGGCAGATTGCGATTGCCGGTTACACGGTGTCGATGCAGCTTCGCCTGTTCGAGATAATGATCGGTCTCGCGCTCATGAGTGCGGCGATGACCGCGGTCAGTCAGAACATGGGGGCGGGTGACGAGAAGCGTGCAGAAGAGAGTGGATGGACGATCACGGGGATCTCGGTTGCGGTGGCCACCATCATGGCGCTCGTCTACATCGTGTTCTCATCGCCGCTTATCCGGTTCTTCACTTACGATCCGGAGACAGTGAAGTGGGGTAGACTGGCGTTGGTGACGCTTTCGATCGCGCTGCCCTTCACCGGCGCCTCGATGGGCCTTGCGGGTGCGTTGCGGGGGGCGGGAGACACGCTCTCGCCACTTTACGTGAGCCTGGTCTTCGTCTCGGTTCTCTCGCCCATACTTGCCTATCTGTTGGGGATCACTCTGGATTACGGCCCACTGGGGACATGGATCGGACTGACGATAGCGTGGAGCTTGCAGGCCTTCGCGATCGCATGGATATTCAAGCGCGGAAAGTGGAAGCAGATCGAGCTTTAGGCGGAGGTTACGCAGGCGGTCGTGGAGAATCACGCGTGACGAAGGGAGCGTGTGATGACCATGCCGAGGACCGTCACCGACGCTGAATGCATTATACTCCGCGACCTCGCGAAACGCGCCGCTGAGATCGCGGCCGATCCGGTGCAGGATGAGCGCCGGGAGATCTGGTACGCGCAGAACGCGCTGGGGCCGATCCGCCCCCCGGTGTTCATCTCACCCGAGGGCTCCTGGGAGGAGCTTGTCCCCGAGGACAGTCTCGACTGTGAGAGCGGTCACGCCCGCGGCATCGAGCGCGCGCTGCTCAGGCGCATCCACGCCCACGAGCATTTCGGCGACGATCAGGTCGTGGACGCGCAGTGGCGAGTGCCCTGGGCCGTCACGATCACCGATTGGGGGCTCGATGCCGATATCAGGCGCCCCGAGGAGGCGCGTGGCGCATACGTGTGGGACGCTCCGATCAAGACGATCGATGACATCGATCTCATTCAGGATCCGACCGCCGAGCACGACCCCGACGAGACCCGGCGGCGCCTTGAATGGCACGAGGAGCTTTTCGGCGACATTCTCGAGATAGTCCCCTACGGTCGCTGGTGGTGGGGGCTGGGCCTGATTGACGAGTGGACGAAGCTGCGGGGGATCACCCGGACCTTCCTCGACATGAACGATGACCCCGAACTCCTCAACGCGGGGATGCGCAGGCTGATGGAGGGCAGACTCGCTTTGATGGAGCGGGTCGAGGATCTCGGCGTGCTGTCACTCAACAACGGCAACGATTACGTGGGCTCGGGCGGCTTCGGATATAGCGACGAACTGCCGCAAGACGACTTCGACGGGCATGTCCGCATCAGGGACCTCTGGGGACTCGCACAGGCGCAGACGATGTCGGAGGTCTCTCCGGCGATGCACGAGGAGTTCATCCTGCCCTGGCAACTTCCGATCCTGGAGAAGTTCGGCCTCAACTGCTACGGTTGCTGTGAGCCGCTGGACCTCAAGCTCGACTTTCTGCTGGAGAAGGTCCCGCGACTGCGCAGGGTCTCGATCAGCGCGTGGGCGGATGTGCGTCGCAGCGCGGAGAAGCTCGCGGATCGTGTGATCTTCTCGTGGAAGCCCAACCCTGCGCCCCTTGCCGCGTTGAGCTTCGATGAAGAGGCGGTACGCGCGGATATTCAGGAGACGATCGGGATCTGCGCAGAGCATGATTGCGCGCTGGAGATAATCCTCAAGGACACACACACCTGCAACAACCAACCCGAACGCTTCGACGCATGGAGCCGGGTGGCGATGGAAGAGGCACGGCGCGCGGGTGACTGAGCGGGTTGCCCCCGCGTGAGGGCAAGCGCTTCGTGCCTGCGCTACTGCCGTCGTGACAAGGGGAGGCTGACGATCGATGCCGTGGCAGATTGCCGCCTCAGACCGAACGACACTGCGCGAGCTTGCGAAACGCGTCGCTGAGATCGCGGCCGATCCGGTGCAGGATGAGCGCCGGGAGATCTGGTACGCGCAGAACGCGCTGGAGCCGATCCGCCCCCCGGTCTTCGTGTCACCGGATTACTCGTGGGAGGAGCTTATCCCCGACGATGCCCTCGCCTGCGAGAGCGAGTACGCGCGGGAGATCGAGGTTGCGCTGCGCAGGCGCATCTACGCCCACGAGCACTTCGGAGACGATCAGGTAGTTGACGCGGACTGGTGCGTGCCTCACGCGCTGCGGCGGACCGGACGGGGCCTCGCAAAGAAGATCAGGGAGCCGGAGATGAGGACCGGAGCGCACGCGTATGAACCGGTCATCGAGAGCATGGAGGATGTCGAGCGCCTGCGGACTCCCACCGCAGAGCATGATCCTGAGGAGAGCGAGCGGCGAATCGCGTGGCACGAGGAGCTTTTCGGTGACATACTGCGGGTCAGGCTTCACGGCGTCTGGTGGTGGTCGCTGGGGCTGATCGACGAGTGGACGCCTCTGCGCGGCATTCAGCAGACCTACCTCGACATGATGGACAACCCCGAGCTTCTGCACGCGGGCATGAGGCGGCTGATGGAGGGCAGACTCGCGTGGCTCGATCAGCTTGAGCAGCAGGGCGTACTGTCGCTCAACAACGCGAACGATTATGTCGGCTCCGGCTGCTTCGGCTTCACGCGCAAACTCCCGCAGGAGGACTTCGACGGCCACGTTCGCCCGCGGGACATGTGGGGCTTTTGCGAGGCGCAAACGATGGCCGCGGTCTCGCCCGCGATGCACGAGGAGTTTGTGCTGCGCTATCAGCTTCCGATCCTCGAACGCTTCGGCCTCAACTGCTACGGCTGCTGTGAGCCGCTCGACCGGATGCTGGACCTGTTGCTGGAGAGGGTGCCGCGCCTGCGCAGGGTCTCCATCAGCGCATGGGCCGATGTGCGGCGCAGCGCCGAGCAGCTTGGCGACCGCGCGATCTTCTCATGGAAGCCCGATCCGGCCGCGCTCGCGGCGGTCAGCTTCGACGCCGACGCCCTGCGCGCGAGCATCCGGGAGACCGTTGAGATCTGCGCCGATCACGGCTGTGCGCTGGAGATCGTGATGCGCACCACGCACACCTGCAACAACCGGCCGGAACGCTTCGACCGGTGCGCCGAGATCGCGATGGAGGAGGCGCGGCGGGCGGAGTGAGCCATTTTCGCCACTGCAAGGAGGTCTTGGTGCACTGTGGCAAAGGGACAGGTGCCCTAAGTCGCGAAGACTCATGGAACATTATCCCCTCCTCGGAGGCAGGATGACTTATGAGACGCAGGATCATCACATGCATGATCATAATCGTCGCCACTACGCTTGGGCCGATGGTCTGGGGAGATCTACTGCTCGTTCCGATGGATGATGCGCAGACGGATCATCTACGAGCCTATGGTCTTACCTGGTGGTGCCTGGCGGAGCCGCGTGGCTACGAGACCCAATGGCTGCTCAACTATCGGGCCGGGAGCTTCATTGTACCCGATCGTTCGGATGTGCGCGCTCGCGCACAGGAAATGGGGGTCACGGTCAAGGCGATCACCGATGCGGAGAACGAGGCAATCTCGGAGGTCATTGAGCAGTCCAATATGCAGAGACTGCATCTGACCAGGGCACCTGACATTGCCGTGTATACTCCCGAATATGCCGAACCGTGGGATGATGCAGTAACGCTTGCGCTGACCTACGCCGAGGTGGATTACGATACCGTCTGGGATCGTGAAGTTATCCGTGGCGCACTGGAGGACTATGACTGGCTCCACCTGCACCACGAAGACTTCACCGGCAACTACGGCAAGTTCTTCTCGAGCTTTGCGAATGAGCCGTGGTACCGGCGGCAGGTGAGGGCCTCGCGCGCCGCGGCGGAGGACCTTGGCTTCGATAATGTGCAGCAGTGTAAGAAGGCCGTCGCGGCGACAATTGCGAGTTGGGTGGCCGACGGAGGCTTTCTCTTCGCGATGTGCTCTGCGGCGGACACGCTTGACATCGCACTCGCGAGTCAGGGTGTGGACATCGTGGCGGCTCCGATCGACGGCACTCCAATGGACCCGGATGCCCAGGAAAAGCTCGATTTCACCGCGACGCTCGCGTTCCGGGATTTCACACTGGTGACCGATCCGATGGACCCGGAGATTGCGGACATCGACGTTCCCCCCTATCCGGTGTCCTTCGTCTCACAGGGCGAGGTGTTCGAGCTCTTCGAGTTCTCCGCGCGGCAGGATCCCATCCCCACCATGCTCACACAATGCCACGTCGATCAGGTGGCGGACTTTCTCGGACAGACTACCGCCTTTCGACAGTCTGCACTCAAGCCAACTGTGGTGGTGCTGGGCGATTATCCGGACGAGGATCGTGTCAAATACATCCACGGTGGATACGGCGAGGGGACCTTCACATTTCTCGCAGGACACGACCCGGAGGACTACGCCCATATCATCGGCTCCGATCCGACGGATCTTTCTCTGCATCGGAACTCCCCGGGATACCGGCTTATCCTCAACAATATCCTGTTCCCCGCCGCGAAGACGCAGGAGCGGAAAACGTAGTCGGCGCGGATGCGAAGATCGCATTCAGACCCTCTCTGAAGTTCAACTCTGATACGCGCTGCGGGGGAGATTTCCCGGGTTTCGGCGATGACGCGACTGAAGGCGTCGGTAACCCTGCTCGCGATCACTGGCTTAAGCCGAAGCGCTCCTCCCTACCGAACTCTTCGAGCTTCGAGGGCGTGAGACCAATAACTCCCCGGGGCTCCCGATAATCGAGTGCGGTGAGCACGCGTTCTCGGTTTCGTCCATTACGTTAGAGTCTTGCCCTCATTGTCTGGATGGAACTGGCGATCCGTGGCAAGGGCGGTTGTTTTTGGGGCCGAGCTTCCATTCGGCGAGCAAGAGCGGAATGTAGTAAGCCGTCAGCGCCGCCAGTATCGTGTGGATCGCTGCGTCCAGTCCGTAGCCGAGCGGATGCGCAGGTCCGCCGCTGCATAACGACCAACGGCGTCGGGCGTCGGCACGCCCGACCTCCGGCGATCAATCCGTCAGGAGGGCGGGCCGGTTGCTCGCACGTCGATCGGCGGACCTTCAGCAGTACCGTTCCGCCGCCTCGCACAGCGCCTCGATGTTCTCCCACGGCACATCCGGCTCAACGGCGTTCGCCGTCTTGAGGATGAAGCCCCCGCCCGGGGCGAGGTCCTCGATCTGCCGCCTCACCATCTCGCGCACCTCGTCCGGTGTGCCGAAGCGGAAGACACCCTGCACGCCGATGGTGCCCCCGAGCGTCACCTCGCTTCCGTAGGTGCGCTTGATCTTCAGGAGGTCCATGCACTCAGGCTGCACCGTTGAGAAGCAGTCCACGCCGATCTCGATCAGATCCGACATCACCGCCTCGAAGTCGCCGTCGGTGTGATAGAAGATCTTCAGGTCGGGGTTGACGCTCTTCGCCGCACCGAAGACCTCAGCGGCGCATGGCTTCACCCACTCGCGCCACATCTGCGGGCTGATCATCATCCGGTCCTGCATCGCGATGTCGTCGGCGATGGCAAGGATGTCGATGCCCGATTCGGCCATCCGCACCGCCATCGCCGTGACCACGCGGGTGACGTTCTCGAACAGCGCGGCGGCAATCGCGGGCCGCTCGCGCATGTCCACGAAGAGTCGCTCGCGGCTGCGCAGGTACCACACGTTCTGAAAGAGCCGCTGGCACTTTGCGAGTGCCGGGTAGCCCTCCTCCCTGATTTGCCGCACCTGCTCCTCGAAGTGATCGTGCCCCCACTCGCCGACGTAGTCGGGGTAGGGATAACTCTCGATCTCCGAGAGGCAGTTCGCGTCCTGCAGCGGGAAGACCGGCGCGCCGAAGTGATAGAAGTCGGCCCGCCTGGTGCCGACGCCCCATTCGGCCGGATACTCGCCCGCCCACTCGAACTCCATCTCACACCTGCGCTCCGCGAAGTAGCTGCCGAAGCGCTCTTCCGGATCGATCTCCGGTCTTCGGAACGCCACGCTGCGTGCCAGGTCGGCGCCCCAGTACTCTGACGGGTTGTCCCGCCCGGTTCTCTCGGTGAACTCCTGGAGCTTGGCCGGGGTCAGGGGGAGACTTCCACGGGGCACCCGATCGGGCTCCCGGTGATCGAGCGCGGTGAGCACCCGTTGCCGATGCGTCATCATCTCGGACCACCTCTTCGGCGGGTCACTGGCTCCACCATCGTGTCTCTCAGGCGTCGGCGTCGTCTGCGGGCGGTTTCCTGACGACTACATCAACCAGTCGAAAGACGTAGTCGGCAGGATAGCGGTTACGGTCGCCGTCGTCGAACTCGGCGCCGAAGGGGTCCTCGTAGTCGAGGCCGCCGCCGCGCAGCACGATTCTGTGTGCGGTCAACTCGGGACGGCCGGTGTCACCGATGCGGAAATGAACGGTGTTCTCGTAGAGGCCGCTCATGAGGCTGCCGGGCATCGTGTAATTCGAGGTCATGCCATGAACGTAGCGCTGGATCTTGCGGATGAAGGCAACCGCTTCTTCAAGAGACTCAAAATCCGGCAGATCCTTGCACAAGGCCTTCTGAATCCAGGCAGGATGCTGGCCCTTGAGGTTGTCCACCCGCTGCCGCTTCACCAGTTGACTCGTGGTGTTGCGCAGCGTCTCACCCTCATTCCACCACTCGATGATGTTGTAGTTATTGCCCGAACAGCCCGACCCGACCGCGATCACCTCCACGATCGGCTGCTTCTCGGTGATCGTGATGCTGCCGAGGTCGGCAAGAAACTCCTGACCCTTCTCGGAGTTCTCGGTCCAGTAGCGCAACTGCACGTTCTCGTAGCGGAACGGTGCTGAGTACACATGGTGCTCGGTCTCGTACACCTCCGGCTGCCGCACCTCGCCCAGTGCCTCATCACCCTCAGGATGGCTCATCCACCTGCTGGCGAAGGGCTCGCGGGGCGGCAGAACGTAACTCGCCTCCTCAAAGTCATAGTCCTCGACGTCATCCCGCTCACGATTATGCTGCTCGATACCCATGACCTTCCTCCTTTACCGTCTCCGGCAAGCACTTCACAGGTTCGCTATGACCGTGACGGACCGGTGTCACTGTGTTGCCAGGAAGCGCGTCTCGACCCGCTCCGGCTCCACGGTGACGACGGTGCAGCCGATCGGCTCGCTGTCGAAGTTCCAGTTGCACGAGCGTACGCCGTAGACCGGGACGGTCGCAATCTCGAAGTCAATCTGCCTGTGCCGATGGCCGAAGAACATCGCCGTCGGGACGGTCTGCGTCACCAACTCATGCAGCCAGCGTCCATCGTTCTGCGCGAGGCACATGCCGCTGGGGCGATTATGCTCCTCAGGAGGAATGTGTGCGTAGGAGAAGACGTGCCGCCACTCGTCGCGCCGCGCCAGCAGTTCCTCCAGCCATGCCAACTGTTGCGTGGAGGGGTTGATGTGCTGGGACTGGAAGTGTCCGACGTGATCGCCGGGGATGGCGGTGCACATGCCGAGGAAGAGGTCCTCTCCGCGCTCGAAGGCGTAGTAATCTTGTTCGCCGAGATCCTCCGGGAATATCTCGCGCAGCATGTCACGGTGCGCGTCGCGCTCGTGGTTGCCGTGAACCACGCGCAGCGGCAGATCGATCTCCGGCATCAGGGGCCCGAGCTTATCCGGATGGATGTCTCCGAGCAACAGCCCGAACTCGGCCTCGGGCGCCTCCTCCTCAAGCCGCGCCAGCAACGCGTGGAACTTCTCCACGCCGGTCGGTTCACCCTCACGGTCCTCGCGCAGGTGCGGGTCCGCGATCGCCGCGAAGGTGTATGACGCGCCATCCGCCTGCTGCGCCACTGCCGGCATCTGACTGAAGGCAAGCCCGGCGGTGCCCAGCGCGCTCACTGCGATGAACTGTCTTCTGCTGAGTCTGTCCGTCATAGACATCATCCCTTTCGATCATCCCGGCCGGAAGTCCGGTACCGCGATCGGCTCTGCCCCGCCTTCTGCCGACATATGTGCGCAGATTCCCGGAACCGAATAATCAAGAGCGCGGTACACGTCGATCGCGGGCTCGGTGTCATCGACGATGCAGCGGACAAAGTCGTTGCACATGAAGTACTCGGTGGTGCCGTGTCCGCCGGCGGTAGCCTCGGGGGGAGCACCCACGTGTGAGGACGACAGCGGCAGGCGCATCGCTCCGTGCAGGTTCGCGGTGCGCTCGCTGTAGACCATGTGATCGCCGTCCCTGCTCCCACGCGGCCCCTCGATGTAGCCCTCGGTACCGTAGATGACCATCCAGTGCATCGAAGGTTCTCGGGCGATGGAGAATCCCGCCAGAATCTTGATGACCGCTCCCGATTCGGCTTTGAAGACGCCGATTTCCATGTCGATGGTGCCCCACTGCGGCTCGACATTGCTGCCGGTGTGCATGCCGACGGCGGAGACCACGCGTGTGTCCATGATCTCGAGGATCGGACCGAGGTCGTGCGTGCAGTACTGGATCGGCGGCAGTGAGGCCCGCCACGTGACGTCACTCTCAGAACCATGCGTCATACCATCAAAGCGTTCGTGCATCAGAGAGCGGCAGTCATGGATATACTCCCCCTCGGCGTAGATAGGCTTCCCGATCTCGCCGCGCCGCACTATCTGCTCATACGTCTCAATGTACGCATAGTAGCACATGTTCTCAGCGAACATGTACTTCAGCCCCGAACCTTCCACGCCCCGCGCGAGCTGTTCCGCCTCTTCGAGGTTGAACGCGGCAGGCACCTCGCAAAGCACATGCTTGCCCTCGGCCAGCGCCTCAAGCGCATGCGCGACATGCAGCGGAGCCGGCGTCGCGACGACGATCGCGTCGAGTTGCGCCCGACACAGATCGGAGTAATCGTCGAAGTACATCGGTGCGCCGAACTCATCGGCTACGACCTTCGCACGACCTGGCTCCACATCGCAGACGGCGGCAAGTTCACATTCGGAATGGTGGTGAAAGGTCCTGACGAATCCCATCCCGCGTCGTAGTCCGGCAACGCCTATTCTCAGTGACATCTGTGAGACGAACCCTCCTGTCATTCGCCGTTGCTTCGCAAGGGCGCTTCGCGCATCGTGGCCTATCAGGGCGCTTCTGAAATCTGGACCTGCCTCCTTCTCCCCTCGAGTTCCGAGAAGCGAGGGAGCGATCTCCACGGGGCTCCGCACAACGAGGAGCAAGTGGCTAATCGTAGCTTACCCTATCTTAGATGTCTGATGCAAAACCGACCGATTCGCCTCATCCGTCACCGGGGAGGTGTCTTACACCCGTACGGTGAAAATTCTCGTCACCCTTATCGTGATTGCGATGCCCGACAGGAGTGATCGGAGTGCGATTTGTGTTCGCGATGTTGCTTCTCACAGTGACGACCTGTGCGCTCAGCCTCGCGCAGGATGATGAGGTACAGGTGCGGTTGGCTGAGCCTTTCACCTCTGAGTACAGCGGCGAGGACGCAACTGGCGATCACGTCATCGGTCTGTGGCAGTTCAAGCCCGACGATCCGACCGCAGACTCCTCAGGCAACGGGCATGAACTCACCCTACAGGGAGCCGAGTTCGTTGAAGGAGGCCGCTTCAACGGCGGCGCCTTGCGCTCTTTCCGGGGACATCCTGTAGTGGATGAACCGCACAGAGCGTTCGCCGCCAACGCCCCTGAACTCACCCCATCCAGCGCTTTCACAGTGGAGATGTGGATCAACCCGGCTGAGGAGCTTGACGGTGATTACGGCCGGTGCATGCTGCTCGACAAGAAGTATGTCAGTGACAACGACTACCAGCTTATGCTCACGCCCGAGACGGCTCCGCACCAGCGCAGGTTGCAGATGCATCTCGGCTTCGGCAACGAAAGCGCCACATGGTCTTCGGAGACTTTCGGGGTCGAACCGGGAATCTGGCGACACATCGCCTTCGTGTATGACGGCGCAGGTAAAGGCACCTTCTTCGTGGATGGCTCCGTGAAGGGTTCGGAGACCAGGCCCGGTTACGGTTCGATCACTGCAGGCAATCGTCCGCTGTATATCGGCGACCGCGTCGGCAGCCTCTACCACGGCTTTCCCGGCTTGATCGATCAGGTGCGGATCAGTGACGAGGCTCTCGAGTTCCGGCCCGCAGCCTTCACGATGATCTCCGAGCGCAGCGTGTTTCTGCGCATGGAGGATGCGGCGCCAGTTCGCTTCTCGGTGACAAATCGCCTGCGGGAGCCGCTCGAGGGAGCGACTGTGAACGTAACGCTCGACGGCGCGACGCAACTGAGGGAGACGCTGCCCGCGGTCAGATCAGGAGAGAGTGCGGAGTTCTCGTTTACTCTCGACACGACTCTGCGGCCTGATGAGTACGTGGTGGCCGCAACAGTCAACATTCCCACAGAGCCACCGTTCGCTTCCACCGAGCAGTTCGATCTCACCATCGTCCCCCGCGAACCTCCCCACCGGATGCCGGTCGTCATGTGGGGAGGCGTGCAGCACGAGGAATCGCGCGAATGGCTCAAGCGCATCGGCTTTACCCACTTCATCGGTGTGCGCGCGGACTTCCGAAGAATCTGGGATGCCGAGGCCCCGACGGAGGCGCACGGCGAAGATCGCGTCTCATCGACAGTAGCGAGTCTCGATCGCGCTCTGAAGTACCGGATGCGAATCCTCGCGAGCCTCTCGCCCGGGAGCTGGGCTCGCGGTATGGAGGAATACCATCGCATAGAACGTGATGGCGAGCCCTACGAGCACCGACCCGACATCTGCGCCCGCTTCGAGCGGCTGCAGCAGTTCTGCCACGACGTCGGCGTTTCGGTTGCCCAGACTTACGGGGACCACCCCGCTTTCGACAGCGCGCTGGTCCACACTGAAGTGCGTGGACACTCCAAAACCTGCTTCCACGACCACGACCATGAGGCATTCCGAGAGTACGCGGGTTATGACATTCCCGAGCAGGTCGGAGGTATGCGAGGCGTACACTATGAGGCCCTCGACGACTTCCCCGCAAACCGCGTGATCCCCGACGACTGGCCGCTCTATGTCTATTACCGCTGGCTCTGGGATGAGGGAGACGGATGGAATACGTTGCACACCCTGCTGCATGACGGACTTCAGCGGGGCACGCACGAGGACTTCTGGACCTTCCACGATCCGGCGGTGCGGACAGCGAAGGTGTACGGCCAGGGTGGCAACGTGGACTATCTCTCTCAGTGGACCTACTCTTACCCCGATCCGATCAGGATCGGCCTCGCGACCGAGGAGATGCTGCAGATGGTCCAGGGAGCCGGTCGTGACGATCAGCAGGTCATGAAGATGACCCAGATCATATGGTACCGCAATCAGACCGCACCGGAGCCGGGCGAAGAGGTGGTGGAGGTAACCGCCGATTTCATCGATCAGGATGTGCGCCCGCGCGGTACGGGCACCGTCGATGAGACCGGCCACTATGTGGCGGACTGGGAGCGCGAGATCCCGGGCGCCCGTTTCATCACCATCGCTCCGATGCATCTTCGTGAGGCATTCTGGGCTAAGATTGCACGCCCGATCCAGGGTATCATGTACCATGGAATAGGCTCCCTGCTGCCGGATATGACGCACGGATCCTACCGCTACACGCACCCCGACACAAAGTACGAGCTTGAGCGTCTAATCAGCGAGGTGGTGCAGCCGCTGGGGCCCACCTTCGTGCAGGTTCCCTCCAGGCAATCCGACGTGGCGATGCTGCAGAGCTTCGCCTCGGAGATGTTCGCCCGGAGAGGGACATGGGGCTGGAATGCAACGTGGATCGGCGAGATGTGGTTGATAGCCAACTACGCCGGCCTGCAGCCGGATATAGTCTTCGATGAGACGATCCGCGAGGGGGGGCTTGATGACTACAATGTACTCATGATGCCAGACTGCGATGTGCTTACCGAGAGTGTAGCAGAGGAGATCGAACGCTTCCAGGCGCGTGGAGGGATCGTCATCGGCGACGAGAACCTGTGTCCTGCGATCACCCCCGACATTCTCGTGGAGACGCACCGCCGGCCGCAGGAGGCGGACGAGGCACGGTCACTCAATGTCGAGAAGGCGCTGGGCCTGCGCGAGGAGCTTGATCCGCACTACCAGCGCTATGCGGATTCCTCTTCGCCGGACGTGATTCCCTACGTGCGCAGCTACGGTTCGACTGACTATCTCTTCGCAGTCAACGATCGGCGCGAGTTCGGCCTCTACGTCGGCCATCACGGTCTTGCGATGGAGAACGGCCTGCCTGCCGATGCAACGCTGACGGTGAACCGGAGCGGCTATGCCTACGACCTCGTTGGTCATCGCCGGATGCCGGCGAGTGGGAATGACACGCAAACGAACATCGACTGGCACTTCGGCCCGTGTGAGGGGCGGGTGTTCATGATCACCGAGCGGCCGATCGACTCGGTCCGTGTCAGTGCGCCCGAGCAGGCCGACGCGGGCGACGCCATCGCTATCTCCGCGGAGGTGCTTGACGACAACACTGACCGCATCGACGCAATTGTGCCGGTCCGAGTGGACATAATCGACCCTAATGGAATGTCCGCGGAGTTCAGCGGCTGGTACGGAGCGCGTGATGGCGCAGTCGAGATCGCCGCCGATATTGCGCCGAACGACGTTCCCGGCCTCTGGCAGATAGAGGTGCGAGAGTTGGCCTCCGGACGCACGGGCAGCGCATACATGCGCGTCGCATCAGACTGACAGGAGGTCGCGAGTGAGCGATTAGTCCGGGCCGGGCATAATCCGCCGGACCCGGCTGACTTACGCAGAACACGTTGGAAACGGGTATCTACGGTAAGCAACGGGGCAAAGGACGTGAGGTTCCGCACGCAAGCACGATCGTCTGCCCTCTCGCCGCAATGCTCCAGGCTCGGTAATGGTCGCCTTTTATACCATCTCGCCCGTTACGTGGCGACCTGGATCCCTTCGCTCAATCGCTCCAGTCGAGTATCACCGCGCCCGCCTGGGTGCGGTCCTCCATAAGCATCTCGTAGGCGGCCGGGGCGTCGTGCCAGTTGAAGCGATGGGTAATCATGTGCCGTGCCCGCACTTCGCCGGCCACCATCAGATCGAAGAGCATCTCCACGTTGCGCTGCGGCGTCCACTGGTTGTAATACGTCTCCACCGGCGGATGTGAGTTGTTGTGCGCGCCGATGATGGTGAGACTTGGGGAGTTGCAGTAGTCGTGGAAGTCGAAGTCCGTCTTCCCGCGCGGGCTGGATATGATCACGATCCGCCCCTGCTTGCGCAGAAGGTCCATCTCCTGCGGAATCAGCGCCGCAACACCGGTGACCTCCAGCACGCAGTCGAGCATCCGCCCGCGGGTGGCCTCCTCGACCCGCTCGCGCAGGTCCTCCGCCCCGCCGTCGAGGACGAGGTCGATCCCGGCCTCCTCGGCGAAGCCCCGGCGCAGTGGCGAGAGGTCCACCCCGATGACCGGGCGCGCGCCCTCGATGCGGGCAAGCTGTGCGGCGAACTGCCCGATCAGGCCGAGGCCGAAGACCGCGACCACCTCGCCCATCTCGATGCGCCCGCGCCTCATGCCGTTGAAGGCGATGCGTCCAAGCTGCCAGAGCGTAGCGACATCATCCGCGATGCCGTCGGGGATGGGGAAAAGACCCTCTGCGCTCAACACAGACCAGGCACAGTGCCGGGCGCTCGTGGCGACGCGGTCCCCCACCTCGAAGGTATCGACGCCCTCCCCCACCTCGGCGATATGTCCAACGTTGCAGTAACCGGGTGTGACGGGGTATGAGGTGATCTGATCCCACTTCGAGCCCTCAGGAAAGTCGGACATGAGCATGGTGAGTTCGGTTCCGGTGGAGATGGCGCTCTTCGAGGTGCGGATCAGCACCTCACCCGGGCCCGGAGTTGGCATCTCGGTGGGCTGGACTTCGACTGTGTCGACGTCGGTGAACAGCACGGAATGATTCATCGTGCAATACTCCTTCCGAACGATATGCGGTCAGAGGTGTCAGAAGATTAACTGCCGGAAGCGAGGAGCATTCTCTACGCACTCCACGCGGTCTTGACCTGGGCTTCAGCCACGCGGACTACGAGCCCATCCCTCTGCTGACACAGATTCGGTGCAGGATGGATGAGGACCTCCGTTCCGCCCGGTTCGCCTCGAAGGAGGTTTCAGGCAATCGACGCCGAATTATCCTCTGTGGTGGCACAATATCCCCTCGGGAGGAAGATACCCTTGAAGTTTGCGCTGTGTAACGAGATAATGAAGGAGTTCGAGATAGAGAAGCAGTTCGAGGTCGCCGCCGAGATCGGCTTCGATGCGCTGGAGATCGCGCCCTTTACGCTCAACGACTATGTGCAGGAGATCACTGAGGAGCAGAAGGCACGCATCCGCCAGGCTGCCGATGATACAGGCGTGGCGGCGGCGGGCATCCACTGGCTCCTGGTGGGGCCGACGGGCCTGCACATCACAGACCCGGACCCGGAGGTGCGCGAGAAGACATCGGCTTACTGTCAGGACCTCGTGCGCTTCGGCCTCGAGATCGGCGCGACTTACGAGGTGGTCGGATCCCCCGGACAGCGCGCCCTCAAGGAGGGCGTCACCTATGAGCAGTGCTGGGGCTGGTTCAAGGAGGCGATGATCGCATCGGCACAGGTCGAGGGCGCTGAGAGCTTCCGAGTCTGCATAGAGCCCCTGGCTCCGGCGACCAATAACAACTTCCTCTTTAACCACCATGAGGTCGTGAAGATGTGTGAGGAGATCGACCTTCCCAACGTAGGCGTGATCCTCGATTCCTACTCGGGCCTGCAGACCGAGAGTAACCTTCCCGAGGCGATCCGTGAGACAGGCGATCTGCTCTTCCACTTTCACTGCAACGATCTCAACCAGCGAGCGCCCGGCTGGGGAGACACAGACTTCCGCCCGATCATGGAGGCGCTGCTTGACATTGACTACCGGGAGTACTGCTCGATCGAGGTGTTCGACTTCGAGCCGGATCCCGAGGAGCACGCCCGCGTGGGGCTTGAGACGCTCAAGCAGGCGCTGGCTGATGTGAGTTGATGGCGACACGCGGTAGAGAACATGGACGGCAACGGCGGACGACCGGACGCAAGTAAACGGCACATGCGTCCCTCCGAACGGCCTGCGGCAACGGCCGGGCCGGACTGCGGCGCGGATGAACGGCATTCGCGCCTCCGTCGGCCTCTCCAGTAACGGCAGAAAAGGAATCAATCGAAGTAACGACAGCAACGACAGTAACGACTGGCGGCGGTGACGAGACGGCAATGAAGGCCGCGCTGCCGCTGTCCGTGCCACGGGCGCCCCGCCCGCGGATCGTTCGCTGCCGCCCGAGAGGTGCGATTGACTCATCACCCAACCCAACAATGGGAGAGATTTACAGCGTGAACACCGCGCTCGGATATGATGACATCTTCCTCGAACACGGCATGCCCGATCATCCGGAGCGGGCGGAGCGGCTGCGCGTGATCATGCAGCGGCTGGAGGAGACGGGGCTCGCCGACCAGATGCAGCGTCTGCCGATGCGAGGAGCCTCGGTGGAGGAGCTTTGCTGGCTGCACGAGGAGAGCTACGTCGAGGAGGTGCGCGCGCTTTCGGAGGCCGGAGGCGGTGACATCGACCTCGACACCCGGGCCACCGCGCGCACCTGGGATGCGGCGCGCGCGGCCGCAGGGCTGTGCATCGACGCAGCTCTGGGGGTATACGACAGGTCGGTGGATAATGCCCTCTTGCTGGTGCGACCACCGGGCCATCACGCTCGACCCCACGTGGGCATGGGCTTCTGTTTCTTCAACAACGCCGCGTTTGCCGCCGAGGGCCTGATTCGGCAGGGCGCCGAGCGCGTCGCGATCGTGGACTTCGATGGACACCACGGGAACGGAACTCAGGAGATGTTCTATCACCGGGGAGACGTGCTGTTGATCTCGATCCACCAGCGACCGCTGTTCCCCGGCACAGGCACTGTAGATGAGATCGGGATAGACGAGGGATCGGGGGCAACCATCAACTGCCCTGTCCCTCCACACGCGCAGGACATTCACTACCTGAGGCTGTTTGACGAGCTACTGCTGCCCGTGCTCCACATGTACGAGCCCGAGGCGATCATCGTCTCCGCCGGCTTCGACGCACACTTCCGTGACACGCTGGTGCAGCTTTCGCTGACCGCCCGCGGCTACTTTCTGATGGCCGTAGGCCTGCTGACCGCAGCGCGTGATCTCTGCGATGGGCGCCTGCTAATGGTGCTTGAGGGAGGCTACGATCTCGAAGCAGGTCTGCCCGAATCCGTTGAGGCCACTGCGCGGGCGCTTATGCGCGAGCCTGAGGGCGAGTGGCTTGCGCTTGAATCTCAGCCGCATCGCGAGGCCACGCTTCGGGTCGAAGAGGCGGTTGAAGCAATCATTGAAGCACACCGTGAGAGGCTGGGTTGAGTCATACTCCTGACGATTTAACATGGACACTCATACCCTCGAAGTACTTGAGTACCCTAAGATAGTCGGCCAGTTGCGCGAGCAGTGCGCGTGTTCACTGGGCATGGATCGGGTCGAGCGCCTCAAACCACGCAACGATCCCGAATGGGTTCGCGGGCGCCTCGCTGAGACGGCGGAGGCGCGCATCGTACTGCAGGAATTCGGCAGGCCGCCCTTCGGCGGAATATCCGATATCTCTGATCTGCTGGACCGTGCGTCCGCCGGGCGGATCCTTGAGGGCGAAGAACTGCGCCGGATAGCGGCGAACGCGCGTGCCGCGCGACTGGTGGGCGGCTTCTTCGCGGACGCTCGTGAAGAGGGGCCGAAGCTGGCCGATCTTGCCGAGCGCCTCGGTGTGTACAGTGAGTTTGAGGAGCAGGTCGAGCGCGCCATCGACGATCACGGTGAAGTTCGCGACGATGCCTCGGACGAGCTTGTGCGGCTGCGGCGCAGCGAGGAGGACCTGCGTGAGGCGCTGCGCGAGCAACTCGAGCGGGTCCTCGAGCACGCCACGCGATCGGGGGCGGCACGGGAGTACATGATCGTGCAGCGGCAGGGACGCTACTGCATCCCCGTTGCCTCACAGTTCCAATCGCGCGTACCCGGCATCATCCATGACCGCTCCGACAGCGGAGCCACCGTCTTCGTCGAACCGCAGGAGGCCGTCGAACGCGGCAACCGCCTGCGTGAGACGGTACTGGCGGTCGAAGCGGAGATTCGGCGCATTCTCGAGGAGCTTTCCGAACTCGCCGGTTCCCTGCGGGAGCCACTGAAGGCAGACCAGCGGATCCTCGGAGTACTGGACTTCATCGTTGCGAAAGCGCGACTGGCGCAGCAGATGGGAGCGACTAACCCGCAGGTGCGCACGGATCGCGTATTCAGTCTGCGCGGAGCCCGGCACCCGCTGCTGACGGGCGAGGTTGTCCCTATCGACATACGAGCGGGTGAGGAGTTCACCTCCATCATCATTACCGGCCCCAACACCGGCGGGAAGACCGTGGCACTCAAGACCGTGGGGCTGCTCAGCCTGATGGCGCAGGCGGGTATGCACATTCCGGCGGATCCTGGCAGCCAGGTGACGGTTTTCGAGGAGGTATTCGCCGACATCGGCGATGAGCAGAGCATCGAACAGTCGCTCTCCACCTTCAGCTCTCACATGAATCAGATCGTCAAGATCATCCATCGAGTGAGCGCCCATGAGCGGCGACACAGGAAGAAGGGCGTCGATGCTCCGGTCAACGCGCTCGTGTTGCTCGATGAGATCGGTGCAGGCACCGACCCAACCGAGGGAGCGGCGCTGGCGCAGGCCATCATAACGCGCCTCCATGACGCCGGGTCCATTACGATCGTCACCACGCACTATAACGATCTGAAGGCATTCGCCTACGCGACGGACGGCATCGAGAACGCCTCGGTCGAGTTCGATGTGCGCACCCTCCGCCCCACTTACAGGCTGCGCATCGGCGAGGCGGGTTCGAGCAATGCGCTCGAAATCGCACAGCGGCTCGGCCTGCCCAGGGCAATCATCGAACGGGCCGAGGACGCACTCGATCCCGAGCGGATCGCCTTCGAAAATCTGATAAAGCAGGTGGAGGGCTCCCGTCGGGCGATGGATCGCCAGCAGACCGAGGCTCATCAGGCACGAATGCGCGCGGAGGAACTTCAGCGGGAGCGCGAGGACCAGATCGAGCAACTCGAACGACGGCGCGCCGAGGCGCTTGAGGATGGCTACGAAGAGGCACTGGAGATCGTCCGAGAGGCCGAAGAAGAGGCTCGTGCGATCATAGCTGAGCTGCAGCGGCAACCGAAGCAGTCGCGGGTGACGGAAGAGGGCCGACGCCGGCTTGCGGAGATGCGTCAGAAGGCGGAGGAACGCCTCACCGAGGTCCGACAGCGAGATGAGCAGCGCAAAGGAGTGCCCGAGTCAGATTCCGCGGAGGCGACACCAGAGGAGCCCGAGCCTCTGGAGGTCCACGCAGGCGACCGGGTGCATGTGCCTTCTCTGGGGCGGGATGCTGAGGTGATCCGCGCACTCGACGACGGAGGCGTCGAGGTGCGCGTGGGCACGATGACCGTGGAGACGCAACTCGAGGAACTCGAGCCGGCACGGCAGCAGGTCAGTGAGGAGTCGCAGGAGATTCACCGTCGGATGGAGGCGAAGAAGTCGGTCAGCTTCGAAGAGGAGATCGATCTGAGGGGGATGACCGTGGAAGAGGCAGTTGCCGACCTTGCGAAGTACCTCGATGACGCGATGCTGGCGGGGGTGAGCGAGGTGCGAATCATCCACGGCAAGGGTACCGGAGCGTTACGCGAGGGAATTCACGAGTATCTGCGTAAACACCGGTTCGTGAGTGATTTCTCGCTGGCCGAAATAGGCAGGGGAGGCTCCGGGGCGACGGAAGCGCGACTGTGAGTCGCGGCATCCGCGGCCGAAGAATGCCGGGAGGGAAGATGCACATATGATACGCAAGAATCAGGCCGCTGAGCTTGACGGCGTGCGTCGAGTTGCCGAGTTGATGTGCGTGGCTGCGAGGACGGCCCCGAAGGCACGTGGACACGATCAGATCGTCACCGCAATAGTGGAGGACGCGGGGGATCGCGAACTGATAGCGCAGAGGATGGTGGAGATCGGCGAGCGTGCCGATGCTGAGTTCTTCATCCGTGATGCGGAGAACCTGCGTAATGCGCCACTCGCGGTGATTCTGGGGACCGGCACCGAACGGCTTGAGATCCCAGGCTGCAGCTTCTGCGGCCATGCGGGCTGCGTTGAGGCGGAGAAAGCGGGGACCCTGTGCGCGTACAATGCGGGGGATCTCGGTATCGCCGTCGGCTCTGCGGTCTCAGTGGCCGCCGATCACCGCGTGGACAACCGCATCATGTACACCATCGGCAACGCCGTGGTGGAGATGGGCCTGCTCGGTGAGGACATCAGTATCGCCTATGGAATACCGCTGAGTGCGCGGGGTAAGAATCCCTTCTTCGATCGTTGAGGCGACAGTGGGGTACGGTACAGGGAGGACTATCTCCGTCAGGCGCGAACTCTTCTAACCGACAGGGCCGGAATCACAGGTAGATCAACCGCGGACGTCGAAAAGCGCGTTCGCCGGCTTCCTTTGCGGGAGGACATGGATTATGTTGTCAGTAGCGATATGCGGAGCAGGCGGTCTCGGAACTCGTCATGCCGAGAACTTCGAGCAGATACCCGATACCGAGGTAGCGCTGGTCCACGACGTGGTCGAGAGCGCTGCAATAGAGCTTGCCGAGGCCACAGGAGCGCGCGTGGCTCGGGCCGAAGAGGAGATTTTCGACGATGATATAGACATCGTTGTCATCGCGACTCCCACTCCGGATCATGCGTACTACGCAATCAAGGCGGCCGACGCGGGCAAGCATGTCTTCTGCGAGAAGCCGCTCAGCCGAACTCTCGAACAGGCCCGAGAGGTGCTCGATGCGGTCGAGACCGCAGGCGTCACCTTCATGGTCGGACACGTGGTGAGGTTCTTCCCTCAGTACGCTCGCGCTCACGACCTGATCGTCTCCGGCGAGATCGGCGAGGTAGGGGTTGCCTTCACGAGCCGCATCAACACCATGCCCACCGGACGCGGTAACTGGTTCCAGGATTACGCTCTCAGCGGCGGCGTTACGCTTGACATGACAATCCACGATTTCGACTGGCTGCTTTGGACTTTCGGCCCGGCGGAGCGCGTCTACTCAGTTGGCGCACCGGAGAAGATGCCGCTGCTCGACTACGGGCTGACCACGATCCGTTTCGAGCGCGGTGCGATCGCATACGCTGAGGGAAGCTGGGCCGACGTGGGTACCTTCCGCACCAGCTTCGATATCGCCGGGAGCAACGGCCTGCTGCGTCACGACAGCACGCAGGTGTCCACACTAACCGTGCAGCGGCGAGAGGGCGAGGAGGCACACGCGGGCGTGCAGGTTCCTGAGAGCCCGGCGGAGCGCTCTCCCTACCTTATCGAGGATGAGCACTTTGTGCGCTGCGTTCTTACCGGTGAGGAACCACCTGTCTCAGGTGAAGAGGCATTTGACTCTCTCGCGCTGGCACTCGCAGCCGTCGAGTCGAATGAGGCAGGCGGCAAGCTGGTAGAGCTTTGATAAGCGCCAGGCGATCGGCAGTGGGCAGCAGTAGCCGACAGGAGCCGATGCGGGGCGCAATCACCTCTGCGTTCAGCGATATAGCGAGATTCCCGCGAGCATACGCGATACAGCGTAAACAGGCGTCGCTGTCGAATCTGCCCGTGGCTTCGATCGCCTCTGCCGAATAGCCTGAAGTGTGTGACTGCCGTTGGGAAGGTGAGTTTAAATGAGCACACGTCTTTCGATCATGAGCTTTGCGCATCTTCATGCAGACTTCTACGCGACCGCGATTGGTGAGCTTGATGATGTTGAGCTTGTCGGGGTCTGGGATGACAATCCCCGGCGTGGCGAGGAGGCTGCGGCTAAGTACGACACCCGGTTCTTTCCGACCGTAGAAGAACTCTTCGCGCCGGAGAACGAGATACAGGGTGCAATCGTGACCAGCGAGAACGTGCATCACAAGCGTGATGTGCTCGCGGCGGCAGAAGCGGGAGTCGACGTACTATGTGAGAAACCGATCTCGGTCTCGGTTGCGGACGCCCGGGTGATGATCGACACCTGCGAGGACGCGGGGGTTCAACTGATGATAGCATTCCCCTGCCGATACTCTCCGACCTTCCGCAGGCTGGAGGAGATCATCGAGGGCGAGGAGCTCGGCGAGATCGTCGCGATCAAGAGCACGAATCGCGGGCAGAATCCCGGCGGCTGGTTCAACGATCCTGAACTCGCAGGTGGCGGAACGGTTATCGATCACACGGTTCATGTCGTGGACATGATACGCACTCTGCTGGGCGAGGAAGTCGTGAAGGTGTACGCGGAAATCGACACGGTATTTAAGCCCGACCTGCCCTGTGATGACGCCGGTGTGCTGACCATGAACCTCGAGGGAGGCTGCGTGGCCACGCTCGACGCGTCGTGGTCGCGGCCCGACAACTACCCGATATGGGGCGACGTTACGATGACGTTGATCGGCACAGGTGGGAACGCCACGGTGGATCTCTTCGTTGAACACATCGACACCTGGCATGAGGATGCAGATACATATCTCTGGGAGCCTTACGGCCACGATGCTAATGTCGGTCTAATCGCGGACTTCGCCGACTCGGTGGAGACGGGCGCTCCGGTTCCGATAACCGGCACCGACGGGTTGAAAGCGATGGAAGTGGCGCTCGGGGCATATCGATCAAGTGAGAACGGCGAACCGGTAGGTTTGCCGCTGACCTGAACCGGGGCCAGACAAACTTTGGCTCGCAATACGGCTTCAGCACGTTATCGCTTACACGTTGCCCGGGGCGTTGAGGTGTCCACACAACTCATTCCCGGAAACGGGGGATCTCAGATGCATGTTATCACAAGAGTGTGCGGTGTACTCTTCTTTGCGGCTGCGCTCGCCGTGGCAGTAATGTCCTTCGTGGACACCGCTGCGGATATCGCCGCTGCCAACGAAGCGATCGGCAACCAGCCCATCGCCAGCACCGTCCGGTTCAGGATCGGCTTCCCGGTAGCGCTGGATGTCATCATCGCCGTAATCCTCGCGCTATTTGGATGGTTCCTGTGGAGTTCCGAGATCCAGCAGACGTGGGCGGTGGTCATGACCGGCCTGCTGGTGATTGGATCGGTCGTGATACGTGTCGAGCCGCTCCTCCCCATCGACGTGGGCCGTGTGTCACCGGGCCTTGCGTTCTGGGGAGCGCAGGTAATCGATGACTTCTACCCGCCGCCGATGGTGCCGGATCAGGAGCGCAGACGCTGGCAGACCTTCCCCATGGATCGATACTACTATCTGGCGGTGACTGAGGAGAATCTCCCGGGTAATGAGCCTCATCCAGACAGGAGCGTAATGCTCAACTTCAACCATGCGCCCGAGGAGATGGCCAGGTTCTTCGCTCAGGGCTATGCGGGATCGCAGATAATCGGAAACCTGGCCGGCAATCGTGCGGTCCTCGATTACGATCATCGCCGGAAGGTCTACCTGGTCCCACATATTATGGTTCAAGAGATCGCGCCAGTGGGCGCCCGGAAGCAGGAATGACAGCACAATGCAGTACAGTCGCAATACCGCGTACGTCTTCGGCGCCGCAGGCTTTCCCTGCTGCCTTGCCCGGCGGGCTGAGTGACTGCGGCCACGCGCACAGTGCGTTACAGACACCTTCGGGTTCGTAATCGAGGCTTCCGTGCGTTATAACTGCCAGAGATGAACAACGAACTTAGACAGATCGCCGACCGCAAACGGCTGGAGATCGCTGCGGAGCAGGAGGATCTGCCGCAGCACGAGCTTGTACAGAGGTCGCTCGAAGGGGCGGAGCCCCGGCGCAACATAACGGCCGCGCTTGCCGGAAGAGAGTTGCGCCTGATCGCGGAGATCCGACGTCCGCCGGCGGAGCCCGTCGAGGACAGACTCATGTTCGATCCGCGTTTTGTCGCGCAGGAGTTCGCCGGCGCGGGTGCCGCCGCGATCAGTGTCTTCACTGATGATCCACGCGTTGGAACGGAACCGCATCTCCTGCGCCGCGCTCGCCGTTATATGGCGCTGCCGGTCCTTCAATGGGACTGGTTCGTTGATGAGTATCAGGTTTACCGCGCGTGGGACGACGGTGCCGACGCTGTCGCGCTGGTGGTCGGCCTTGTCGATGATGACACGCTTCAGCGCATGGTGCGGTCGGCGGCGAAGCTTCGGATCGCGGCCGTAGCGATGGTGCGAGATCGTCTCGAGGTGGACAGTGCACTCGCGGCCGGGGCGGAGATCATAGCCATCAGCAATCGCGACTACGTAAGCGGCGAAAGCGATCTTTCGGTCACGGAGACACTTGCTCGCACTATCCCCGGTCGCATTCTCGTCATCTCCGCGCATGGGATAGGTTCTCGCGAAGAGGCAGAGCGGGTGGCCGCGGCGGGTGCCGATGCAGCCCTCTTCGAGCCACCTTCCGACTACGAACTTGCAAAGGACGCCATCCGCGACCTGCGCGGTGTGCTCGCTCCCGGACGCGACGACACCGGACGAACGCGCTCGATAGACGAGCTTGAGGAGGACTGATATGTCCGTTTCCGACGGTGCGATTCTATCGATGATCGATCATGCTGTCCTGGCCCCGGACTCAACCCATGATGACGTGCTTGAGGGCTGCGCACTCGCCTCGGAAGCCGAAGTGGCGAGCATCTGCGTGCATCCCTTCTGGGTCGAGGTGGCCGCAGAAAGACTGCGCGAGTCATCAGTGGTCGTCGGAACCGTAGTAGGCTTTCCCTTCGGCGCGACCACCGCCGACACGAAGGCCTACGAGGCCCGCGACGCAGTGCGCAACGGGGCCGACGAGCTCGACATGGTTATTGCGCTCACTGCGCTTAGATCAGGACTTACGGACGCGGTGCGCGCAGACATTGCCGCCGTGGTTGGCGCCGCATACGCCGCCGACATCGAGCAACCCGTCGTGAAGGTCATCATTGAGACCTGCTATCTGACGGAACAGGAGAAACGTACCGCGGTGAAGCTGGCGGTAGATGCAGGCGCGGACTTCGTGAAGACCTCCACCGGCTTCGGGCCTGAGGGCGCCACAGTCGAAGATGTCAGCCTCCTGCGCGAGCTCACACCCGAGCAGGTCGGCGTTAAGGCGGCGGGCGGCATTCGTAGTGCCCAAAGAGCGCGCGAGATGATCGAAGCCGGTGCGAGTCGGATCGGCACAAGTTCCACTCGAGCTATCGCAGAAGAACTCGGCCTGCTTTGAAGTGAGATCGCTGAAGCACGTTTGGCCATCCGCCGCCTGCGGGAGTGTTTCGCCACGCCGACCTACTCCGCCACCGGGGTCACGCTCGTCGCACGTGCGTTCCGGGGAACCGGACGCATGCTCAGCCTGTACACGCGTGAACGAGGACTGGTCGAGGCAGCGGCTCAGGGCATCGGCAAGCCCGGCAGTTCTCTGGCACCTGCGGCTGAGCTTTTCACGCTATCGAAGCTGTTCTTCGCCGAAGCAAAGGGCGCAGATCGCCTGACGCAGGCGCGCGTAATCGAACCCTTCTATCCGCTAAGAAGGGACATGACCCGCTATGGCTACGCCGCAGTTGCGTGCGAGTTGATCATGCGTACCACCGAGCCTGGGCAGCGTGTGCCGAAGCTCTTCGAGATACTGGTCGAATACCTCCACGCGATGGAGGAGACCGCCGCGCCACGCGTGCTTAGCTGGGCATTCGAACTGACGTATCTCGAGATGAGTGGTCTGGGTCCTGTGCTCGATCGCTGCCCGCAGTGCGGCCGAGAGGGTGTGGGAGGTGTCTACGTGGCGGCCCACGGTGGCGTTATCTGCCACGACTGCGCTCCTCCCGCCGGTACGGCGCCCAACGTTTCGCCCGGCACCGTCCGCACACTCGAGGCGATGCGCTCGTTCGACCTGCAACGCCTGGAGCGGCTGCGCGTCCCCGATGCCTCACGGCAGCAGATACGCCGGTTGATACGTGACCATATACGCTATCACCTCGACGTGAGCCTGAAGAGCGAGAGCTTCGTTGAGAACCTGGGAAGCTGGCGACGTCCGCGCAGGCGGCCTTCGCAGGACGATCCGCGCAGGAGCGATGGGCATGAACAATGATCAGATTGCCGAAGCGTTCGAGCAGATCGCCCAACTGTTGCAGGTGGAGGACGCGAACGTCTTCCGCATTCGCAGCTATGAGCGAGCGGCCGAGACCATCCGTGGACTCGGTCCGGAGCTTTCCGACATCAGAGAGAGCGAGGCGGGTCTGCAGGGCATTCCGGGCATCGGCGAGGCGATTGCGGATAAGATTGAGGAGCTGCTGGACACCGGTGAACTGAGCTTCCTTCAGGACCTGCTGGATCGTTATCCCCCGGGCTTTCTCGAGCTACTGAAGATACCCGGACTTGGCCCGAAGCGTGCTGCACTGGTCTTCCACGAGCTTGGCGTGGGCAGCGTCGATCAACTCGAGGAGGCCTGCGTCCGCGAGCAGGTGCGGGAACTCAAGGGCATGGGTGCAAAATCCGAGCAGAAGCTGCTGCAGGCTATAGAGAGCTACTGGCGGGGGCGGGAACGCGCGCTGCTCGGCGCCATGCTTCCGCAGGCCGAGACGATCGTTGAGTTTCTGCGTGAACTCCCAGCAGTCATCAGCGCCGACTACGCGGGCAGCGTGCGGCGCGGCAGAGAGACGGTCGGCGATCTCGACGTCCTGGCCACTTCAGATGATCCGGCTGCGGTCTGTAAGGCCTTCGGTGAGGGAGGATTGCTCGCAGAGGTGACGTCTGCAGGTGGCACGAAGGTCTCGGGGACACTTCCCGGCGGCCGACAGGTTGATCTGCGGGTAGTCGCGCCGGAAAGCTACGGGGCGGCACTCGTCTACTTCACGGGATCGCAGCAGCATAATATCCGTCTGCGAGAGCGAGGACAGGATCGCGATCTGAAGGTCAATGAGTACGGCGTATTCTGCGCAGACGAGCACGATGGAGACGATCAAGAGGGCGAGCGCGTCGCCGGCGATACGGAGGCAGGCGTGTATGCCGCGCTCGACCTTGCGTGGATTCCGCCGGAGCTTCGCGAGGACCGCGGCGAGATTCAGGCGGCTGCCGCAGGTGAGTTGCCGGACTTGATCGAGTCGAGTGACATCCGCTGCGATCTTCACATTCACACCAACTGGAGCGATGGACGTGCCAGCATCGCGCAGGTGGCTGAGAGCGCTCGGGAGCGCGGGTACACACACCTGGGCATCACCGATCATTCGGCAAGCCTCCATGTTGCCGGAGGAATCTCCGCCGATGCCGTGCGGGCGCAGCGGGAAGAGGTCGATGCACTAAATTCGCGCTATGTCGAGCAGGATGCGGACTTCCGCGTCCTGCTCGGCCATGAAGCGGATATCACCACTGATGGTGCGCTCGATCTGACCTACGAAGTCTTCGACACCGTGGACTTCGTGGTAGGGGCCATCCACCAGGGAATGTCTGCGGATGCCGACCGGATGACCGCGCGCGTGGTCGGAGCGATCGAGACCGGAATGGTCGATCTGATCGCACACCCCACCGGACGTGTGCTACAGACGCGGGAGGCGCACGGGATGCATGTGAGCGAACTTGCCGGCGCCGCAGCACAGTTCGACGTCGCACTGGAGATCTCCGCCACTCCCGACCGCCTCGATCTCTCGGATGTACACGCCCGTCTCGCGCAGGAGCGTGGTGCAAAGCTCAGCATTAATACCGACGCGCACAGCATCGCGTCGCTCGACTTCATGCGCTTCGGTGTCCTCACCGCGCGCCGCGGTTGGATTGAGGCGGAGACCGTTATCAACACCTGGCCGCTGGAGCGACTCACGACGGCGTGGCTCCAGCAGCGGCGAGGAAGCTCTGAGTCGGCCTGACCCCCGCACAGATGATGGGCATTGAGACTTCGCCTGGAATCCACAGGGGAGGGACGCGAGACCACAAACGAGAAACTGTGTCTCTGCCGTGAGGCCGATTATCTTCGGGAGGTGCACTCATGACAGTTCACCGATGGGTCACTCCGGTAGCGTGTGTGTTGGTGTTTACTCTCCGCGCGGTTGTTGGGCTCTCGCTGCCCGCCGACCAAGCCCCGGCGGCGCTTGAGACCGGACGACACGATGTCCTGCTCGATCTTCACGGCTTCAATCACAGGGGTGCAGTTGTGGTCGCTTTGCCCCCACTGGTTCACTGGTTAGGCGCAACCGTCGATGACGTGGAAGGATGGACCGTTGTAAGCAGGGATGAGAACTCGATCTACCTGCAGTTACCCGAGGAGCGCCAGGATGGTCTCGGCACGCTCGTGGGGCTGCGCGAGGTGGTTGAGGGACTTGGTGCGGAGGTCACGTACCATGGTGCCGACAGCCAGGCGGCAGAGGTGCTCGGGTACATCCCACACGTCGAGATGATCGACGGTGATCGCACCGCGCGCGTTCTGCTTCACGCCACACCTCCAGGCATCGTGCAGAGTATCCTCGAGGCCGTGGATCGAGAGGACCTCATGACCAGCTTCCTGGTACACGTGAGCGCCATCCACGATGGCTGGGCAAAGACCCACGAACCGCGCTGGGACGAGCAGTTCGGCTTCTCGCAGTTCTGGGGGACGGGAGTGCTGCAACGTGTTGAGAGGCGCTGGCAATACGTCATGCGAACCACGAGAATCTCGCATACTCGCGCCGAACTCGCCGACGCGGGCATACCGCTCGAAGTCGCCGGGGCGCTCGGAATGGAGATCGAGGACTGATCCGGGGCGTCACAGCGACGGGGTAGTCATGCTTCTGCGCAACAGACGATCATCCATCTTCCCGGCGCAGTGTCGGTCGAGGGAGATGACAGCCATGGGGCTGTGACGCCCGCCCCATGGCTTCCCTCAATGAAGCAAGCGATCAATCGGGCAGGAGCCTGCTCTCGCTGTCAACAAACATCTCGAGGAATACCGGCACCGGTTCCATAGCCCCGATAAGCTCCGCGGGCATGTTAACCTGCATGTTGACCTGGATGCGCTCCATGCTGGCTGCCAGCCGACCCGCTTCCGGGTCGAACCAAGACCGGGTGTCGGCCGTGGTGGTGCCTTCCATCCCCAGCATCGTGCTCAACTCACCGAAGGCCGCCCCGTCGATGACAAGATGGCTGTCGAGCCGCGCGCAGACACGACCATCCATCTCCACATCGCCGTCATACTGCGTACTGATCTGCAACGGGGCGCCGGCATCCTCAATGTCAATATCGATTGCACTTCCCGTCCACTCGTCACCCGGTAACACCGCATCCTCGGGGAAGGCGGCGATCCTCTGCCCCATCAGCATCCGCCTGAGGTCAAGGCCCCCCGTCATCATCCGCTCCATCGCAGCCTCCCACTCATGCTGACGGGCCTCCGGGATCGCTTCGTCCAGTACGTCCACGTCGAGTATCTCCCCGCGCGGCGTCATCTTCGTTCGGACCTTAATCTCCTGAGCCGGGGGCGGGACCGGATTCCCGGCCAGATTCACGTTCAAACGCGTCACTTCCACCTCCGTCAGGATGGTGAAATGCCCGTCTTCGCCCACTTCCTCGATGGTCATCGTGACCATCATCCCGCCTCTCATATCGATCGGCTGCGGAGCACCGGCGATATGCACCGAGCCTACACCCTCCATCCTCGTCTCGTACGTAAGCACCTCTCCCTCCTCATACTTGAGGCGAAGAAGCTGGCCCTCCTCCAGCGCTTCTGCGGCAGCCTCCGCTGGAGCATCTGCTTCAACCGGGTCGGCTTCCTGAGCCGAGACTGAACAGAGGAGAAACGTCATCATACATACTACTACCAGCATCATCTTCATCGATTTCATCACCACAATCGCTCCCTTCAGGTTCCGGCCCGGTGGCCGGGGCCCTCGATCCGCTCGCGCATCATCGTCCACGTGACACGGGCACCTTCGGCCTGAGCTTCTGTCACCTCGCGAGGGCTGTACGTCGCCAGGACGTACGTGCGTGTCAGGCGCTCCGCCGCACGGTCGGGCAGCAATAGCCTCGCGGGCGTGGAATGCAGAAACTCGAGCGCGGTCTGATCATCACGGCGCTCATGCCCTCCTCTTGCAGCATACACCTGAAATGCCCGGTAAACATAACGCACTACTTCTGCGGGTTCCAAGTCATCCGCCAGGCCCTGTTCGAATATATCGACAAACGGGTCCTCCGGAAGGTTCCCCTGTCGGCCGACTAGATTCGGAAGTCCTATCCTCCCCAGCAACTTCAGTACCCTGCCCCACGCTCTCCTGACCGCCCCCGCAACATATCCGGGAAGCAACGCCAGGCGTCGCTTGATGTGCCTCGCCGCCTCCAGCAGGTGCCGCCGGTAGAGCCAGAGGAAGTAAAGGACCGTCAGCGCCGCAAGGATCAGCAGGAGCCAGAGCAGCAGGCCGGTGCCCTCCGGGGGATCGGGCCGGGTCTGTCCCGCGATGGGTTCGTCGCCATCATGGCCCGTGGTCACCTCATCGCCTTCGCCCTCCCCCGGGCCGGGCCCGTCACCATCGGGGGCGACCGGCTCTCCAGCCTCTGCCCCTCCGGCCTCCTCGCCTTCCTCGCCTATCAGGGCCTGATCCGCATGCTCGGAGATGATGGAACCGTTCTCCTCCTCCCCGGGCGCCTCACCCTCGGGGCCAAGGCCCTGCGCGGGGCCCTCGTCCAGTCCGCGCTCGCGCGCATCGGCGAGCCACTCCGGGACCGCCGCAATCCGCTCGTGGGCCTCGGTGCCGAAACGCGGTGCGAGCGAGAACGAGAAGAAGATGATGCCGAGTACCACCAGCGCGCTGGCAACGATCCACGCCGGTGTCACCGCCGGGGCGAGCGAGATCCCGCGCCGCCGCACCTGCATGCGCAGCGCGGAGAGGTTCGTCAGCGCCAGCAGCAGCAGCGCGAAGAGCACGTACGCGGCCATGCAGGCGAAGGCAATCTCGGCGTGCTGGCCTTCGTCGCCGATACTGCGCTGGCCCACCGCGAACAGCACAAGCGCCGCGAGCGATACCCAAAGAACCAGCCGACCGGGATGCCGCGGGCGGCCCTTCGCGTGGTCGATCTCCTCGTCGGGTGCGCGGTCCTCCGCGTCGGGGTACTGCCACTCGTCGGCGATGAGCGTCCAGAGTCCGCCCTCAAGCTGCGTCTCGAC
>PXBW01000221.1 GCA_003566775.1 candidate division WS1 bacterium
CCTGGCCGCCGGCCACAGCGGGCTGCGCAACAGATCCACCTACATGGCTGCGCCGACGACCATGTCGCCTTCCGCGAGGTTGATAAGCTTGACGCCTCCGGCGGTGCGGCTGCGCTCGGAGATGTCATCGACCGGTGTCAGAATTGCCTGACCGTGGGCCGTGTAGATCAGAACTCTCTCGTCCTCGCCAGTGTCGACTCGAAGAACCGCACAGACCGGACCGCTGTCATCGGTGACCTTGTACCCGCTGACACCGCTGCCGCCCCGCTTCTGCTCCCTGAACTCGTCCGGCGATACCAGTTTTCCGTAACCATTCTCCGTAATGACCAGCGCCATCGCAGCCATTCTATCTTCCTCCATGTCTGATTTGATAGGGTACATCCTTCGACGAACTGTAACCGAAATCGGGGAGAAATGCAAGCATTGTCCGCCGGGGAATCGCCCCTGAGGCACCTCTGACGCGTCAGGAGCGCCCGCTGCGGTACCGTCGCACCGGCCCGCTTCTGACGTGCAAAAGGCGAGCTGCGCGACTCAATCGGTGATCATCAGCCATGCCCGAGCGAGAGCCCTCAGCAGGGTCGATGACTTAACGCCCGGCGCCGCTTCGAGGCTCGATGACAGGTCCGCGCCCGCCGCGCCGGTCACCTCAAGCGCCTCGCCGAGGTTCTCCGGCCCCAGGCCCCCCGCGATCAGCACCGGGCAGGGGCTTGCCGCGACTATCTCCGCCGCCGCCTGCCAGTCGCAGGTGCGCCCCGACCCGCCGGTTCCCTCCGCGGTGCGCGTGTCAAGCAGGACAGCCGCCGCCCCCGCGTCAACCGCCGCCTCGATCTCCGCCAGCACCTCGGCGACCAGAGCCGCGCGGTCCCGCTCTTCATCCCGTGGTGCGGACGCCCCCGTCCGCACGTCGTCTGAAGAGCTTTCGGGAAGACCGATCGGGCGCCAGACGAACGCGGCGTCGCCGAGAGCTTCCGCGACCTCGCTAACATACTGCGCATCGCCGCCGTGAAGCTGAATCGCATGAGGAGTGATTGACGAGAAGAGCGTCGCGATCTCCTCGGGGGGCATCTCCTCGACCACCAGCACCGGCCGCGCGCGACACGAGCGCGCCAGCAGCGTCGCCTGCTCGCGTGTCACGCAGCGCGGCGAGCGCTCGATCTCGGTGATGAAGCCGCAGAAGTCCGCGCCCGCGGCCTCCGCGGAGCGGATGTCCGCCACGCGCGTGAGGCCGCAGACTTTGAGGACCGGGCGATCGTCGGTCATGGCGTCCCTCCCGCTACCCTCCGCTGATCTCCTCCGCGGTCTCGATGACGAGGTCCGCCATGCGCTCGACCTGCTCGTGCGCCAGCGGGTAGAGCGGCAGGTGCGTGAAGCGGTGCCAGAACGCCTCCTCCGCGTTCGGACAGCTTTCGGCGATCGCGTCGGTGTCATAGCCGAGTTGCTCGAAGATCTTGAAGTGATAGAGCGGCGCGAAGTGCGGGATGTTCGTTACGCCCTTCTCGGTCAGCCGCTGCTTGAAGACGCGGATGTCCGCGCCAAGCTCCTCCGGCTCCACCTGCAGCAGGTAGAGGTGGAAGGTGCTCTCGATCCCCTCACTGTCAAGCGGCGGGGTGATGAGCCCCGGCACGCCTTCGAGGCGCTCGTTGAGGTATTCCGCGCGCGCGCGACGGATGCGGATGATCTCCTCAAGCCGCCCCATCTGCCCCAGCAGGCAGGCAGCCTGAATCTCGGTGGAGGAGTGATTCCCCGGCATCTGCGGGTTGCCGGTGGTCGTGGGCAGCGCCACCACGTCGTAGAGCCAGTTCTCGATCTGCTGACTCATGTCCACGCCGCAAAAGCGCGCCTGGTTGAAGTGCTCGCCGAAGTCGGTGTCGGTGCAGACGATCCCGCCCTCGCCGAAGGACGTGATGTTCTTCACCTCGTGGAAGCTGAAGGAGCCGAAGTGACCGACCGTGCCGATCATCTTGCCCTTATACTTCCCGCCGAAGGCGTGTGCGGCGTCCTCGATCACGATGATGCCGCGCTCCTCGGCGATCTCCATGATCGGGTCCATCTCCACCGGGTAGCCGCCGATGTGCACCGGCATGATGACCTTCGTGCGGTCGGTCACCTTGCGCGCGACATCCTCGGGGTCCATGTTCATCGTGCGCGGGTCCACGTCGGCGAAGACGCACTTCGCCCCCACCAGCGGCGGGTAGGCGGCGGTGGCGATGAAGGTGATCGCGGGGAGGATCACCTCGTCATCGGGCCCGAGGTCGGCGAACTGATGGCCAATCTGGAAGCCCGCGGTGGCGTTGGTGATGAAGCACGCGTAACGGCAGCCGAGGAAGCTCGCGACTTCTTCCTCGAGTCGCTTCACCGTGTCGCCGAGGCTGAGCTTCGAGGCGGGCCTGCCGCAGGCGCAGAGCGCCTCCAGCACCTCCTCCACGCGCCCCATCGCCGCCTCAAAGCCCTCTGCTCCATCGCGCTCCCTGACCAGCAATCGCACGAGGCCCATGAGATCCTCATGCCAGATGTGCTCGCCGATAGCCGCCCACGGGACCTCAGCATCACCCGTGGCGTAGCGAAAGTCACTCTTCTTGTCCTGTCCGTTCTCGGACATCTCGATCCCTCCTGTTTGACGAACTGCTGATGCATAACGGACAGTCGATCACTCGTGCACTGCCGTCGATAGTATCGGCTCAGAAGAGCCACCTGATACACCGCGTGGCGCCTAATCCAGATCTTCAGCTGTTGCCAGAATCCGCTCTATCACCATGGCTAACTCATCAAGCTCAAACGGCTTTGTCTGATACCAGGTGATGCCGAGTTCCCAGCCCTTTGCCTTGGCCTCATCCTCGCTTCGCGCGGTAAGCATGAGTACAGGTATATCGAGCTTATCCGGCTCCTCCTGTATCTTACCCAGAACATGCCAGCCGGACAGCCGCGGCATTGCCACGTCGAGCACAATGAGGTCCGGGCGATGCCGGTCGAGCACCTCCAGCGCCTCCTCACCGTCGAAAGCCGTGAGGACCTCGTAGCCCTGATCCTTGAGGAAGAGCTTGGTGTAATAGACGAGGTCGCGTTCATCGTCAACCAGCAGGATCTGCTTTGGCATCCCTCTTGCTCCCATCCCGATTGCGGACTTCACGGCCTCCTCGAAACGTTTCCACAGTTGCCCGAACGCGCACCTTCTATCGCGTCGCGGTCCCATCATCAAGGATGAAGGTACTGCCCGGCTGGGCTTTGGCCTTCTCCTTCAGACGCGCGAGACCTCTGAAGGCGGCTGCGAGATCTACGTCCGGCCCCCCACAGACCGTGCTGCCCACGACGCTGATTGAAGGTGGTCTCTCGCCCCAATCTCCAGCGACGCTCACTCCACGCCGCCTGTATTCATCAAGCACCTTCAGGGCAAGTTCCTCGAGCATCTCCGGGGTCGCGATCAGGCAGAAGTCATCCCCGCCCACGTGCGTCACCAGGCAATCCTCGTGCCTGGAAGCCGCCTCGACCGCGCACTCGGCCAGCATTCCAATGACCCTGTCCCCTGTCAGGTGTCCGTGCCTGTCGTTGAACTTCTTGAAGCGATCGATGTCGAGAAGCAGCAGCCCCACGCTGCGGCCCTCACCGAGCAGCGTTTGCAGGTGCCCTTGCAGCCAGCGATTGCCGGGCAGGCCGGTCAGAGGATTGCGATCGCGCTCAACGTGCAGCCTGCTCACCAATGCCGCCAACTGATCCGCCAGCAGGTCGGGCGCACAGTGTCCACTAAGCATGAGATCGGCGCCCGCTTGCTGCATCGCTGAACACGCGTCCTCCGAGTGGCACAAACCTACGAACAGCGGGCGGGGCCGCCCGCACTGTTTGCGTCCCTCGCGCATGGTCTCCGGGATGGCGTCAAGCCTGGCGGCATCGCAGATTATCAGATCGACCTCAGCAGCCGTCTCGAAAGAGAGACGATCGGGCATAACTGCGTCGAAGCCGACCTCGACGAGTGCGGCCTCCAGCGCCTCCGCATTATCCGGTACGGCGAACAACGCCACGCGGGAGGGCGCCTGACAGTCGAATCTGCTGCCTGCATCTTTCGTTGACATCACCACCGCCACGGAATAACATGCGGACGAAGAAAGGTCGATATCTCAATGCTATCCATCAGCGCAATACTAAGTACTCTCGGCGTCGGAGGTGTGCTCGGCTTTCTCGCCGGCATGGCCTGCAAGACCCTCGGCCGCCTCGCGGGATGCGCTCTTGGCGTCGTCTTCATACTCATGCAACTACTCGCCTACTACGGCTTCGCAGAATGGCACTGGAACCGCATTGCGGAGTTCATAACCGGGCCGGCCGCCACCGCGGCGGAAGTTGCCACCCAACGTCTCTGGAAGATACTCACCTACAACCTTCCGTTCGCGGGCGGCTTCACCGCAGGATTCTACCTCGGCCTGCGCCGCTGAGGCGGCCGGCCCATAGACCGCTACTGTCAGACGCTGACTTCCTCGCCCGCCTCCGCGGAAGCATAGATCCCGTCCAGTATCCGCTGAGTGATCAGGGCCTCCTCAGGCGGCACCGGCGCCGGTTCGCCGCTCGTGATCGCGAGCGCAAGCTGCCGGATCTCCTCGGCATGACTGCCTCTCCCTTTCTTGCCGAGAACAGACGGGGTCGAGTTGAGCATCATATCATGCTCCTCGCGCACCAGCGTAAAGGGCCACATCTGGACTCCACCACGTGTGCCGTAGATCGACACGTTGTTCGCATTGGCGGGGGCGTTGAGCGCCCAGCTTGCGCCCAGCGATACGCAGATGTCGTTCTCGAAGCGTATGAAGCCCACCGCAAGCTCCTCGGGCACGGTGTAATCCTTCGGGTTATGCTTCATAACCGAAGGCTTGTTCGCTATCTCCAGCCAGGTGTTGGCGCTGACCGAAACCGGCTCCGGAAAGCTCATCAGGTGAAGCGCGAGATCGAGCACATGGACGCCGATGTCGTAGCACGGCCCGCCCGCCGACTGCTCGTTGTCGATGAAACCGCCCCATGACGGGACGCCGCGCGTCCGGAGATACTCCGCCTTCGCCCAATAGGCGTCGCCTATGCCTCCCTCATCGACGAACTGCTTCGCGGCCATAGCTTCATCGCTGAAGCGCATATTCTGCACCACGCAAAGCAACCTCTGTGAACTGTCTCGCGCCGCGATCATCTGTCGTACCTCATCGGCGGAGGTCGCCACCGGCTTCTCGACCAGCACGTGACAGCCCGCCTCGAGCGCGGCGACCGTCGGCGGCATGTGCACGCAGTTCGGCGTGGCAATGCTCACCACGTCGAGGTCCTCTTTCTCCAGCATCTTCTCATAGTCGGAGTACACTCGATCCTTATCCACCTTCGCCAGGCTCCGGCCGAGCGCCGCTGCTTCAGGATCGATGTCACAGGTCGCCACTATCTCCGCAAGCTCGCATTGCTGCCAGCCGGGGATGTGATTGCTTTGCGCGATGGCTCCTGTTCCGATGATACCTACTCGCAGTTTGTCACGCATCATATAATCCTCCCTGATTCTGTGCACGCCACCGGGGGCGCGCCGTTGGTGAGCAGTTCCGTATCGCCACGGGAGATCAGTCCCGCAACTGTGAGGTAATTCGGCGCAGAACCCATCGGCACCTTCAGCGGACGGCATTGCCCTCCTCAGACACGCCGTCGGATCACGCAACGCGGCGCGAATCGCCGCACGGGTCTCCAGCCAGGTTGCGCTTGATATCACCCGCATCATCGCCTATAATTCAGTCTGACGATACGGCGATGGGGTTCGCCATTAACCGCCGGGGTCTGCGATTCCGGCTGATGACTCCTGTCCGGCGTTTAAACGTCGTGGTAGTTCACACGAACGCCTGCACCCGGAGGAGTCATCATGGCGGTCAGCATCGCAGAAGTCATCATCCTGTGTCTTGTTGCCGACTGGGCCCTCAGCCGCCTCAAGATCCCGGGCCTCATCGGCATGTTGTTCATCGGCGTTCTGTTCGGCCCTTATGTCCTCGGCTACCTCGATCCCGATCTACTCGCTATCGGGCCCGACCTGCGCCTTATCGCCCTGATCGTCATACTGCTCAGAGCGGGCTTCAAGCTCAGTCGTCGAGAACTCCATCGCGTCGGAGGCAGGGCGCTTCTGCTGGCGTTTATCCCGGCATTGGGCGAGGCGGTGGCGATCACGCTGCTCGGCCCACTATTCCTCGGGCTGAGCTACCTCGAGGCAGCCATCCTCGGATCAATCATCTCCGCCGTGTCTCCAGCAGTGGTGGTACCGATGATGATCGGCTTCATCAACCAGCGCAGGGGCGACGCGAAGAGCATTCCCACGATGATCCTCGCCGCGGTATCCGTCGAAGACGTCTTCATGATCGTCGTGTTCAGCATGCTGGTAGGCTTCTATGTCGGGCAGGACGTGCATATCGCCTGGCGCATAGCGGGTATTCCACTGTCCATCATTGTCGGCATCCTCGTGGGTGCTGCGGTGGGGTTCGTGCTCTACCGGCTGTTCGAGCGGGTCGATCCGCGCGCGACCAAGCGCGTGCTGGTGGTAATCGCGCTGTCTGTGCTGCTGGTTCGCCTCGAGGAGCTGGTGGAGGCGTGGATTCCTTTCTCGGCACTGGTGGCGGCGATGGCAATCGGCTTTGTCATTCTGGAGAAGCGTGAGCATATGGCCCATGAGATCTCCTCCAAGCTGGGGAAGATCTGGGTCTTCGCGGAGATCGTTCTGTTCGCGATGGTGGGCGCGGTGGTGAACGTCTCGGTGGCCTGGGAGGCGGGGTTTGCCGGCGCCGGACTGATCGCCCTCGGCCTGATCGCGCGCGGCGCGGGCACGCAACTGTGTCTGCTCGGCAGCAACCTCGACCTGCACGAGCGGCTCTTCGTCGCGACCGCGTACATCCCGAAGGCGACCGTGCAGGCGGCCATAGGGGCCACCCCGCTGCTGATGATGCGCGCGGCGGGCATGGACACGGGGCCGGGCGAGGTCATCCTCGCCGTCGCGGTGCTCAGCATCGTGCTGACCGCCCCGCTGGGCGCGCTGGCAATCTCCTCCGTGGGCGACCGCGTCCTCACCCCTGCCCCCGAACCCGGGCCGTTGGAGGAGCAGGATGCGTAGCCTGAGAGTCATGGGAGCGATGATTGGGGCCGACAACCGAAACCTCGCCCGCTCGTCTCTCAACGTGGCCGCAGCCGATGCAACTCCCTCTGCGCCGCCTCGCTCACGATCGGTGTTTCGACATGACGCCGGCTCGGCCTGAAGACGGAGCCCTTCGCCATCGTCTCCTCCTGTGCGAGGTCCTCCAGCAGAGGGATCGCCTCCTCTCCCAGCGCACTCGCCAGCGAGCGCACCAGCAGATACCGCACGTATGGATTGCGTTCACGCTCCAGCGCGACCTTGAGCGTGTCCCCGGCGGCCTCGTCGCCAACCCGCCCGAGCGCTATCGCGACCCACATCGCCCAATCCCCCTCCGCCTCCTCCAGACTTTCCCGCATCTGTCGCCTGCTGAGCCGCTCCACCATCCTGTTCAACTCCCAGATACGCTCCGGAGGTGTATCCGGCCGCACCGGGTCCTCTGTCACCTCCCGCCGCAGGCGTTCCGCGATGGACGATCGGATATCCCGGGCGAACATGGCAACCTTCGCGGCGTCCTCCAGCGAGCCGCTCAGGACGATCTCGCGCAGTTGTGCTCGCTCCGGTCCGGTCAGTTGGCGCTGAAGACTGCGAGGTGAACGCCCGAGCATGTCCAGCGCCTCCCGGCGCAACGCGCCCTCCTCTTCGCTGAAGAACGCGTCAACCAGCAGTTCGGTCGCCTCCGGGCCGGGAAGCTGCCCCGCTATCCACGCCAGCGCCCGTCGCATCGTCGGGTCGGCGTCATCCCACGCGGCGGCCACCGGCTCGATATCCTGCCGCGCCTGCAGAACATCCGCCGCGGCCTGGTAGACCGGTCGATCGCCGGCCGCCAGCGCGTCACGAAGCGCATCCACCAGTTCGTCGGATGTCAGCGGCGCCAGTTCTGCCACTTGCACCGCATCGCGCAGGTCCGGATCGTCCCCCGCCTCTTCGATGAAGCGCCGGAGGTGCGGCAGGCCCTCCTCGCCACCCTCGCGGGCGAGATAGTGCGCGGCGGTGAGGCACACCCGCGGCTCACGCTCTTCGAAGAGAAGAGCAACCGCCTCCGGCCTGGACCTGGGTTCAAATGGTTGATAAGTGACTGCCTCGACCTCCGTTACCCCGATTCGCGCCAGCGCCTCAACCGCAGCCTGTCTGACCGGATACACCTTTCGAGGGCGGGGTGTCTGACCGGCGAGCGCGATGCTCGGGCCGAAGTACAAACGGGCGTATGGATCGGTGAGATGCTCTCGAAACACAGGTTCCAGGGCAGGATCCTCCAACCTGCCGAGGGCATCAACCGCCAGCCGCCGCAACGGACTGTCATGCTCTCCCACAATCCGAACCAGATCGTCGAGGAAGCCGTCAACACCGGCGAGAGCGGCAGCAATCTTGAGGTGATCCCGTACCTGCGGGGCCTCCTCGATCTCCAGCGCGGAGAGCAGGTACTCAGGAGGTATCTGGCGGCTGATACTGCCGATGAGCGTTCGCTGGCGATAGGCGGAGTCTATGGGCCCACCGCGAAGGCCCATCATGACATATCCACCCCTCTGCGTCGCCTGGCGGAGCAATTCCCGCAGACCCGCGATTCGCTCGGAGGAACTCATCTCTGCGTGGATGAGGTCATGAAGCTCGATCCTGTCGAGCGGCTCCGGCGGTTGCCAGCCTTGATCGACCTCGGCGCCTGCCACACTCTGCACCGCTGCGAGGAGAGCAGCAAGGGCGATCATCGCGACTGCTGCACTCTGGCGCTGCATCGAATCATCTCACTCTGTACCGGTTCATTGGTGCACGACAGCGACGGCCCCGAAGGTCGGAGCCGCCGCGAGTGTGCGCTTACGTCTGGCATGGATCGGAGCGGCGATTTCCCGTCGTCTACCGAAGAATCTCACCAGAATACGCATCTATCACTCTTTGAGTCTGTTCCAGCCGCTCTCCTGTCGTCGCGTGCCCCACTCCCACATTGACAAACCACACTGGACCTTCTTCTGGAGATACCGAGGAGCTGAGAACGAGTCTCGCACATGTGGCCTCAACCGTCACCCCTATGCCTCGACCCTCGCGCCACTCGAGCCTTGTCTGTTCGGCGGCGACCTCTATCGCCCGCTCCTGCGATATCTGGATCTCTTCGAGATCGGGGCGCTTCGGTGCCACTCTCTGGGTGTAGGAGAGCGGTTCACCTGTAGCGACAGAGATGCGTACTCCGGCGGTGTCGCCAGTCCTTGCTCCGCCCGGACCTTCTGCTC
>PXBW01000353.1 GCA_003566775.1 candidate division WS1 bacterium
ATGCCGATACGCGGCATTGCCTCCCAGTCGCCGCCGCCGAAGCGCACGCGGACCTGACTGCGCGAGAGCAGGCGTCGCATCCAGTCCTCCTGGCCGATGTCGTCGGGTCGGTAGTCGGGCCTGAGGTAGCCTGCAAACAGAGGAGCGACCCCCTCCCAGGTCGGTTGGGTCACATCGATGGGGCCGATTACCATCCACTGGGTTCCGGTACGGATGTAGCCGGTCTCGGGGCTGCCCGCATGGCCGGAGGGGACGATCTGAAATCCTCCGACGGCGCCGAGTGGTGAGGTCGAGACATCGAGTACTCCCGGATGATTCGCGCGGATGCGCCCCGGAGCGGCGTCCCGGGTGCCCTCGAAACGACCGATGCCGATGACCGGGCGGAGGACCGCGCCGATGACCTCCTCGCCGCCGTCGCTGAAACTCCCCCGAACGAGACCGCCGAAGCGATTCTCAAACTCGAGCCAACGGATCCCGCGCTCGGGAGCATTGACCTCGATCACAAGCACATCGCCGATTGACGGGACCCAGTCCTCTCCAAGCGGTATCAGGTCTTCATTATGTACGAGGAAGACCGGGGAGTTGACGTAGGGAGCGAGGCCGCCTCCAAAGATGCCGGTCCCGGGGGAAAGGTCGGTCAGGATGCCGGTCCGCTGCCCGGCTGCGGCGGCTCCCACGGGCTCACCGGCGGGCATCAACGACGTAATGATCCCGCGTCCGGTCTCGGGATGGTTCGCGACCTTGAGGTGGATCGCGTTCACTGCCGACGCCGCTACGGCGCTGTCGGCCGCCCACTTGCTCGCAGTGTAACCGAGCGGATTGACCGCGTCCGCCGGTGCTACCACCCGTCCTACAGTAAGCCAGCTCTCACCGCGGTCACGGCTGACGTCGATCTTTCCATCCGCGCGGTTCTCGACGCGTATGCGGAAGATCTCGGGGCCCCGCCGATCGTGCAGTCCGGCGATCTCAGGCGATGGCCCCGGCTCCACGGGGAAACCTGAGCCCGCCGTGACCGCCGTAAGCAGCAGTGCGAGGACCGCGAGCGGGCGTCTCATGCCCCGAACTTGTCTCCTCGTCCCATCATGTTAAGCAGCACGTCCATGATCTGCATTCCGCGAATGTGCCCCATGATACCCCTGGAACAGGCGCGCTCTCCAAAGCTGCTGACATCATCGGGACAGGTGCCGCGCCCGAAGAAAGCGATCGGCAGCGAGTCGCCCGCGTGATCCATCACGGAGCACGGGGTGGCGTGATCGGCCGTGATGACCATCGTGGTATTGGAGAAGTCGAGATAGTTAAGCACGTGGTCCATCGCGCGATCGACCTTCTCGATGGCCGCGATCTTCGCCTCACAGTCACCGTCATGGCCACCCAGATCGGGTGCCTTGATGTTGGCGAGTACGAAGTCGTGGTCTTCCAGGGCCTCAACAACCGCCCGCGCGATCGCTATTTCGTCAGTTCCCATGCCACCGGTAGCGCCCTCGACTTCGATCACATTCATGTCGAGGTACTCGCCGAGACCGCGCACGAGATCCACCTCGACTATCATGGCCGCATTGAGTCCGTAGCGCTGCTTGAGTGGCTCCAACTGGACAGCAGTGCCCGCCCCGCGCGGCAAAACTATATTGGCGGGCATGATGATCTCCTCGTCATCAGTCGCGCCGTTCTTCTGCCGCTCCCATATCTCGCCCCGCCGTCTGTTGACTTCGAGATCATCGAGCACCTCGTGGACGCGCCCGACAAACTCGTTGAGGATGCGCGCGGTCTTCTCAGCGGCCTCGGGATCGTCTGCATCGTCGAGGGGTCTGGATTCCCAGTATTCAACTCCGGGGCTGTGCGGATCCACCTCCGATATCTCGTGAGAGAGACCTTCGCCGCGCAAAACGAGGGCGGCCCTGTGCTCGACGGAGGGCTTAAAGATGACCTGCACGTCTTCGATGGTCTCAATGTTGTCCCTGACAGCGGCGACGATCTGCTCGATGTCATCCTCCTGTGAGATCCGCCCGGCGCGGCGGTCAACTACAGTGCGCCCGTCCACGGTGGCGAAGTTGCAGCGGAATGCCACATCACCGGGGCGAACCTCGATACCGACACCTCTCGCCTCAAAAGGTCCACGGCCGCGATAGTAACGCTCCGGCTCATATCCGAGCAGCGCCATATGGGATGTGTCACTTCCAGCGGCGCGCCCCGGCGCGATGGGGTCCATCATGCCACAGGCTCCCTCGCGGGCGATGCGGTCCATAGCAGGGGTGTCCGCGGCTTCAATTGTGGTGCGTCCGTCTATCTCGGACATGGGACGGCCGCCCATGCCGTCGCCGATGAAGATGAGGCCTTTCGTGCCCTCTGTCACAGAGAATCCTCCTGTCAACATGCGCAAGCCGCGCTTTCGAACGCCATGCGATTGTAAGCTATCAGAACCGGCGAGTCAAGACACGAGCAAGCGGTCAGTGAGGTGCCCCCGGTGGGAGAAAACGGCCTCAGTGACGAGGCGAGGCGTTCTCGGAATCGGACTCAAGTATTTGCGGAGGAGGCCGTTAAATGGTGTGAATCTCAGTCCGGAGTCTCGACTTCGAGAGGGCTGATCGATGGACGCCGATGGCGGTCGATGGGGGAACCTGGTGTTGATGGTGCTGCTGGTGGCGCTACTGGGGATGATGATTCCGGTGACGACGGCGGCTCGCGCGGGTATGGCAAGTGTGTACGGGAATGCTGAGAAGCCGTGGGTCATCGAGGCAGTGGAACAGGAGTTACCGGCGCCCCTGGCGGCGTCTGCGATCGGCGATCACTATCACGAGTGGTCTCGCGCCGTCGATTTGGCCCGAGGGGGAAACGGCCCGGGTAGCGACTGAGATCGGGGGGGCCGGGACGAGCCGACAGCCACCGCGGATCATGTCTGCGGTGGCTGTCGGCGTCATGTGGGAGACGTTATCGGCGCATAATCTGCCGCCGTCGATCTGACACCTCGGTGGGCGTCCACACGTGGAAAAACGCGGAGTCGGCGTCCAGATTGAGGTGATCCGAATGGGCCAGGTTCAATCACGACCGATCCGGCTGAGATCCAGCGTGATTACCAGCAACTCTTCCTCGGTCGCGCTGGCGGTCTCAGCGAGGAAGCCGGAGCCGTCCTCGGTCCACTCGCGTGGAGCGAGCACCGATGACTGCCCCTCAAACGGAAGCCCCAGCAGGTTCCCCACACCCATGACGCAGACGCCGTAAACTTCGAGTTCCTGGACTCGTGAGAAGAGGCTGTCCTGCCAGCCTTCACGAGCAGTCTCCGTCCACTCTTCGGGATTGGCGGACACCTGCACCAGCACCTGTGCACCCTGATCGACGAGCGCCCGCGCAATCTCCGGCGCCCAGCCGTCCGCACAAACGATCGTGCCGACGACGGCCTTCGGGGTACGGAAGACCCGATAGTCTTCGAGTGCCCCAGGCGACAGATCCAGCCCGTCCTCGCGCTCGATCGGTATCAGATTGACCTTCGTACCCACCACATGCATCTCGCCGTCTGGATCGAAGAGGCAGGCGGTGTTGAACGAGTCTGCTGGGCGATCGGGGAGCACCATCGGGGTGGAGCCAGCGATGATGTGCACCGCGTTCTCTCGGGCGAGTACGGAGAAGGTCTCACGGTAGGTCTCGCTCATGACGGGATCTTTCTCGAGCCAGAGGGCGCGCATCGGCGAAACTTCATGGGCGGCGACGATCGCCGCGACCTCGTCGAGGTGCCGCAGCAACAGGGCACCGATTGCGTCCTCGACGCTCCCGGCCTCTTCCAGCGCATCGAGATCACCCAGGGCTATCAATGGCAGGCCGATGTCCTCAGGGAATACGATCAGGTCGGGCTCGTGCTCCATCGCCTCGGTGACGCGACGCGACATGTGGTCCGCGAAGTCCTCCGGCGACTCCCAGAATCGCAGTTCAGTCTGCGCGATGGCGACCACGAACTCTTCATCACCATTATCCGCGGCGCAGAGTTGCACGGGAACCGCGGTGAGAGCAACCCCGATTGCGGCGATCATCAACGTCGCCGAAATCTGGAAGAGTCCATACCTGGCTGTGAACATGTCTGAGACCTCCCTCTGGCTCCCGGCAATGGCCGGACGGTTGACGGGCACTCCGCCGTGACGGTCTTTCACAGCACCACGAGGCCCTTGTGCCCCTGCAGGCGGAGACCCGGATAGCCCCAGATGCCCCTGGTGTTTGGCGGCGCGAACACCGCGACGCTTGTGGCAGTCATACTCAACATGAGAGACGAAACCATGCCCGGATCCGAACGTGTCTCCTGTGGAGCAGCGGTGTCTCGCCGACGCAGGAGCGATAGAGCGGTTGCAGTTTCCCGGCATTTCTCCGTGTGGAGCAGCGTTTCCTGCGTACGACCGGTGTTAACCGCCGCTGGGGCATGGATCAACTTGGGGCTATCAAGCTATAGTCAAGAAACAAGACAGGTCCGAAAGTAGATCAGGACGAATATGGGGGCAGATGTGGTAATTCGCGATGAAGCAGTGAAATGGAGTGATTCTATGCTGGCTACGATACGCTCGATGCCGACTCTCTTTCCTCTGATGATCTGCGCGGCGGTTCTCTCGATCGGGGCGTTACATGCCCAGGAGTTTCCCGAGGGTGTCGAGGATCACGGTGTGGCCGCACCGGTCGGCCGACCCACCTGGGGTGACAGCACACACGCGGTCGTCGATGCCGACGGCGGTCGCACGGTGTTCGTGAAGCTGTGGACCGGAGGGGATACGTCCTACCTTTTCATCGATGCGGAGACGGGCGAGACCGAACAGATCTGGCCGGACATCGGCGGATGGGGAGCATTCAGCACGATCTACATTCCGGAGACAAACAAGATCTACGACACGCTCGGAAGGTGGATGCTCGAGATCGATGTAGAGACACGCGAGATACGCCGACTTGGCGAGTTCGAGGGGCAGATGGCACTTGTGTTCACCTCCGACGAGGATGGCGTGATCTACGGAGGCATCTACCCGACGGCTCGGATAATCTCATGGAATCCCGCGACCGAGGAGTACACCGATCACGGTCCGGTCAACGAGGAGGAATGGCCGCAGTACCCCCGCCCGCTTGCTGCAGACAGGCATGGATGGGTTTACACCGGCATAGGACAGACACTCAGCCAGGTCATCGGTCTCAACACCGAGACGGGAGATACGGTGCATTTCATGGCTGAGGAAGATCGCACGCGGGGCCAGGGCAACGTGCGGCTGGGAGTCGATGGTGAGGTTTACGCCAATGCCCCGGGCTGGAGCTGGCATCGCCTCTCGGCCGGGGAAGCTACCCCCGTCGAAGCGCCTCCCGAAGGCGTCTCCATGCGGGTTCGACAGTGGGAGGATGGCTCGCGCATCACGCGAATCCAGCCTGAGGACAGGCGACTCGAGATTACCGAGGCCGATGCCGAAGAGGCCCGTGTGGTGGAGTTCGACTATGAGAGCACCGGAGTGCGCATCTACACTCTCGTTGAAGGAGCCGACGGTATCATCTACGGCGCCACCGGCGTGCCACTGCGCATCTTCGACTTCAACCCGGAGACCGGCGAGATGCAGGATCGGGGTCTCGGCGGACACGGTGGACACGTGAATCAGTGGGTGCGCCAGGGCGATCTGCTCTATGGCGCAGTGTACAGCTCCGGCTCGCTGATCGAGTGGGACCCCTCCGCGCCTTATGACGACGAGTTCATCCGGCGCAGTGAGAATCCCCGACACCTGCATGGTTACAATGGTGCACAGGACCTCTACGGCAGGCCGCATACCATGCTTGCACATCCTGACGGCAGGCATGTATTGATGGGTGGTATGGCGGCGAGGGTTCTCACGGGCGGAGCGATACTGATCTACGACACGGAGACCGGCGACGAGATCCTGCTCGACCGCGACGACCTGGTGGCGGACCAGGGCCCTTACTCGATGGCCGCGCTGCCGAATGGTGACGTGATCGTGGGCACTACGACGCGGGCCTCCACCGGAGGTGCACCGACTGCCACGGATGCGATGATCTACCGCATCGACTGGGAGACGAAGCAGATGACTGATCAGTGGACGCTGGAGGGAATAGCCGGTGTCCGTGATCTCATCGTTCCCGAGGACGGCCTGCTCTACGGCCTCACCAACAGAAGCTTCTTCGTCTTTGATCCCGAAGCAGAGGAGTTCATCCACCAGGAAGTGGTCGACGAGGACTACGGAAGAGCCACCGGGAGCCAGGCGCCGCGCGCCATGGAGATCGGCCCGGATGGCGCCATCTACGTCCTCTTCCGTGAGGCGATCGCCCGGATCGAACCAGGGACGTTCGAGCACACGGAGGTGGTGCGTCCCGGTCCGACCATCACCGCTGGAGTCGCGATCTCGGGCGACCGGATCTACTTCGCATGCGGCCCGCGACTTTTCAGCTACGACTTGAGCCTGTTCGAAGATTGAACAGCACCCAGCCAGGCCCGATTCAAGCGCGTACATCATCTCCCCGGTGCCAGCATTAGCGCCGGGGAGTTCATTGCTTATCGGGCACTCAAAGCAGCACGGAGTTTCCGCTCGATCATGGAGGGCCTGCCAACCGGAGAGGAGAATAGGTTGTGACAGGCCCGTTGATGGACTCATTCTAAGGATACCCAATGGAGTGATTCGGTGCTTGATTCAGTGCCGGGGGGAAAGTTGGTTGTTGCCGCGTCAATCTGTGCGCTTGCGCTCTTGCTCGGGGCGACGGGCGCACAGGAACTTCCGGAGGGGGTCGAGGATCACGGGATCGCCGCCCCGGTTGCGATGCCCGCTTGGGGAGGGACCGTGGCCACACAGGATGTCGATGGTCGCAATACCGTTTTCATAAAGCTGTGGGCGGGTGGCAACGCCAGTTACCTGTTCGTTGATGCGGAGACGGGCGAGAGTGAGCAGATATCGCCGGAGATCGGCGGACTCGGCGCTTATCTCGTGTTCCCGTCTGCGGAGCACAACGCGATCTACGACACGATGGGTCCGCACTTCATAGAGATCGACCTCGCAACCCGCGAGGTGCGGCGCGTGGGTGAGATCCCCGGCGGCATGTCGCTTTCCTTCGCTCAGAGCGACGATGGCGTAATCTTCGGGGGCATCTACCCGAGCGCGACCATCGTCTCATACGACCCCACAACTGAGGAGTTCATCAGCCACGGAGCGGTTAACGAAGAAGACTGGCCGCAGTATTTGCGACCTCTGGCGGTCGCCGCCGACGGTTGGGTCTACGGTGGCATCGGGCAGACAGCGGCCCAGGTGGTCGGCCTGAACCCCGCCACCGGTGAGGTGCGACGGTACGTGCCTGAGGACCAGCGAGAGCGGGGGCAGGGTAACGTCTGGCGCGGAACCGATGGCAACGTGTACGCCAACGCGCCTGGATGGAGCCTGCACGTCTTGTCCGGCGGGGAGGCCACCGAGATCGATGAGGCGCCGGTCGGCAGGGTGAGAGTTGACAACATGGCTTTTGAGGATGGATCGCGCATGGCCAGTAATCCCCGCGAGGATGTGCCGAATCGGGTGCTGCGGATCCTTGACGAGGATGCTGAGGAGCCGCGCGAGGTGCAGTTTGAATATGAGAGCCCCGGTCTGGCAATCTACTCGATGGTTGCGGGCCCCGATGGCAATATCCACGGTGCGACCGGCCTTCCGCTTCGGATCTGGGAGTTCGACCCGGAGAGCGGCGAGATGCAGGATCGCGGTCTCGGCAATCATGGGGGGCACGTCAACCAGTGGGTACGCCAGGGTGATCTGCTCTATGGTGCGGTTTATAGCTCCGGCTCCCTGATTGAGTACGATCCGTCTCAACCCTACGATGACGCCGAGATACGGGAGAGCAGTAACCCGCGGCATCTGCATGGCTACGGGGAGGCGCGTGATCTCTACGGTCGGCCTCACGCAATGCTCGCACATCCCGATGACAGACATGTGATTATCGGCGGGAACGCCGCTCGGGTCCTGATCGGGGGCGGGATGGTGATCTACGACACTCAGACGGGTGAAGAGGCGGTGCTCGATCGGGAGGACCTGATCGCAGATCAGGGTGTGTTCTCGATGGCCGCGCTGCCGGACGGGGCCCTGATCGTCGGGACGACGACTCGAGCCGCCACGGGAGGAACGGCCGTAGCCGAGGCGGCGATGATCTACCGCCTGGACCTGGAGACGAGGACGGTGACAGACCGCTGGACCATCGAACCGCCAACTGCGGCGGTCCGTGATCTTATCGTGCCCGATGACGGACTGGTCTACGGTCTGACCAACGACAGCAGACTGTTCGTATTCGACCCAGAGAACGGCGAGTTCATACATGACGAAGAAATCGCGGAGTACGGAAATGTGACGGGAAGTCAGGCGCCGCGCACTATGGCGATCGGACCGGATGGCGCCATCTACGCGCTTTTCCGCGAGGCGATCGCCCGTATCGAACCGGGGACCTTCGAGCATGCAGAGGTGGTGCGCCCGGGTCCGAGCATCACCGCGGGCATCGCAGTTGCCAACGGGCGACTGTACTTCGCCTGTGGCTCGCGCCTGTTCAGCTACGACCCGGGGTGGATGGAGTGATAAAGATGAAGGGGATTACGCGCACAATTATGATGGTGACGTGCCTCGCGCTGCTGTTTGCGGCCGCGGGGATTGCGAATGCACAGGAGGCAGAAAGAATGCGGGCGCATGACGATCTGATAGATGGGCATGACGATCCGGCGCTGATCACGCCGCCGGTGATCCACGATCCGGGCCGCGAGTACGGTCCCGAGACGCGACCCTTCCAGGGGATACCCGGCATCGAACGCGCGCCGAACGGACGCCTGTGGGCGACGTGGTATGGAGGCGGCCCGGGCGAGGGACCCTGGAACTATGTGATGCTGAACACGAGCGATGACGATGGAGAAACGTGGTCGGACGTCAGGCTGATCGTCGATCCTCCAGGGCGCGTGAGGGCCTTCGATCCATGTCTCTGGCTCGATCCTCTCGGCCGCCTGTGGCTGTTCTGGGCTCAGGCGTGGCAGATGTGGGACGGGCGCGCGGGCGTGTGGGCGATTGTCACCGAGAACCCGGATGACGAGGAGCCGCAGTGGTCGGAGCCGCGCCGCCTCTGTGACGGGATCATGATGAACAAGCCGCTGGTGCTGTCCAACGGCGAGTGGCTGCTTCCGGCGGCGATCTGGCCGAATCGGCCGAGCGTCGAGGAGGAGTATCTGCGCGAGTCCGAGGACGGCAGCGGCTCGAACGTGATCGTCTCCACCGATCAGGGCGCGACATGGGAGTACAGAGGCGGGGTGGATATCCCCGGCAGGCGTTGTGACGAGCACATGCTGATTGAGCGCGGGGACGGG
>PXBW01000165.1 GCA_003566775.1 candidate division WS1 bacterium
AGCCGGGAGTTTCGTGACTTGCCCGGCAGGCACCGCACGACAAGGGTTTTGCTGCGGCGCAGCTATCTACCTGTGCCATCTCATTGCCTCGGAGAAGAGGTCAGCGAGCTTAACGACGTTCTCGCGCAGGTCGAAGTGCGTGACGACGACGCGCCTGGCCTCCTCGGTCACCCGCGCGCGCAGTTGCTCGTCGAAGAGCATCCGCTCCATCTGATCGGCGAGGTGTTCGGGGTCACCGGGACGGGCGAGCAGCCCCGTCTCCTGATGCCGGACGAGTTCGGGGATCGCGGAGATCCGGGTGCTCACTACCGGAATGCCAAGCGCCATCGCCTCGAGCAGTACGTTGGGCAGGCCATCGCGGTCGCCATCGGCGGCGACGATCGATGCAAGTACAAACACCTCAGCGCGCCGGAAGATCGGAATCAGTTTCTCGTGTGGCACGGCGCCCTCGAAGCGGACGGATTCCTCGAGTGCGAGTCCTGCGGTCAGGCGGCGGAGATCGCCCTCGTCGGGTCCATCTCCGACGATGCGCAGTTGGAAGTCGATGCCACGCCGCCTGAGCATTGCGGCGGCGCGGAGGAGTATGGGGAAGCCCTTCTTCTCGACGAGTCGGCCCACGGAGAGTATCTCGGGTGCGTGATCGGCAGGTTGAAGCGATGGCAGCGGCATGAGTTCGACGACATCGACTCCATGGTAGATGAGGTTGAGTCGCTGTTTGGTGGAGACCGGGTGTTTGCGCCGAAGCAGTTCGAGACCGTAGCGGGTGCAGACGGCCACGAACTCTGCCTGAAGGAGCTTGCGATCGAGCACGACGGCCTCACGGGTGAAGATGTCTCTGGCGTGTGCCGAGAATGAGAAGGTGGTCTCCAGGATATGAGCGAGCAGGATGCCGACGGTTGCGGGCATGGATGCGAAGTGAGCGTGGACATGCCTGGTTCGGCGGCCGCGCAGGGCACAGGCGAAGAAGGCGGCGGCGGCCATGCTGCGGAGGAATTCGCCTGCTGCAGCGGGATTGCGTAGCATGCTGCCGGTGGCGAAGAGGAGTGCGCCTGCGTAGCCGAACGGGTAAAGGGCCATCGCGACGAGGCCGGCGAGGATTGATCGCGGGGAGAGGGGCGAGGGGCGGTAGATTGTGCGCGAGGCCATGTCCTGCGCGCTGGCATGAACGACGTCATCGCCGGGCTCAAGTGACATGATGGAGAGTCGGAAGCCGCGTCGCTCGAGTTCTGCTATCTCGCGCATGATGAAGGTCTCCGACAGCGAAGGGAAGCTGCCGACGACGTAGACCAATCTACCGGGTCGCCTGGACTTACGCACCGGCCACCTCGCGGTACACCTCGGAGATTATGCGGGCGTGTGCACTCCACGTGAAGTTTGCGGCGTGGCTGAGGCCGCGCCGGGCCCGGTCCTGAAGCGCCCCCTCGTCGGCGAGCAGGCGCCGGAGTGTCTCGGCGAGGGCCTCGGGGCCGGCCGCAAGGGGTACGACGGGCGCAACGTCGCCGGCCACCTCGGGCAGCGCCCCCCCATCGGAGACCACGGCGGGTGTGCCGCAGGCCATCGCCTCGAGGGGTGTGAGACCGAAGCCCTCCTGCAGGGACCAGTGCACGAGCAGGTCCGCGCCGGAGTAGATTGCGGGCAGGTCCTGCTGAGGGACCCAGTCGAGCCATATGATGCGCTCCGCGCAGGTGCTCTGCTGCATCGCGGCGCAGGCTGCGGCGCACTTCCAGCCACGCCTGCCGACAAGTACAAGTGCGTGGGGCAGTTCCGCGTCTATTCGCTCGAAGGCCGCGATTACTCCATCGAGGTTCTTACGAGGCTCGATGTTGCCCACGCAGAGGAGATAGCGCTCCGACAGGGCGTAGCGGGATCGCGCACGCGCGACCCGCTCCCCGGAGGCAGGCGTGAACTGTCGCGTCACTCCGAGCGGCGCAACATGCACCGCGTCGCCTGAGATCCCGATCTGCTTCATCACCTCGTTGCGGGTGAACTGCGATGGGACGATGACCGCGTCGGCCCGCCGTGCACTGCGCGTCATGACCACTGAGTAATGGATACGATTGAGCCGCTTGCACCACTCGGGATGAGACAGTGTGATCGTATCGTGTATGGTTACCACCGAAGGCCCGCTCCAGCGCAACGGCAATACGTACGCCGCCCCGTGCAGCAGATCCGCGCCTTCAGCAAGCGCCGCTCGCGGCAGCATGCACTGTTCATATGCGACTCTTCCCGCTCGGGCGCAGGTCCATCCCGGCGCGAGAATCGGTTCGATCCGCGGCCCGGTGGGAAGCTCGGCGGCGGTCGTGACGAAGGCGGCGTAGTGCTGATCGTCAGGTTTGATCTCGGCAAGTCCCTCCAGCAGACCTATTACCGCACGCTCCACCCCCGACGGTCTGTCATCGACCACCAGGCAGTCGATGGCGACACGCAGATTGCCTCCTGATGCCCGGGCACTCATAACCGAGCCTCGACCAGCGCCTCTTCATAGAGGTCCTCGGTGAGTCGGGCCATGCGGGCGGCGGAGAACACCTCGCCCGCACGCCGACGGGCCGCTTCGCCCATCCGCTCAACGGCTCCCTGTCGCCCTATCAACTCCACAACTCGGGTTGATATCGCTCTCGGATCGCCGGGCGGCACCAGCAGGCCTGAACGCCCGTCCTCTATGATCTCGGCAGGTCCGCATCGGTTCACGGCCACGCAGGGAATCCCGAGTATCATCGCCTCGATGATAACACGCCCCAGCGGCTCCTCTTCGGCTGTGTGCACGAGCAGGTCCATCGCGCCCATGACTGAGGCTATGTCCTGCCGGTAGCCGGCAAAGATCAGCCGGTCTTGAAGCCCAAGTCCCTCGCTGAGATCCCGCAGCGAACTGACATACTCCGAGTGCTCGCCGAAGAGGTCTGCTCCAACGAGCAGAAAGTAACATCCGGGCAGATGCACCAGGAGGTGTGCGGCAGCCTCGATGAACAGGTCCTGCCGTTTCCACGGAACCAACTGCCCCACGGAGCCTATGACTCGCGCCTGCGGGGGTATGCCGAACTCCTCCCGTGTCTCGCTTCGCGATCGTTCCGGCCTGAACTGCAGAGGATCGATGCCGTTGTAGATCACCCTGGCGATCTCACGGGCCGCCGGATGCCGATCACAGAGTGCATCTGCGACACAGCGGGAGATCGCCGAGATGCCTGTCACCGTCGAAACGAACCGGCGCGTCGCCTGCCGAGGGGCCTGCAGGTCGCGCGCATGCCAGACGATCGGCAGATCGCGACAGGGGCCGCTTACACACCCCAGAGCCGCGGTAACGCTGTTCGCCGCCACCACGTCGACGTCCATCTCTTCCGCCGCGGTTCCCAGCTTCGCGCCCCATCGCCTCAGACAGATCCACGCTGTGATGACCTGCCAGGGATTGCGCGGCGCTGACAGCCGCAACTGCGGCATCGAACGGACAGGAACGTCGAGTTGCTTAAGTTCTTCCGCGAGCGTCCCGGCGGGCACCGCGGCCACCGGTTCGAATCGACGGCGGTCGAGGTGGCCGGCGAGGATGAGCATGCTGTTCTCCGCACCACTGATCTCACCGACATGATTGACCAGCAGTACTCGAGGAGTTCGACCGTCACTCATTCCGTTCTCCGTCAGGCGAAGGGTACCTGTCGGCGAGCCAGTCGACGCTCGCGCCGATTACCTCGCTTTCCCATCCGAGAGAGTAGAAGGCGTGATTCGCTCCCTCAACCACGTGGACATGGAGATCGCGTTCGGCCTCTCGTGAAGCGCGCCGATAGTGCTCGAGCGCGCTGGGCGTGGTTGGATCGTTGCCTCCGTAGATGAAGAGCACCTCTCCGTCGAAGTCGACGAAGCGGCGGTACCAATCTATCTCGCGATCCTCTTCCGCGCCGTCCTCGCCCGCGCCTTTGCCGCCGCGTGTCAAGGCACGCAGGATCATCTTCGGTTGAAGGCGTCCGGCAAAGAGCCTGGTCCATGTCTCCCGCCGGAAGAGCTTGGCGAGGTAGGTCCTATATATGCTACGGCGCTTTGCGGCATCGGCACCGGACCTGTCGCCACCGACGATCGGAGCCGACCACAGAACCAGCGAGTCGATACGCTCATCGAGCGGCCCCGCGCCGATCGCGACCTCGCTGCCGGAACAGTCTCCCACCAACGCCACGCGCTCAACGCCGGTCTCGGCGCAGACAAGCTCGACGGCGGCCTGCGCGTCCTGGATCATTGTCGAGAGCGTAGTGTCAGCGGCGTCCCCCTCACTGTCGCCTCTTCCACGGAAATCGAAGCGCAGGCAGACGAAGCCACGCTCGGCGGCCAGTCGCGCCGCTTTGATGAACATCTGATGCGGACCGATGCGATAGCCGGCCCAGCCATGAAGGAAGACGAGCGCCCCCGGTCTTGCCGGGCCCCCCGGGGTGTGCAGCGCCCCCAGAATGCGCTTGCCCTGGCTGGAGAAAAAAAGGTGTCTCTGTACTGCGTCCCGTTGCTTCACACTCAAGGTCTTTACAGCCTACCTCTGCAGGTTTTCCGAGTCGCTCATCGACATCTTCCGCCACACTGCTGCTACTCGAGCCGACTCAGCCATTGTACGGTCGTTGAAACGGTGGCGTCCGCGTCGATGACGCCGATGCGCTGCCAGACGGGCTCCTGATGCACCGCAATCGCGGTGCCCCGCGGGTACACGTTCGCGAGGTCTTTCAAGGCCTGATGCGGCTCATCACGCGCGCCGAGGGAAAGTACGAGCACAGGTCCCGTGTAATCGCGCTCTCCGGCGAGCAGATCGACGTCTTCCATCTGCTGCCGCATCTGCTCCGAGACGGGATAGCCGTCGAAGTCGACGGTTCCCTCACCCAGCGCGTGCGCCTCCGAAGCGGCTCCCTCGCTGTCTTCGCCGCCCTCGTGACGGGTCATCATCGCCTTGATCATCGAGCGCCGCAGATTCTGCTTGATGTAGCGCGCGCCATTGACGATCGGCTCCCAGAGTACGAGGCAGGCCACTCCCGGGCGGCTCTCGGCCACCCCGGCGGCCAGAGTTGCGCCCAACCTCAGTCCCAGCAGCCCCACGGGGGATTGGGTCTGAGCCTCGGCGCAGTCCAGCGCGGCCTCGATGTCCATCCTCCACTCGCGCAGGCTGAACTCCCCGAAGCTGCCCGCACTGTCACCACAGCCGCGGTGATCGAAGCGCAGGACGGCGCATCCTGCGGCGGCGCATCCGCGCGCCGCTTCGACCATAGTGCGATGAGCGCACTTCTTCTCCTCGGCGAAGGGATGGCAGAAGACCAAGGCACGGCGAATGTCATCCTGGGGCAGATGCAGGACTCCATGCAGCCGCTGTTCACCGCTGTTGAAGGTTACCAGGCGCTCTTCGGTCGCCGTCACCACGGGATCACCCGCGTTTCTGCTCCACATATTCGGCGAGACTGTCGATGGTGGCGAACAGATCCACGCTGAAATCTTCATCCTCGACGGAGATCTCGAATTCCTCTTCAAGGCCGACTACTATCTCGAAGAGGTTCACCGAATCGATCTCGTAGCTCTCCATGAGATTCTCGTCATCTTCGATCTCGCCGGGATCTACCGGGAGAAAGAGGCGCTCTACTATCATCTCTTTGATCTGAGTCTTCAACTGGTTGTCTGACATCCGCTTCAACTCCCTGGAACCATCCTGCACCGGGCACAGTTTCGTTGTATCCGCAACCGGTCAGACACGAGTTCACCCCCGGCCACGGCCCTGGGCCACGCCGGAAAGCTCCGCGTCAATCGACGATCGGCGGGATGCCCGTCTTCTCGATCGGGCGGGTCTCAAGGTCCTTCCAGTGGCACTCCTCATCCGGAGGACCGTCCTCGTTCTCGAACATGTGCTTCCAGCGGCGCTTGAACTCCATCCCGTTGCGAATCGTGACGTAGCGATAGTTGACGTCAGGCGAGCCGTCCGTGGTCACACTCTCATAGTGATACATCTCCGCCTCAGGATCGTAGAGGACCGTCCATCCAGCCTCTCGCGCCCGGTAGCAGAGGTCGAAGTCCTCGAACTGGGCCGGGTTGAAGACCTCGTCGAGTCCCCCGATCTGCGCGGGGATCTCCGCTTTCATCAGCCAGCAGGCGCTGATCAGGCACTGCACCTCGCGACGGACATTGTGCTCGGGGGCATCGACGGGCTCGCCACGTCCGAGATACTTTACTCTTCCGGTCTTTGAGATCGCCGCGCCCGCGTGCTGAATGTTGAAGGGCTCGAACGGGAAGACCAGTTTCGGTCCGACGATCCCGTAGTCCTCGGTCTCCTCCAGCACGTCCGCGAGAACTCGCAACCATCCACGCGAGCGGACCGCTATGTCGTTATCCATGAAGCCGACGTACCGCCCTGAGGCGAGTTCGAGGCCCTGATTGCGAGCGGTGCACGCGCCCACGTTCGAGTCGTTGCATATCAGATCGAAGGCGACGTTTGCAGCACCGGCTGCCGCGGGGAATTGTCCCTCGAGGTACTCCACGGTGCCGTCGGTCGAGCCGTTGTCAATGACCACGATCTGCGCCGGTACCGGATTCGCTTCGAGCATACCTGTCAGGCAGAGTTCGGTGTACCTGCGTTTATTGTAACTTACAACGATAATCGATGCATCTATTGTTTCGGCAGCCACGTCGTATCCCCTCGTTCTTTCAGTAGCTGAGCGTGTTCGCCGCGATCTGTGCGATCTCCCGCCATCCGGGGATTACCGCCTGCTCCAGCGCTTCGGCGGCCGGGATCGGCACATCCCGGGCCGCCACGCGCGCGGGTGGGGCCGCGAGGAGGTCGAAGCATTCCTCGTTGATGCGAGCGGATATCTCGGCAGCGACGCCGCCGGTCAGACTGCCCTCCTCGATTACAACGACGCGACCGGTCTGATCCACCGATGCCGCCACGGTGTCGAGGTCGAGCGGCGCGAGGCTTCGCAGGTCGATGACCGTAGCCTCCGCGCCGTGCTCGGCCAGCGCATCCGCCGCGCGCAGGGCCTCGTGCACCATCCGAGAGTACGCCACCAGCGTGATATGCTCGCCCTCCCGGCGCAGGGCCGCCTCGCCCAACGGTGTTGTGTATTCGCCCTCAGGGACCTCGCCCCTCTGTCCGTAGAGCAGCTTGCTCTCGACGAAGACGACGGGATCGTCGCAGCGTATTGCGGACTTGAGCATTCCCCTGGCGTCCGCCGCGGTAGCCGGTGCGACCACGAGCAACCCGGGGGTGGCCATGAGCCACCGCTCGAGGCTCTGGGAGTGGGTGGGCCCGTAGGAGCGGCCCGCTCCCGCAGGACAGCGCAGCACGAGTGGCACCCTGCACTGCTCTCCGTACTGGTAGCGGAACTTGGCCGCGTGGTTGCAGAGCTGGTCCATGGCGAGCGTCAGAAAGTCCATGAACATGAGTTCGACGACGGGTCGCAGCCCGGTCATGGCCGCGCCAACCGCGACGCCGACGAAGCCGTTCTCGCTGATCGGCGTATTGCGCACCCGATCGCGTCCGAAGCGCTCGGCCATGTCGCGCGTTATTTTGAACGCGCCACCGTACTGTGCGATATCCTCGCCGATGAGTATGACGCGCTCATCGCGCGCCATCTCCTCCTCGAGCGCTTCACGGATTGCGTGCGAAAAGAATATCTCTCTCATGTCGAAACGGGAAGGTACCTCCTGCGTCCGTGTGGTTAATAACACTCGTCAGCGCAGAAAGGTCGCGAATCGGCGCGATTTCTCTCGTCCTCCTACCTGGGATCACAGAAAGGTCTGAGACCCTCGGCTCCCGGCCTGAGTCGATAAACCGCCCCGGTTTCCACCTCGGTCACGTAGAGATCGCGCATGTCATCGCCGCCGAAGGCCACGTTCGTGGGCTTCTCCCCTCCGGCCGGTAAAGTGTCGATACGCGCTCCATCTGCATCGAAGACGGCGATCCGGCCGGTGCCGAAATGAGCGACGTAGAGGTTACCGTCGACGTCGAGAGCCATGCCATCGCCGCCGACGCCACCGGGGGTTTCGGCGAAGGGTTCCGGTCCATCGAGCGAGAGGTCCTCGCGCACATGGTAGGCGACGAGGCGCTGCCGATGGGTCTCGACGACGTAGAGCTTCGATGCATCGGCGTTCAACGCGAGGCCGTTCGGGAAGGCGAGGCCATCCGCAACGACGCGCAGGTCTCCTTGACGCGAGAGGTGATAGACCACGCCGATGGGCGTATCGGCGTTCGAGCCACCTGGGCCGGTCATGAAGATCGAACCGTCGGGGTGGAATACGAGATCGTTGGGCTTCTGCAGGGGATTGCCATCCCACTGTGCCGCGATCTCCACGAGGTCTTCACCGTCGTAGCGCAGAAGCTGATTGGTCCTGGCCTCCGCGATCCAGAGAAGGTTGCTCTCGTCGAAGGCGGCGCCGTTGGGCCCGCCGCCGGAGTGCACGTATTGCTTCCAGGTGCCATTGTCGAGGCGCGCTATCCATCCGTTGCGCAACTGTGTTACGTAGAGAACCCCGTCGGCGTCAAAGGCCGGTCCCTCGGGGAACTCGAAGCCATCTGCGATTAGCTCAATGCTCGGATCCATCCGTCCGCCCTCCCTGAGGCGTTCACTGCATGGAATCGTCTGCTTGCGTGTGTGGTCGGCATTTGGATGCGGCCTTCGGGCTCAGATCGCCTCTCTTCGCGCGAGTTAGTGCAGTGCGCGTGGCGCGCACTGTGAGTTCACAGCGGGGCGATGGTGGCGACCGCCTGAGCGGCGATCCCCTCACCGCGCCCTTCGAAGCCGAGATGCTCGGTCGTGGTGGCTTTGACGCCGACGTCGCGCGGCTGAAGGTCGAGGGCGCGGGCGACATTGCGGCGCATGGCCTCGATGTGTGGCGCGAGTCTGGGCTGCTGGCAGATCACGGTTGCGTCGATGTTCAGGGGGCGCCATCCGGCGCCCGCGAGGAGGTTCACCACCTGGCGGGCAAGCTCTGCGCTGTCGGCTCCCTCGAGGGCTGGATCGCTGTCGGGGAAGTGTGAGCCGATGTCGCCGAGGGCGGCTGCGCCGAGGAGCGCATCGCAGATTGCGTGGAAGAGCACGTCGGCATCGGAGTGTCCCGCCAGGCCGCGCTCGAAATCGATGGTGACGCCGCCGAGCACGAGCGGACGCTCCTCGACCAGGGCGTGCACGTCGTAGCCTGTTCCGACACGAAACCTCGCGCCGCTGGCTGCGTTTCGGCGTTCGAGGAGGGACTCGGCCCGGGCGAGGTCTTCGCGGGTGGTGATCTTGAAATTGTCGCGATGGCCCTCGGAGACGAAGACGGGATGGCCCATCTG
>PXBW01000142.1 GCA_003566775.1 candidate division WS1 bacterium
CACAGTGGAGCGGGGCCGCGAGGTCTTCCGCGAGCAGGGACACAGCCTGGTGATTGCCGCAGGCGGCGGCAGCGCGCTGGATGTGGGCAAGGCGGTGGCGGGCCTTGCGGGGCACGATGGACCGGTTACGCACGAGACGGAGGTCACCGATCCGGGTGCTCCGTGCATTGCCCTTCCCACCACCTCGGGCACCGGTGCGGAGGTGACGCCCAACTCGGTGCTTACCGACACTGAGACCGGGAAGAAGGCGTCGATCCGCGGTCATGCTCTGCTGCCGGAGTTCGCGCTGGTGGATCCTGAGCTGACGGTAAGCTGTCCCTCCGATCAGACCGCGCATTCCGGTCTGGACGCGCTGGCACAGGCGATTGAGGCATACGTATCGACCGGCGCCAACGCCATAAGCGATCCTCTCGCCGAAGAGGCGACTCGGAGGATCGCGGCCGGCCTGCGCGACGCCGTGGCCGACGGATCGGACCTGTGCGCGCGCGAGGGTATGGCGCTGGGCAGCCTGCTGGCCGGGTTCGCGCTGGCAAGCGCCCGCCTCGGGCTCATTCACGGGCTGGCGCACCCGCTGGGCTCGCTCTGCCATCTGCCGCATGGTCTGGTGTGCGGTGCGCTGCTGCCTTATGTGGTCGAGTACAACATTGACGCGGCGTCAGACAGATACGCCCATCTCGCGCGGGAGATCGACGCCGGTCGGGACGCGGATGATCTCCTGGCGTGGCTTCGCACTCTTGTCGCGGATCTCGGCGCCGATATCGACTTTGCCGAGGCGGGCCTGACGCGGGATGACTTCGACCGCATCCTCCCGCCGACTCTGTCCTCAGGATCATCTGCACACAATCCGCGACCGATCGACGAGGAGAGCGTGCGCAGGCTGCTGGAGCGGCTGATAGCGCAGTGACCTTCAGGCCTCAAGGTCTTCGAGGACGCCGCGGCGTCCGGCCACGTAAACTCTTTCACCGACCTGAAGAGGCTCGTGCGGATCGGCGGTGACAAACTCCCCGTCGGGGCGTTCGATCCCGATGACGGTTGCTTTGTACTCGTTGCGGAAGTCCATCTCGGCGAGCGTGCGTCCGACCAGCGGCGAGTCCTCGTCAAGCTCAATCTCATCGATAATGAACTCGAGTTCGGCCTGTTCTTCGAACTCCTGATGCTCGAGGTACTCGCGTGCCCGCAGCAGGTCTTCCGCGGCGCCGATCAGGATGAGGTGGTCGTTGGGGAAAAGCTGCGTGTCGGGATCGGGATCGAAGTTGGCTCTTCCCGCGCGGCTCAGTGCCAGTACCGAGGCGCCCGTCTCGTCTCGAAGATCGAGGTCCCGGAGCCTCTCCCCGGCCAGCACGGAGCCGGTGGGCAGCCGCACCTCCGCGATGCCAAGCGGGATATCGGGGTGCTCGGGCATCACGTGCATGGCCGCGGTCACTCTCTCTGCTGCGTGTTCGGCGGCGTATGCGAAGGGCTCCAGCAGCAGGTCCGCGCCGGCCTCTCGAAGCTCGTCTGCCTCTGCGGGGGTCTGCGCGGTAAGCGCGATGCGCCCATCGTAATGGTGCTCCTGCAGCAGGCGCAACAGCGTCAGGTTGGTGTCCAGCCCCCGCACCGCGCAGACCACGGCTCTGGTGTGGCTGAGGGGCAGATGATGCAGTAACTCCGGATCGCTGAGGTCGCCGTAGATGACCGGGAGGTCCTGATCGCGCCAGTGAGCCAGCACATCCGGGTCGAAGTCAACGCCCAGCACGCTGCGCTGTCTCAGGTGAAGACAGTTTTCGATGGCGCCACCGAATCGTCCCAGCCCCATCACGATTACGTCCACTCCGTCTTCTTCGTCCTCAATCGGGATGTCATCTTCCGTCAACTCACGGAAGGGCTGCTTTCTCTCGAACAGTGCCATCAGGCCGGATAGACGCTCATGTATGTGTGCCGCATAGACGATCAGATAAGTGGACAGGCCGATGGTCACGAGGCCCACGAGCGTGATCAAGCCGAGGGTCTCGGTGGTGATATGCCCGACCGTGTAACCCATCGTAGCGATGATGAGCGAGAACTCGCTTATCTGGGCCATCGCGGTGCCGGTTAAGAATCCCGTGCGGCTGCGGTAGCCCATGATGCCCATGATCGTCATGACGATCAGTGGATTGCCGATGAGGATGAAGGCGGCGAAGATCACGGCATGTGACGCCTGCGCCCGCAGCAGGTTCGGTTCGAGGCCCGCGCCGAGATCGATGAAGAAGAACAGGAGCATGAAGTCCCGCAGGCTGACCAGGCGTGCCGCGATTGCCTCCCGGTAGGGCGTGGAGGCGAGGGCCACCCCTGCGAGGAATGCGCCTATCTCGCTGCTGAGGCCAAGCTGGTGAGAGACCACGGCAAGAAATACGGCCCAGGCGACCGAGAAGAGAACCAGCAGTTCCTGCGATCGAGACAGAAAGTCCATCAATGGTGGAATAACCCAGCGCATCAATGCTCCGATGCCGACCAGCAGGCCGGTGGCTCTGAGGCCGACCACCAGTAACTGCATGGCTGCGGACGCTTCCTCGGCCTCTCCCACCGCTCCAAGCGCGGTGATGACGATCATTGCCGCGACCACGACTATGTCCTGCACGATCAGCACACCAACCGTGATGCGACCGTGCAGGGAGTCGAGTTCCCGCTTGTCGGTCAGCAGCTTGATGATGATGATCGTGCTGGAGATCGCAAGCGCGAGCGCAACGTAGAATGCGGGCAGCGGCGAATAGCCGAGTGCCAGCGCGATCAGAAAGCCGAACAGTGAGGTGAAGATGACCTGGCCCATTCCCACGGCAAGCGCGACGGGGCCCATCGTGCGGATGTTGTGAAGATCAAGCTTCAGGCCGACCACGAAGAGGAGCAGGGCAATGCCGATCTCCGCGAGGAGTTGCAGTTCGGGACCTTCTTCGATCAACCCGATGCCTGAAGGACCTACGAGGATCCCGACGACGATGAATGATATGATCAGCGGCTGCTTGAGCAGACTGCCGATGGTACCCACTACCGCGGCGACCATCAGGACTGTCGCGAATTCGAAGAACAGAGACTCCATCGAGGGCTTCCTCCTGCTTCGTACACACGCGCATCCCTCGATCGCGCTGCATCGGCGGGATACGCGGGATGGGACGGCCGAACCGGCGGTGTCATCGGGTGACCTCGCTACTCGTTCGGCCAGATCACGATACTGCTTTCGACACGCGGAAGGCAGGTTCCTGCACGCGGACGGCGAAGCAATGAGTCGCAGGTAAGACCGGTGCTCAGGTGGGAGGTACGTTTGATGGCCATCGATGCGAGGGCCGTGTGCTTCACACGAGCCGACACGGCCGAGATGCTGGACGTAGGGTGGGAAGAACCGCAGCCCGATCAGATTGTGGTGCGTATGAAGGTCTCGGGCATCAGCGCCGGGACCGAGGGCTCGATCTTCCGCGGTATACGCACGCACAACGGGACCTTTCCGCTGATCACCGGCTATCAGGGCGCCGGGGTGATCGAGTGGGCGGGTGAGGATGCGGGCGACCTGCGCGAGGGCCAGCGAGTCGCGGTGACCTCGGTTGCGGGTGAGTTGGTTGAACCGGACCTTCAGATCGTCTGGGGCACCCACTGCGACCGCGTGGTGGCGAATCCATCCGGCGTCCATCCGATGCCCGAGGGCGTCGCGGATGAGGAGGCCTCGCTCTGCACGCTCTGGGGCACCGGTCGGCACGGCGTCAACGTCGCGCGGGTCGACGCCGATGACACCGTGCTGGTGATCGGCCTCGGGCTCGTCGGACTCGCGCACGCGCAGTGCGCAATCGCAGAGGGCGCGGAGGTGGTCGGCCTCGACCTCGCGGAGGACAGGGCGCAGGTGCTGCGCGAACTCGGCGCGGAGGCCTTCACCTCCGAGGAAGAGGTGCGGGCGTGGGTAGACGAGCGCGACCTGCCGGGCTTCAGCGTCGCGACCCAGGCCACGCAGTCTGGCGATGTCACGGACGTTGCGCTGCAGTTCGCCGCGCGCATGGGCAGAGTGGTCTGGCAGGGATGGTACCCCGGGCGCGTCTGCTTCGACTTCAACGCCGCGCATGGCAGAGAGGTCGTCATGCACTTCCCCTGCTCCACTGGCGGCACGCAGCCGCAGACCCTTCAGATGATCGCCCAGGGCGGCTTCAATGCGGAGGCGCTGATCACCCACAGCTTCCCGGCGGAAGAGTGCCAGGCGGCGTACGATCTCGCGGTCTTCCGGCCGATGGAGTGCCTCGGCGTGGTGCTGGAGTGGTCGCAATGAAGGCGGTCGTGGTCGAACGCTGCGGTGAAGCTGTGTGGCGCGAGGTGCCCGATGCACCGGATCCGGGCCCCTACGAGGCACTGGTAAAGACAACAGCGTTCAGCATATGTAATGCGACAGATCGGCACCTGCGCGATTGCCACCTGATGGGTGTGACGCGGGAGGACTGCCCCTTCCTGCTGGGGCACGAGGCGGTGGGCGAGGTGGTGAGGCTCGGGTCGGAGTGTCGCTATCTGCATGAGGGAGATCAGGTGCTGCGCCCGACGCTGAGGCTGGAGGGCTTCGGCTCGTACTGGGGCGGGATGGCCGAGTTCGGGATGGTGACGGACATCCGCGCTCACCAGGAGGACGGTTCTCCAGAGGGGCCGCGCTCCCACTCGGGGCACCAGGTGGTCCCGGCGCAGATAGGGCCCGCGGAGTCAGTAATGCTGATCACGCTCAAGGAGGTGCTCTCTTACCTGCGCTCGCTTGATGTGCAGGAGGGAAGTCGATTGCTGGTTACCGGACAGGGGCCGGTGGGTCTGTCGGCAGCCTATCTCGCGCGCAGGATAATCGGAGTCGGGCGAACGGTGGTCGCGGGGCGCAGGCCGGAGACCGCTGCGGAGGTGGAGAGCTTCGGTGCGAACGCCTACGTCGATACGCGCCCGGCGGGATGGCCGGAGACCGCGATGGAGGCTCTGGGCGGGGCGGCCGATGCGGTCTGTGAGACGACCGGTGCGGCCGCTATCAACGCCGGAGCGCTGGAGATCCTCGCGGAAGATGGTGTGCTCGGCCCGTACGCCGCGCGCACCCGCGAGCAGAAGCAGGAGGAACTGCCCGAGGACGATCGTATCGGACCCGACGGCACGGACGAGGCGCTGAGTCACGAGGAGATCGTGTCCGCCGCATTACGCGGACGGATCTTCCCGGCGCGGTTCATCAGCCACCGTCTGAGGCCGGAGGAGATCGCACGAGGCTTCGAGTTGATCGAAGAGCGTAACGCGGTCAAGGTGGTGTTCGAACTCTAACCCGGGCGTCTCGTCCCCTGACTTCGCTTATGGCGCGTCTTCGTAAGGCGGGCGGTCGTCGGGCTGTAGCTCGCCAGGGAGTAATGTCGCTCGAACTCTCCGGTCGCGAGTTCGGCCTCATCGGCCTTCATGAGGAGGTCAGAGATGCTGAGTGGGGATCAGGCGCAATCCGCATACTCCCGCGAGGCGGTCGCCCTACCGAGGCGAGGAAAGTCGGACCGGGCGCGGAATCGTGGAGTGCGGACAGCAGATAAGCAAGACACGGGTGGTGGCACAGTATGGCGGAGGAGCCGCTGGACGATGCGCGGGAGGTGAGCGATCAGCCCGGTGCTGCGATGCCGGGTGAGGTCGTTGAAGTAGAACTGGCCCAGGGTCTGGGGTTGATTGAGGCGCTGACAATCGGCGCCGGGACGATGATTGGCGCGGGCATCTTCGTGCTACCCGGGCTAATCTTCGCCGAGACCGGCCCGGCGGCAGTAGTGGCGTTTCTCGCGGGCGGGATCATAGCGCTGCTCGTGGCGGCGAGTGTCGCGGAGATCGCGACCGGAATGCCCAAGTCCGGAGGCGGGTACTACTTCATCTCGCGTTCCTTCGGGCCTCTGTGGGGCGCGCTGGTCGGGTGGGCCGCATGGTTCGGCCTGATCTTCGCTTCTGCATTCTACATGGTGGGCTTTGGCGAGTACATGGTCACCATTGTGGACCTGCCGGTCAATGTAATGGCCGCGGGCATGACGGTGCTTCTGATAGGTTTGAATCTCATCGGTTCGCGCGCCGCGGGCCAGGCGCAGAACGTCATCGTCTTACTGTTGCTGGCGATACTCGCGGTCTTCCTCGCGCGCGGCATTTTCGGTGCCTCCCCCTCTATGCCCTTCGTGGACTTCGCGCCGTTTGGATGGGGCGCGGTTGCAGGGGGCACCGCCACGCTCTTCGTCACATACGCGGGCTTCGCGGGGATTGCCTCGGTAGCCGAGGAGATCCGCGATCCCGGCCGGAACGTTCCGAGGGCGGTCCTTGGCTCGGTGATCGGTGTCACCGCGCTCTACTGCGTGATGATTCTGTTGATGGCAATGCTGCGTCCTGCCGAGGACCTCATCGGTGCCACGCTACTTGCGGACATCTCGCAGGATCTGATGGGCGGCTTCGGCCGCTGGATGATCATGATCGCGGGTATCATGGCCACGGTTTCCTCCGCGAACGCATCGATCATGGCCGCCTCCCGCATAAGCTTTGCGATGGGGAGGGATCGTCTTATTCCGGCGTGGCTCAACGAGATCCACGAGCACTTCCGGGTACCGCATCGCGCGATCATCGTCACGGGTCTGCTGGCGATCGGCTTCATCTTCGCGGGCGGGCTGACTTTGCTGGCGGAGGGATCGGGCTTTCTTCACCTCATCCTCTACGCGCTGATCAGCATCGCCTGCATCATCCTTCGCGGGGCGCGCCAGCCTGCCTACCGGCCGCTCTTTCGCCTGCCGGGTTTCCCGTGGGTGCCGATACTCGGCGCGATCGCCTGCCTTATCGTCGCCTTCGGCTTCATGGGGCGGCTCACGATCATCGTCGGAACATGCATATTCGCCGCGGCGCTGATCCAGTACTACGCCTTCGGCAGACGGCGTACTGAGCTTGAGGGCGCATGGCCGCTCTTCGTGCGGCATGGCGTGCTTGAGCCCGCTCTCGATCGGGTCGAGAAGTGGGGCGCGCCACCTCTGGAGAGGCCGACTGCGATCGTGGCGGTTGGCAATCCCGCGCGGGAGAAGGCACGGCTGCAGATCGGTGCGGCGCTTATGGGGCCCCGGCGCGGTCGCGTACTGGCGGTGAACGTATTCGCGGTTGATGAACAGGCGCGGGTTGACGAGGACATTATCGCGGGCTACTACGATACAATCGAGACGCGCGCCGCAATCCTCGGATCGGTCGCGTCTTTGATCGATACCGGCGGCGCGGAGATGGGATCGCATGTGCCGGTGGCAGCCTCGGTCTTCTACGGACTTCTCTCCGCCCAGCGCGCCTCGCGCGCGTCGGCGGTAATGCTGGGCTGGCCTGAGGGCGACGGGCCGGAACATGAGCGCATGCCCCTGCTCGCCGCGCTCGAGAAGTATATGCACGCGCACATGATTGTCTTTCGTGAGCAGGGCCCGATCCCGACAAAGGACATGCTTGCGATCATCGATGAGAGCGCGCATGGAGAGCTTGCGCTGATGACCGCAGCTCGTCTTGCGAACGAGTGGAAGAGCGATCTTTCGATCGGCGGGTTGATCGGCGAGGCCAGCGATGAGCAGGTGGCAGGGTTAGAGGAGCGCCTTGAAGAGCGGGTCGGTGACCTTGTGAACGCCACTGTGCGCAGCGTTGCCTCCGACTCGCTGCGGGAGCTTGAGCGCGAGGCGGAGTTCTACGACCTTGTGATCGTCGGAATGGAGAGCACGAGCGAAACCGACGGCCTGTGCGGGCAGATCACCGATCTTGATAACATCAGGTCATGTTCGGTCATGATCGTGCGTGCCGACCAGAGCCAGCCGATGGATGAGTGGATGTGATCGATGATGTCTCATGAGCGGGACGCAGATAATCGTGGGGAGGAGCAGAGCCCTACGCTGCTGGTCGGCGTATCGCGCCCCGAAACCACCGCCGGCCTGATGGAATTGGCGTGGTGCCTCGCGTCCCGTGCGGGGTACCATGTGATTGCCACACATGTAGTTGAGGTCCCACCTCAGGCCAATCTCGGGGCAGTTCGCGGCTCAAGGGAGGTAGTGCAGGCTCGAGAGAAACTGCTTGGAGCGATCCGTGAGGCTGCAGGCAGAGATGTCCCGGTCAAGGGCGTGGTCGAGATCGCGCGCGACGTGGGCGAGGGGCTGATCTCCGCCGCTGAGAAGCAGGGGGCGGAGTTGCTTCTCGTCGGCTACTCCGAGATGCGCGATGATGAGGCGGGTGAGAGCGGTGAGCGCCGCTTCGACCGCGTCATGCACAGGGTGGCTCGCAGCACAAAGGCTGATCTGGTGGTGGCAAGATTCCGCCGGGAGCAGGTAGAGAGCATCCTTCTGCCGATTAATACGGGACTTAATATTGCCGTCTCGGGAAAGCTGGCACGCGCAATCTCACTCGCACGGGAGGCGCCGGTGACGCTGCTCCATCTGCTGGCCGAGGATGAGACCGAGCACGAGGTGCGCACGGGCCTTGAGGATGTGCTGGAAGATAATGACATGGCGGACCTCGGGGAGCTTGTGATCGAAGAGCCGCCCGATGACCTCGAGCCACTGCAGCACATGCTGGAGCTTGTGAATCGCCACGACCTGGCGATAGTGGGCGCAGATCCACGCCCATCTATCGCCGAGTCACTCTTCGGAAGCTGGGCCGAGCGTATCGCCCGGGAGGCTGAGTGCACGGTGCTGGTGGTCAGAGCCAAGAGCGTCGAGGATAAAGGGTGACCTGATCCACCACCTTCGACTCGCTGCTCACGGCGCGTCTTCGTAAGGCGGGCGGTCGTCGGGCTGTGGCTCGCGCAGCGAGTAATGCCGCTCGAACTCGCCCGTCGCGAACTCCACCTTCCCGTCCTTCATCACCAGGTCGATATTGCGGTAGTCGTAAAGCTCCATCAGGTCGCGCAGCGGGTCGCCGTCGAGCACTACCACGTCCGCGATCTTCCCCGGCTCGAGAGTGCCGAGGTCATCGAGGCGGTACGCCTCGGCGTTGGCCTTCGTCGCCGCCACGATCGCCTCCATGCGCGAGAGACCGCACCGCTCAAGCTCCATCAGCTCCCAGATGGTGCGGTCGCCCAACTTCCAGGTGCGCCCGGTGCCGGGATAGTCATCCCCCACGCACAGCTTGACGCCGATCTGCTTGGCCAGCTTAACGCCCTCGCGGTGGATCGGCTGCGCCTGCGACATCTCGACGGTCTGCCACGGCTGATCGGAGAGCGCGTCGATGTTGCGCTGGCAGGTGACGCTGAG
>PXBW01000120.1 GCA_003566775.1 candidate division WS1 bacterium
CCAGCCGGTACTTCCGAGCGAGGTCCGACGCACTCAGCGGATGGAGGACGAACGCGAATCTCGTCACGCTACGGGTTCCCTTCCTCTTCCGGCATCAGATCGCGGACCGACGGCTCCCACTGCAACTCCCCGATCAGGTTTGCGTAGTCGTCGGACGATATATCATCCGGTGACCTGTCCAGCAGACACACAATGACGCCCTCCATCACATTGGTGGCGTAAGTTCTTCCATCGATCACGGGCGTGGAGGTGATCAGCCTGCCTGCACCCCTCGCACGCAGCAGTTCAACATCCTCGGCCGTCGTCGTGTTTGTAAGCACTGTTCGTCCACCGAGGTTCTCCGGCAGGTGTCTGCGAATGTAATGGAAGTCTCCCGCGATCACGTCCGCCCAGAGATAATGTCGTCTGTACTTTGGTGTGATAGACTCCTGCCTGGTTCCCGTCGGATAGATCCACCTGAAGGGCAGCTTCACGGCGATAGGAAGCAGCGCGCGACCGAGCACCTGCAGAGCACGCAGTGACGGCAGCGCCCATGGCAGGCCCAGGATAAACATGGTGTCGCCGAATCGCACTCTCGAACCTATCTCGTCCAGTGTCTCCGCGAGGCCGAAGCGATCGATCCCGCATGTCACCAGCACATTCACGGTGGTGAAGTCGATCACCTCGCGCTCCTGCAGCCAGCGAACTGTCTGCCGCTCCAGCGTGTTCTTCAGACCCGCTCCGTCCACAAGCGGCGTTTGCTTCACCTTTCGTGCTATCCTGCCGATGTCCCGAAAGGGATAGAATCGCCCTGCGCAGTGAAGCCCCAGATTCGTTCCACCCACACAAAGACAATCGACGGTTCCATCGTTGGCGACCATCAGCTCCTCGAAGCGCTCGAGTGAGCCGTCGGTTCCCCGTCTCTCCAGTAGAAAACGCTCGCCGATAAGCTTTATCTCTGCACAACTGTCGCGCCTCGAAGAGCCCAGACTGACGCTGAGCACATGCTTCATTGTGATTCCTCGCGCGCCACCATAGCGGCCGGGTCTGCCTCAAGCGCCCCGCCGCCATCTGCTCGCAGATCCGCGAGATACTGCTCCACCAGTTCGCGCAGTGCATCCAGCGTCGAAACCTGATTCGCGTCGCTTCGAAAGCGTCTCGCCCACGGAAGGCCGTGCACGTAATGATGCATCTGCGCACGCATCTGGTGCAGCGCCATGGGCTCATCGATCTCAATGACAAGCATCTGGGCGTGAAGCAGCGCCACGCCGAGTCTCCCGGCGGGCCCCGGCGCCGCAGGAATGCTGCCGCCGCGCAATGCCGCTTCCGCCTGCCTGAAGAACCACGGTCGCCCCCATGCGCCCCTTGCGATCATGACCGCATCACAGCCGGTCTCACGCATCATCCGCGGTGCATCATGAGCCTCAGTGACGTCACCGTTACCGATGACCGGAATATCAAGCGCCTCAACTACCCGCCTGATGTGCCGCCAGTCTGCCTCGCCGCGAAACGCCTGGCACGCGCTCCTCGCATGAATCGCCAGCGCCGATGCTCCGGCGTCCTGCAGTCTGCGTGCAACATCCACGTAACTGTCATCGTCGGCGGTCAGTCCGGCCCGAATCTTCACCGTTACCGGAACACGGCAAGCCTCCACTGCCGCCGCCGTTAGTGCCGCCGCCCGTTTGGGCATACCCATCAGCGCAACTCCCGCGTCATTGCGCCGCACCTTCGGCACCGAACATCCCATGTTGATGTCCACCACATCCCCGCCTGCCTCCACCGCGGCCGGTGCCGCGTCCCGCATGATCTCCGGCTCCGAACCGAAGAGTTGCATGGACACCGGATGCTCGCCCTCAAAGGTTCGCATCATCCTGAAGGTCCGATCGTTGCGCTGAAAGATTCCGTTAATCGAGACCATCTCGCTGCAGACAAGGCCGGCGCCTCCCCGGCGACACAGCAGTCGGTACACCCGGTTCGTCGTGCCTGCCATCGGCCCAAGTACAAGCGGAGGATCGACGATCAGATCCCCGATAGAAAGCGGCCGCACCATCTTCTCAGCGCTCCCTGCTCCGTTCGTCAGCTACTCGTAGCCCCTCCAGCACCAGCAGATCCTCCACGTGGCTAAACGGAGCACCGAGGTGCTTTGCGAGCGCTGCGTCCCCCCCGGTCGCGATTACCGGCACATCTCCCACCTCGCCACGCGCCCTCTCGAGCAGCGCCTCCACCGTGCCTCTCACCGAGGCGGCCAGCCCCCTGGCAAGACTCCCCACCGTAGATTGCCGGGCAGCGATCATCTCATGGTCCTGTCGCAGTAGTTCAGCGGCTTGCATGACCGCGTTGCTCAGGTGCGGGACCGCCTGCCCGATCCCCTTCACCTGTGCGGCGATTCCCGCGGCAATCGCGCCTCCAGTCATCACCGCGTCCGCGTCTATCCACTGTGCGGTGATACACGTCCCCAGCGCGATGGCGATCACCGGCGCCCCCACCATCTCTACCGCTCCTTCTGCCAGTGCGAGCCGATCCTGTCCGATCTGTGCGGGGTCCTCATAGGTGGTGGCTATTCCAGCATCAAGATCTCGGCCCAGCAAAGCGATCCGTGTTCCGATAGCGTCCTGCAGCGCCCGCTCGATCTCAGCGACGTCTGAAAGCCTGCTGCACACCAGAGCCGTCCCGGCAAGGTTCTCGGGGAAGATCCCTTCCGCGGTTAACGCCTGGGCCATCTCTTCACTCGCCCGGCGCGCTTCGCCGGTAAGTGCGTCGATCGGCAATCGCCCTTCGGCGATCCATGCGCCCTCGGCTCGCACGGCCCACTTGAGCGCGGTGTTCCCGGCGTCGGCATAGAGTCTTCCGCCCTGCGCAGAGCCTCCACTCTCATGCTCAACGCTGGCCCCACAGGGAGTCTCGCGACGCTCGTCACGCCGTTGGGCGGAACACATCTTCGGGTATCCCCGCCACTGACCGTCTCCTGGTGCCATTGGCTCTCCGTATCTGCTGCCGATAGTGTTCTATCCCCACCTTCACGCGATCTCCACCAACTGCCACTTGAACTGCGTCGGTCGCCGGGCGTCGCGATCGACAGTGATAACCGCAGCCTTCCGGGCATGAGATCCCGGATTCGAGATCAGCGTCGGACCGCTGCCTATGGTTCGCGATTCCGCCTCGTGACTGTGACCGGCGAGTACCAGATCAACCTGCGGACAGAGCCGTGCCAGCGTGATGCCGTCCTCTCCACTGCGATGGCTTAGCGCTATCAGCAGATCGACGCGGTCTTGCAGATGTTCGACGGCCTGACGGGCCGCGGCCTCCCACTCGATGAAACGCAGGTTCGAGAAACGCTCGAGCAGATGCCCCGGTTCGATCATCGTCGGCATCAGACCGAAGAGACCCAGCGTCTCTCCCCCCACATCGAGTTTCGTCCAGCGCAGGATATGCCCGAAGTCCCCGGCCATCGGAAGGATGTTGGTCGCAAGCACCGGAAACTGTGCCTGCCGCGTCTTTGCCACCATCCCGGCTTTGCGGAAGAAATACTCCCGGTTGCCGCAGGCCATCGCGTGATAGCCGGCCCGGTTCATTCTTTCGAGGATCGGCTCGCGTGACCGCACGTAGATGTTACCCGCCCCGATTGCGTCGCCGCTGTCGAGCAGGACCGCCGATGCGCTCTCCCTGAGAAAGCCGAGCGCCTCAGCCTGCGCATCGCCGAGACGGTTATGCAGGTCAGATGTGTGTATGATTGTGAGGGCCATCGTCGGTTGCGCTCACACCAGCCCTGCCTTCATCAGGTCCTGAATATCCAGCATGCCAACCGCTCGCCCCTGATCGTCCACCACGGGGATGTTGTCGAACTCCCCGGCGTCCATCATGTCCAGCGCGTCCAGCGCCAGCGTTCCGATCGAGACGGTGGTGGGATCAGGTGTCATCACCTCGTTGATAGAGCCGCGCATGATCGCGTTTCTGTCCGCCTCCCCCTGCATCACCCGGCGGAAATCGCCATCGGTGAAGAGTCCGCGGAGTATCCCGTCGCCGTTGACGATGGAGACCGCGCCACGTACGGTGGCGTTTGTCATCGCGAGCAGAGCCTCCTCTACGGTCGCGCTCAGACCGATGGCAGGATTGTCCTCGCCACCGTGCATGAGGTCCTCCACCTTCAGCAGGACGCGTTTGCCCAGTTGTCCTCCCGGATGCGTCGCACCGAACTCCTCGATCGAGAATCCACGCGCCTGCATCAGAGACATCGCAAGCGCGTCGCCCAGTGCAAGCTCCGCGACCGCCGATGACGTCGGCGCAAGGTTCAGCGGACAGGCCTCTCGCTCAACCGATGCGTCGAGCACCACGCTTGCCGCCTCCGCGACAGTCGACTCCCGCCTGCCGCAGATTGCGATGATCCCGGCCCCTCGGCGCTTGATAATCGGCAGCAGGCGCACGATTTCGTCCGTCTCACCGCTGTTGGTGAGTACGATTGCTATGTCCTCCCCCGTTACCATCCCGAGGTCGCCATGCACCGCCTCCGCCGCGTGCATGAAGTAAGCCGGGGTTCCGGTGCTTGCAAGCGTCGCCGCCAGCTTACGCCCCACCGCCCCGGACTTGCCGATTCCACACACGATCGCGCGGCCTCTCATCTGCAGCAACAGGCCGACCGCTCGGACGAAGTCTTCGCCGAGGCGATCCGCGACACACTCGATCGCACGGCATTCGATCTCCAGCGTTCTCCGAGCCTGTTGCAGCACCGCTTCCCTGTCAACCATCTTCGCTATCGCCTCAATGGGCCGCTCGCCTGATCGCGAGAAGGTTCTGCAGTAACTCGCGAACCTGCGCGAGAGGGATCATGTTCGGTCCATCACAGGAAGCGCTCTCGGGGTCGGGGTGAACTTCCATGAAGACCGCGTCGATGCCGGCCGCGACCGCGGCTCTCGCCAGCAGCGGTGCAAACTCCCGCTGGCCGCCCGACGCGCCGCCCGCCCCGCCCGGAAGCTGAACCGAGTGCGTGGCGTCGAACACCACCGGCGCCCCCAGCGAGCGCATGATCTGCAGCCCGCGCATGTCCACCACCAGGTTGTGATAGCCGAAGCTGCTGCCGCGCTCGGTCAGCATCACATCATGATTCCCCGTCGACTTGACCTTTTCGATCACGTGCTCCATGTCTTCAGGAGCGAGAAACTGCCCCTTCTTAACGTTGACCGGCTTCTCCGATTCGCCCGCTGCAACGAGAAGATCAGTCTGACGGGAGAGCAACGCGGGCACCTGCAGCACGTCCAGCACCTGCATCGCCATCGGAACCTGGATCGGCTCATGCACATCGGAGAGCACCGGCACACCGACGGTCTCGCGCACTCGTCCGAGAATCTCCAGTCCGGCCTGCCAGCCCGGCCCTCGATCAGAATCGATTGAGGTGCGGTTCGCCTTGTCGTACGAAGCCTTGAATATGAACGGCACACTCAGATCATCGCAGATCTCCGCAAGGCGCTCCGCCATCTCAGCGGTCGCGTGCAGGTCCTCCACCAGGCAGGGCCCGGCGATGACCGCCAGCGGCTCACCTCCGACCACGCAGTCCGGCTCGCGCACAGTAATGGCTCTCACGTTAGTCAGGAATCCTCACCTGCCACCGGCATCAATAACTCACGCACCTTCTCGAGATCCTCAGGGGTATCAACCCCGATCGGCGAATAATCTACCACCACGACACGAATGCGTCTGCCCGCTTCAAGCACCCGAAGCTGTTCCAGACCCTCCGTCTGCTCGAGCGCGGAGGCCTCCTGCGCCGCGTACCACAGCAGCATCTCGCGCCGATAGACATATAGCCCGATGTGCTTCATTGGCAGCAGTCCGGACAGGGGATGCCGCCTCGGCATCTCCGGCTCCGGCGTTGCGGTATCTATCCGAAAGTAGGGAATGGGCGCGCGTGAGAAGTACAACGCCCATCCGTCGGTGTCAACTACGACTTTCACCGTGGAGGGATCGAGATGCTCCTCCAGCGTTTCGATGGGCGTGGCGATGGTCCCCATCTGCAGGTCCTCATCGGCGATAAATGGCTGAACCGCGGCATCAATCGCACGGGGATCGATCATCGGCTCATCCCCCTGGACGTTGACGATGATGTCACAGTCGTGCCGCGAGGCGACCTCGGCGAGGCGATCCGTCCCTGAACAGTGCCCCGCATCAGTCATCTCAACCCGGCCGTCAAAGCTCTCGACCGCCGCGCAGATCCTCTCGTCATCCGTCGCTACGATCACCTCATCGAGCAGCGTCGCCTCCGCGCAGCGCTCGTACACCCGCTGGATCATGGGCTTGCCCGCGAGATCCGCAAGTACCTTCCCCGGCAGTCGTGTCGAAGCATAACGAGCGGGGATCATCCCTACTACTAAGGGGCGCGACATCCATCTTCCTCCCGTCAGTCTACTCCGGCTCAATCAGTGCCGCAAGGGTCTTAAACACACCAAATACTGGAATCGCCAGCAGAGCACTGTAGGGTGCTGAAAGCGCGGTCTCAAGCAGCCAGGGACCGGGGCTGGGCGGTGCCGCGAACAACAGTCTGATCACCGCAACCACAGGCACTGCCACCAGCGTGACAAGCGCCGCCACGGGCGCCCTCTCGGCCAGTAGCTCTCCCCGCAGCACGCCGACGAGCACCCCGAGGACCATGTAACCCACGAACACTCCTCCGAGCCAGGCGCCCTCGACACTGCCGAGGAGCAACGCTCCGACGAGGCCGCCAAAGCACCCCGCGACCGGGCCCCCGACAAGGCCGATGGCCACCACTGCCGCAATAACGAGATGCGGCCCCTGTCCGTACACCAGCAGCCAGCCGGGCCAGGTGCGCTCCAGGGCGGTCACCAGCACAAGTAATATGACGTAAACGGGATAGACCAAGTGAACCGGACAACCTCTGCGCGCTCTACTGATGCCGCCCTACTCACCTCTGCGGATAACCTGAACGTAGTTCAGATTCTTGAAGTCGGCGAAAGGACGCACGTATGCTGTGAGAGATGTAACGTTTACCGCTGATCGTTCCACTCGCTCGACGACCCCGATAGGGATCCCCGCGGGATACACCTCGCCGATACCTGAGCTTGTGACCCAATCGCCCACGCGCACGTCGGCATCGGGTGGCAGCTTGCTCATCTGCAGCAGATAGCGATCTCCGGGAACATCCGGGGCCGCGTAGATCATTCCCTGCTCGCCGCCCTCGCGCTCGATCTGCGCCGCCACCGCGCTCTCTGAATCCAGCAGCAGCACGACGACGCCCCGCCGTCCCTGAGCCTCGATCACCCGTCCTACCAGGCCTGCCTCCGTTCGAACCACGTTCCCGCGCTCAAGCTCCCGGTTGCTCTCGATCGTCACCCGCTGGCGGTAGTGATCGGACGACCAGTCGATCACTCGCCCCACCCCAAAGCTCACCGGACCGGAGCCATCCCAACCAAGACTGCGTCTCATCGCGCGATTCTCGAGGTAGTAGCTCCACATCCGGAGCTTCTCGGACTCCAGATAGGCCAGTTCCCGGCGCAGGCGCTCGTTCTCGATGACAAGCTCCTGGCCGCGATATGCAGCTACGGCGATTCTCCTCAGCACTCTGCCTCCACGCGTGAGGCCGGACTGCACCGACCAGACAACCCGCCGGGCACCCCGGCAGGCAAGCCCAATGTCACCGCTCGCCCTCGCACGATGCTGGGTGAAGGTCAGCACCGCAGCAAGTGCCACCATCACGATTATCGGCGTCCAGTTGATCTGATACGCATCTTCTCTTCTCATCAGTGCATCGGGAAACCATCAAGCTCGTCGAGATAGCGCGCGGTACCCATCACAACTGATGTAAGCGGATCCTCTGCAACGTAAACCGGGACGTCGGTCTCGGCACTAATGAGCTGGTCGAGGCCCCGAAGCAGAGAGACCCCCCCCGCAAGCATGATACCTCTGTTCATCACATCGGCGGCGAGTTCAGGCGGCGTTTCGTCCAGGGTCTCTTTTACCAGTTCAACGATGATGCCGAGCGGCTCACGAATGGCCTCCCGCACCTGCTGGGAGGTCAACACCACGCTCCGCGGAAGGCCGGATACGAGATCCTTGCCTCGAATGGTCATCTCCAGTTCCTCGTCCAGTGGGAAGCCCGATCCGATATCTATCTTCACCTGCTCGGCCGTGCTCTCTCCAATGTAGAGATTCATCTCATGGCGCACGTAGGTGGTTATCGCCTCATCCATCTCCTCACCCGCCACCCGCACCGACCGTTGGGTGCAGATACCGCCCAACGAGATGACCGCGACCTCGGTCGTACCTCCGCCAATGTCCACCACCATGCTACCGACCGCCTCGCCGACGGGCATTCCGGCCCCGATCGCCGCCGCCATCGGCTCATCGATGACGAGGGCGGCCCATGCCCCGGCGCGTCGCGCGGCCTCTTCAACGGCCCGTCGCTCAACCTCGGTTATGCCAGATGGCACACCGATAACCACTCGCGGATGCTCCCAGAACCGCCGTGAGAGGACTTTCTCGATGAAATGATGCAACATCGCCTCGGTGGTGTCAAAGTCCGCTATTACGCCGTCGCGCAACGGCCGCACCGCACGAATCTGCGCGGGCGTTCGCCCCACCATCCGCTTCGCATCCTCGCCCACTGACAGCACCCTGCCGGTGCTGCTGTTAACCGCCACTACAGAGGGCTCGCGCAACATGATGCCACGCCCCTTGACGTGCACGAGCGTGTTGGCGGTGCCGAGATCGATCCCCAGATCACTCGACAGCCGCCCCACGAGGCGCCCGAAGGTGCGTGTTATTCTTGTGAAAGCACGCTGCCTGAGCATGCTTCTCCTGGTGCTCAGCATCGAACTCGATTGTGCTTCTGACGGCATTTCTTGTGTTTTCTGGTCGAACTCAGTGTCCTGTACCGTTCATCCACCCACACATATCACACAGCCCCCGGCCGCGCAGCAGTTCCCACATCCTGCTCAGCGGCAGCCCCACCACGTTAAAATAGCAACCATCGATTCTGTCGACCAGCAAGGCCCCACGTTCCTGGATCCCGTAGGCTCCCGCCTTGTCCATCGGCTCACCGGTCGCGACGTAGGCATCGATCTCCTCGTCGCTGAGTTCCCGGAATACCACCCGGGTGCGAACCTGATCTTCAGCAAAGACCGCCGGTCCAGCCGTCCCTCCAAACGCCAGCGCCACCGCTGTTATGACCTCATGCGTCCTGCCAGAGAGCAGGCGCAGCATCTCCTCTGCCTGTTCCTCACTCTCCGGCTTGCCAAGAAGACTCCCGTTGCACACGACCACGGTATCTGCCCCGAGCACGAATCGATCCGGCTGCTCTGCAGACACCGCGAGGGCCTTCTTCCTCGCATGCTCGGCCGCCACCGCGGCCGGGCCTGCTTCTGAGGCTGCGGCATCCTCCACAACCTCAGACACCTGGACCTCGAACGCTATCCCGACCTGTCGCAAGAGATCGGCGCGACGTGGCGAGGCAGACGCCAGCACGAGTGGAAGGCCCGCAGCGCGACGTAACTGCTCCGCATCATGGACGCAGATCCCGTCTCGCCCGACACTCGTGCATCGCTTCGACAACGCGGCTCACGCCTCTCCTGCAATCACTCTGTCGCACGCCCTCATGCGAGGCTCCGGTCAGAAGCCGGGCTTCGCGAGAAGCATCCGTTCGACGTCAAAGCCTGCCGGAGCGCACGATGGAATACAACAGCCAGCCGCCCATCAGCACCCCTGCAACCACGTACACAATCGAGAGAACTCTTCCCGGGCCTTCGACCACCGTTGGAGCCTCACTGGTGAAGATGATCGCCGACGAGAGTATGATCGCCGCAATCACAATGGCGAAGGAGACCCGGTTCACCATCGCATCCAGCCTGTGCAGGACGCGCTCGAAGCCGGTCGGCCGAAACTGCATCGTCAGTCCGCCGGCCAGGCCCTGCGCCAGAACATTGCTCACCTGCCGCGGCAGCCGTAACGAGTACCGCCGCAGCGAACGCGCCGCATCCACCAACTCCTCAAACAGGTGCCGTGGACTGAACCAGTCCCGATAGACCATCTCGGCCGTCTTGCTCGCAGCCGCCTCGAAGTCAAAGTCGGGATTAAGCTCGAGGCAGACGCCCTCCGTGACTGCCAGCGCTCTCGTAAGCTGCGGAAATATCGTGGGCATCCTGATTCTGTGCTCGAAGATGATTCCCATGATCTCCTCGAGCATCTCGCCGAGTTGCCCGCTTGTCCGCAGGTCCTGGCCGTAGTGACTGATCAGGCTCTCCATGTCCGCTTCGAGGTCCCGCAGGTTCGTGCCTTCGCTGATGGCGCCGATCACCACGACCTGGTCGAATACGGCCTCCGCATCCTGATCCAGTACCGCCATCAGCAGGCGAATGAACGCATCCCTCAGCCGTCTGCCCATCAATCCGACGTTACCGCAGTCGAGAAAAGCGATCTGTTCATCTGGAGTATAGCGCAGGTTCCCCGGATGGGGATCGGCGTGAAAGTATCCCTCGTAGAAGATCTGCTTGAGCATTATCTCGGCGAAATCGTCGGCAAGCTGCCGCCGGTTGACATCTGCCCTGTCGAGTTCCTCTATGTCGCCGAGGCTGATCCCCTCAATGAACTCCATGGTCAGGACGCGTCTGCGGGTCAGCGACCAGAATACGCGCGGGACTTTCGTTCTGTCGTCTTCTTTCATGTCCTCGCGCAGACGCTCGGTCGAACGGGCCTCGGTGAGGAAGTTGAGTTCCTCGCGAAGCTGATGGGCGAAATCTTTGGCGGTATCGGCGACATTGTGCGCCTCCGCCCACTCGACACGCTGCTCCACGTAGCGCGCCGCCCGCACGAGGATGTCAAGGTCGGTCTCAACCTGCTCCTCAATCTCAGGCTTCTGCACCTTAACGGCCACCGTCTCACCGGTGCGTGTCACCGCGCGATGAACCTGGCTGAGTGACGCAGTCGCCACCGGCTTAGGATCGAACTCAAGGAAGAGTTCGTCCAGGGGCTCAGCAAGCTCGGACTCGACCATCTGCCGCACTTCATCGAAGCTGACGGAGGGTAGTTCCTCCTGCAGCTTACGCAACTCCCGCGCATAGTCCAGCGGCAGTATGTCGGTGCGCGCGCTCAGCGCCTGCCCGAGCTTGATCGCCGTGGCGCCAAGCTCCTCGAAGACCATACGTACCCGCACCGCCGGGTCGATCTCCGCCTTGCCTTCTTCCTCAAGCCCCCGCCATCGTGTGGGAAGAAAGCGCCCCAGCCCCGCCATCTGCACCGCGGAGCCGAAACCGAAGCGCGCGAGAACACCGCTGACCTGACGGAAGCGGCGCACCCATGCACCCGCACGCCGGTGAATGCTCAGTAGACCGAACTCAGAGGGAGACATTCAGCGTACCTCCGCACCCGGGACAGGTCCCTTCCTCATTGAGACGACTCACCGTGCTGTATCCGCTGCGCCGAACCGCAACTTCTCCACAGCTCGGGCAAACAGTGTCGCCACCGCCATTAACCGCGATGTTACCCACGTACACGTAGTTGAGCTTCTCTCGCGCGATCTCCGCGGCACGCTCGATCCGATCGACCGGCGTAGATGGCGCAGTGAACTTGTATACGGGATGGTAACGCGATATGTGCAGTGGCAGGTCCGGTGACACACTCGCCGCCCAATCCACAAGTGCCCGCACATCGTCCTCGCTATCATTCTCGTCGGTCACGAGCAGATTCGTGATCTCCACCGAGCAGCGTCCCCATGCCTTCTCGACCGTGCGGCGCGCCTGCTCTCCGGACGAGATGCCGCACAGCTTCCGATGGAACTCATCCGACATTGCCTTGATGTCGACGTTCATGGCGTCTATGAGCGGGAGCAGTTCCTCCAGCGGCTCGTCGCAGATCAGGCCGTTAGTGACCAGCACATTGACAAGTCCCTTTTCCCTGAGCAACTTCGCCGTGTCTCGCACGTACTCAAACCAGATGATCGGCTCGTTGTAAGTGTATGCGATCCCGATGTTACCTTCTCGCTCCTCGGCCAACTGAGCGGCCTGCTCAGGACTCAACGGCCGGGTCGGAGGGCGGCCCTGCGAGATCGTGTAATTCTGACAGAAACCACAACTGAGATTGCAGCCGAAGCTGCCCAGTGACAGCACATCTGAGCCCGGTCGGAAGTGATAGAGCGGCTTCTTCTCAATTGGATCCATCGTCGCCGAGGTGATCTCACCGTAGTTGATCGATCTCAGCGTTCCGCCGACGTTCTTGCGGGCGCCGCACACACCCAGACGCCCGTCGGATATCCGACATCCCTGGGGGCACAGCAGGCAATGAACGTCATCCTTCTGCTCCTCCCACCAGGCGCTCTCCGGATACTGCTCGTCAGATCTTCGCTCTCCAGTCCCCATCGCATTCCCCTCGCGTACGCCCGCTGCCGTCAACCCTGAACGTATTCAAGCATATCCGGCTCGCCGTGAACCTCTTCGACGTGCGCGTTCACAGCCGCAATCTCCGCCTCTGTCCCGAACGCGGTAATCCACACCGCACCCTCAGCGCCCATCACCCCACCGGCGGCCACCTGCATAGCTCCGGCGCCGGTCAGCAGTTCGATCGCATCCAGTTCAGTCACAATCTGCGCCGGGGTAGTCCACAGGGCAGGCCCCTCACCCTTCTCACCAGCCTCGGCCATAAGCCTGGATGCCTGCACAAGATCGCTCGCCACCTGCTTCTCAAGACCGCAGGGAGCGACGAAGTGCAGGTGCTTCCCGTGCGCAGGTCCAAGATACTTCCCGACCGTGCCGCCCGTCGGGGCGCCGATCAGGTAGCCTACCACTCCCCGCCGGTAGTCCAGAGCGTTCGGCGACTTCACAATCACATCGCCCGCGGATAACTCGTCCACAAGAGCGCCCTCATCATAGTGTTCGTCCCGCACCCCGGCTCGCAGGACCGCCTCGGGCATATCTGCCGAGAGCATCTCCCCTCGCTCCGGATGGCCGGCGGGCAGGGTCCTGCCGGTAACGAAGCTGCTGCGATCCACCGACTCTCCCAGCAGTTCCTCCAGTACGTATCCAGAGGTAGTGCTGCGCGTTATGACCACGATTCCCTCGGCCATCGCCCGTTCCACCTGCGGCAGACGGGCCAGCCCCTTCGCTATCAGACGCTTACCCTCCGCCACGGTGAGTGAGAATGTGACATATGCTTCCGCAGACATTCTGTATCCTCCCCGCTACCTTTTCGCTTGACCATGGGCCATCAGTGCGTACACAGGTACACTACCGGGCGCCTCCGTCCGGTGTGATGGGCAGTATAACAGCAAAGACTGCGAATTGACAAGCAGCACGGAGGCCCGGCGGGGCCCTCTTCAGTCTCCCGAATCAGGTTCGAGAGCGCGGAGTTGCTCGATGGCGGTGGCGTATCCCTCCGGGTGCTGGAGCACGAACGATCCAGAGACGATTACGTCCGCTCCCGCGCGGCAGAGGCGCTCGATGTTCCCGGTATCAACCCCACCATCCACTTGAATGTGAACTCCGCGATCGCCGATCATGCTCCGAATCTGGGCTACCTTCTTCACCGTGTCCTCGATGAACTCCTGTCCCGCAAAGCCGGGGAAGACACCCATCACCGTGATCATCTCCAGCAGGGGTAGAAGCTGCTCGATCTGGTCGGCAGGAGTATCGGGGTTGATCGCGAGCCCCGGACGACCCCCCGCCTCGCGCACCGCCTCGAGGAACTCGCGCGCATCATCCTCAGCCTCAATGTGAGCGGCGATGATCTCCGCCCCGCCCTCGACAAACTCATCGAGGTAGCGAAGCGGCTCCGAGATCATCAGATGAGCATTGAAGATGAGCGATGTCTCCTCACGACAGGCCGCCATCGGCAACGCTCCATGAGTGAGATTCGGCACAAAGTGTCCATCCATCACGTCCCAGTGCAACCAGTCTGCGCCCGCCTCCTCAAGAGCGCGACAGTCTTCGCCCAGGCGGGCGAAATCTGCGACCAGCATTGAAGGTGCCACGAGCATGGGTTAACCCCTCGTTTCCATAAGATAAGCGGCGCTGAGAGCAACATGGGCTTATTCTGTTCGATCTCGGCCGCCTCTGTCAGTCTCAACGCAGGTGCCTGAAACACGAATATCTCAGCGCGGCCGATAGTCCGGACAGCGCCTTGCGTTCGGTCTCTCCCGGCGGGTGCACGCATCTCCGTAATCGTACCGACATGAATCACAGAGAAACCGGCCCGGGGCTCGCACCCTCAGCCACCAGGCTCTGATACTGCTCATGATGCTTCGGAACCAGTCCGCTATTCGATCCACCTGTTACTCCCTGCAGCCTGCCCGGAATCACGGCTGTGCGTGCCGGGCTATCTCCCCGAGTTCCCATCGCGCACGTCCGATCGCCGCATCTCCCGATGTCCTCACGGCCATTACTGCCGGTTCCTCGCCGATCTGCGCCCAGACAAGTACGAGCACTGCGGAGTCCGTTGACAGCGCCAGCCATCGTGGTCCATCGAGCGCGATTGCATCAGCAAAGCGCTCGACCGGAGCAATGGCCCCGGCCGCCATCGACGCGACATTCTCCGCCTCACCTTCCGATGGCGCGATTGCGGCGATCAACCGTCGGTGCGGACCGCGCCATGCTCGCCATCCCTCAACATATTCCCCTCCGACTGCCCGGGCAGTGGAGTTGATAATCTCACCCAGCGCATCTTCGGGGCTCAGCGGAAGATCATCCGCTTCGCGTGGACGGGGAACCGCTCCTGCCGTCGCCGCCATGCCTCGCAACGCCTGTGCGGTGCGCTCGGTCGCAAGCCTGAGCCGTTCGATCTTGCTTCCGTTGCGCGTGGCCATCACCAGCATCACGCCACCGGCGTCATCGAGCGCCTGCACCGACCAGCCGCCCGCCGAGGTCATCGCCAGTTGCCGACAGTCCCCGTTGGTGCCCAACTCCGCGCAGAGACGCAGGTGCGCCTTCACGAGTCCGTCGGCATGGCTCGCTGTATCCGCCGCAGGTGTGCCTGCGGGAACCGCTGCAAGCACGCTACGACCATCGGATGTGCCCCAGACTCTGACCTCAGAGTTCTCTCCAGCCGCATCTGAGATGACGCTGACCATCTCCTGCAGGTTCTCGGGCGGCGTCACCTCACCGAGGTCGAACTCGGTCGTGCCCTGTTCCACAGGCTCCAGTACTGCGGTATCCTGATCCCCGACCGAAGATGCTTCCGGTTCGACTACCTGCTCCTCGTGCTCATCCACCTGCTCTTCCGCGGTCTCTCTTCCTGCCTCCTCGGCCTGTGCTTCACGCGTTTCGGTCAACCCATTAGGGCCACAAGCGTCAACGACTCCCGGCGGCAGCGGATAATCAGTTTCCGAATCAAGCTCCGACTCGGTCGCTGTCTCAGTCTCCTCAACTTCTTCCCCCGCACCGTCCTCAGCCTGCTCTGCGCCCGTCTCTGCCCCCGCGTGCCCTCGATCCTCAACCATTTCCGAGGATTCATCGGCCTCAATCCCCGGACGTGCGTCGATCACTCCTGGTGGCAGCGAGTAGTCGTCATCAGGCTCAAGGTCGGTCACAGAGTGAGTATCCACTTCGCCGGTCGAGGCAGCGTTCGGCGCCCCGTCATCCTGACGCGGCGTAGCTTCCCGGGAACCATCCTCGAAAGGCAGCGACTGTTCCTGTGCCTCAGGCTGATCGCTCCCATTCGTCTGCGCCTCCCCTACCTCGACGAGGTCACCGATCTGTTGCTCCTCGAGCGCCGTCGGACTCTCAGGCGGCTCGTCCGGCGATTCATTGAGGGCCACGAGCAGAAGCTCCTTGCTCTCCGCCTCGGCGATCTCCTCGGCCTGCTGAGAAGGGCGCACCGGCCTCCTGCGTTTGCGCCGGATCAGCGGCCGTATCACGCGCAACATTAACGCCATAAGCAGCACCTGCGCGACTGCCGACGGCCAGTAGGCCGCATGGTAGAACTGTGCTCCTGCGATCAGACCACCTCCCGCCTGCGGCGATAGCAGAGCGGTTATGACCGCAATGCCCGCGCGCAACACGAAGGTCAGCGCCACTGTCAGCAGAAGCACCGGGCCCGCCACCGCACCACCACCAAGTGTCAGTATGTACAATATTCCCTCACCGGTAAGCACCACCGGAAGAACCCGGTAGAAGTTCACCGTCTGAAGGTCCAGGTCTGCGAGCGCAGCACTCGCGGCAGTCGCAAGAACTACCGCGGCAACCACGCGTACGGTTCCTGTCAATACTCGAACCCCGCGTCGCGGGCGGGGCCGACGCAACGCCATGCGCCTCTCCTCCTGACACTCAGAACAGTTCGGGATCTTATGCCCCCTACGATCGCCGGACGACAGGTTCGCCATATGCGTGGTAATGCCCTGCCGTTCGATCGACTCCTTACGTCGAGGTAGCCCTTCAAGCGAACCTGAGGCTGAACAGATCTGCGTCGCGCAGCACGAACCTCAGACGAATCGGCCTCTCCCTGAGTGCGTTGAGACCGCCCTCACTCCCGCGCCAGGTGACAACTCGCTCGAGTGTGTCGCCGATCAGTGGATCGCAGTCATCGAGCGTGAACCCGTCGATCGCCGCGCCGGAGGCGTCCTGCACCTCCACACGAATCTCACCTGCCGCTGAGGATGCGTAGTTCAGCAGCAGTCTCTCACCATCGAAGCTCAGCGGCCTGGTCACCATCTCCCCGCCTGCAAGTGGCGCGCTGAGCGCCACGAAGCCGTCCAGGCGCAGCGAATACCGCCGCAGGCTGCAGGCGCTGCCCTGCCAGTAGCCCTCTACCGCGTAGAGCGACAGCTCCGTTGGCGCGCCCGGTAACGCCGAATCCGTCTCGATGATCTGCCACTGCATATAGTGATCGCCGTAGGCCCAGGTACCGGGACGCTCGATTCCCGGCCGCAGGAATGCCTCGTCCCAGCGCCGGAAGGTCCGGCCGTCGCGGCTCGTCATCAACACCGTATCAGTCAGCGCGGTGCCGTAGCGTTCCTGGGTGAGCGCGCGCCGCTCCCGATTGACCGAATCGGGAAGCTCGCGCATCGCAGGCGACCAGCCGCGCTCCACATAACGCGCGGGCAGCCCGACGAATATGTGCGGTGCGCGATAATAAGGGTAGATCTGATTCGTGTAAAGCTGCTCCTCCGGTGCGCCTGGGTAGTCGAGCCACTCGGGCTCCGTCCACTGCAGGAAATCCGGGGAGGTGGCGGTCTTGATCCCGCGTATGCCCTTGCCGATCTCCCCGCCGGTGAAGTCGCGCACGTAGGCGCGATACTCTCTGCGAGTCTCGTCGAAGAATGCCAGATTCTGCGAGTCGAAGGCACAGCAATCCATCACCGGCTCATCCCGCATGCGCGACCAGTGGATGCCGTCGGGAGACTGATGCGCCCAGATCACGCGAAGACCCTCGCTCGTCTTGCCTTCACCGACCGCCTTGTATCGCGCCTCCTCCGGCACATCCGGCTTCTGATCCCTGAAGGGCGCGAAGCCGTGGGAGCCGGGACCGGCAAACACGATGTTGTTGGCGGTCGAGCCATCATGTTCGAACAATCCCACCTCGGGCCGCTCCCAGTTGATGCCGTCGCTGCTCTCCGCGACGCAGATGTCCAGCGAGGAGCCGTCCGCGGCGCCGGTGACGCCGTCCTCCTGAACATCGAGGTGCCATGCCTTGTAGTACATACGATAGCGCCTCTCATCCTCAAATACCGTGACGTAGCCGCAGCCGGTGCCCTCCCATGGGCGGTCAAAGACCATCACGGTCTCCTGCGGGGTGGGATGTTGCAGTTGCAGTGCCGCACCAGCCATCTCCTCGATGAGGTAGTCATCCACCATCAGTTCAAGTCGCGATCCGATATCGATTGCGGTCATGAGTGTGCCTCCAATGGACCTTCATGATACTCCAGTGCTCGATCGATCATCTGAAAGATGTCATTCTCCGGACGGTACCCCAGTATCGAGCGAGCCTTGTTGATGTCTATCTCGAAGGAGTGATAGCCCTGACACGGCACATCGATCGTCGGCACTCCGGTACGCTCCGAGAGATAATCGGTCGCCGCGCGGTAGTTGAACGGGGCCGGGCCTGCGATATTGAAGCTCTCACCGATCGTGGCCGGATTGCCGAGGATCAGTCCAAAGGCCTGCACCACGTCGTCGATGTGCACGATATGACGATGGTAGGGAGTGCCCCCGGCATCGACCTGGGCGGCCACCCGCTCCTCCCCTGCCTCGACGAGTGCCATTATCTCGTCAGGCACCTCGCCGAATCCGTGGCCCGGTTCCGCAGGATCTACGTTCTCGAGCAGAGAGAAGTGCCCGAGGAGATCGCTCCGCTCAAACACCCATGAGCAACGCTGGATCGTGTACGGCACCCCGTACTGGATTCCGTACTGCTCGGCCATCACCTCTTCCATGACCTTCGTAAAGGCGTAATAGCCGGGATAGGCCATCAGGCGATGGTTTTCGTTGATCGGGACGGGCTGCTCGTAGAACCAGATGCCGAACGCCGCATCCCCGCCGAGCAGTACCAGCTGCTCGATCTCCTGATGACGACAGCCTTCCAGCACATTGAGCGTTCCCTTCACCGCAACATCGAAAAAGGTGTCCGGGTCCTCCTTGGTCGTGGCGAGTTGCACCACGGCATCGGCTCCGGCGATCACTTCCGCTACGATTCGCGGATCGGTGATCGATCCGCTGATGCTTTCCACGTCCTCAGACTCAACCGGAGTCTGATGTACGAGCGCGCGGACCTTCATTCCGCGCTCGAGCATCAGCGGGATGAAGTGCCTGCCGAGTTTGCCGGATGCGCCGAATACGGCGACAGTTCTGATCTGCATGATTATCCCCTCTCGCTGCGACTGCGGCGCGGCGGTGGATCATCACGCGATTGCTCGAGACCGTTAGAGTAGTCCGGTCTCCCGAACGTCAGCCGACTAATGCGCGACGGTCTGACTGCCGCAAGGAGCGAGTCTCCATCGATCTCATTCCGCGCATGATGGCCGAGCGTCTTACCGCGCCGGAGGAACCAAGCGTCCCATTCCACACACGAGCCGGATGGTCCTCTGTTCAGGCGCGAGCGACCGAATCATCCAGCCACTGCAGGTACCCCGCGCTACCGCGCTCGATCGGTACCGCTGTAATCTCCGGCGTATCATACGAGTGCATCTCAAGGATCACTCGCTCCATTGCCGGGTACGCCTCGACAGTGGTCTTCATCAGAAGCAACCACTCCTCAGCGTGCTCGACTTCGCCCTCCCAGCGGAAGATGCTGGTGATCGGTCCGGCGATCTGCGCGCAGGCGGCCAACCGCTGCTCAACAAGGGCCTCGGCAATCTTTTCCGCTTCAGAGCGGCAGCCGGCCGTGCAGAAGACCTGCAGATAGTCGCTCATGTCATCACTCCGTTCGCGCGGGTTTGCTTTGGAGATACGATTCACCGGCGATGAATAGACTCCCTTGCAGGGCTCGACGTACCGACGGGGAAGCTATGCACAAATGCGCCTGATCGCCGATTGCGGGAGGAGTTGTCATGAGTAAGCAGACGATCGAGCAACTTCGCAGAGAGCGTGGCGAAGCGGAGGAGCGGTTCAAGGATGATCCACATCGCCCTCGCTATCACTTCCTTCCGCCCGCCAACTGGATGAACGACCCCAATGGGCCGATCTTCTTCAATGGACGCTATCATCTCTTCTACCAGCATAACCCCGCAGAGGCGCGGTGGGGTGATATACACTGGGGACACGCGGTGAGCGAGGATCTGCTACACTGGGAGGACTGGCCGATCGCGCTGGAGCCGCGCACCACGGGAGTGGATCAGAACGGTTGCTTCACCGGCTGCGCCTTCATCCGTGATGACGGCACCCCCACCATCGCCTACGCGGGCATTACTCCCGCGGACGGTCTCCCGCGTGGGCGGCGGGAAAGTCAGTCGCTCGCCATGAGCCGCGACGGCATGCTCACCTGGGAGAAGTCGCCACAGAACCCGGTGATCACCGAGCCGCCGGAGGGGCTCGACGTGGTCGGCTTTCGAGACCCGTGTGTCTGGCGGGACGGTCACGCGTGGTACATGCTGATCGGGTCGGGCATCAGGGACCAGGGTGGTGCGGCCCTGCTCTACCGCTCCACTGATCTCATGGCCTGGGACTACCTCGGCCCACTCGCCACAGGCGATCTCGACAGCCACGGCGAGATGTGGGAGTGCCCGGACTTCTTTTCCCTGGGGGACCGCCACCTGCTGCTGGTTTCTACGCTCGGCAGACAGATGTACCTCTCAGGCGACTGGGCCGACGAAGAGTTCGTCCCGCGGACTGAGGGCCTGGCCGACTTCAGCCCGGCTTTCTACGCGGGAAAGAGCTTCGAGTGTCCGCAGGGGCGACGGATCCTTTGGGGCTGGCTGCGCGAGGCCCGCTCCACGCAGGCTCAACTTGACGCGGGCTGGTCGGGCGTGATGTCACTTCCGCGTGTGCTGTCGATTCTCCCTGATGGGCGGCTGAGCTGTGAACCGGCAGAAGAGCTTCGCCAGTTGCGCGGGCAGAGTATCAGCTATGCCGGGATTGACCTGAATGCCGGAGATCAACGGGAGCTTGAACTGACCGGCGACTGCGTGGAGATCGAAGCCACCATCTCGATGGAGCCGGCGGCGCGTTTCGCTATCGCGGTCCGCTGCTCGCCGGACAGGGAGGAGCGCACCGAGGTATTCTTCGACAACCATGCGAGCGCGCTCGGGATCGACTCAACGCGTTCGAGCCAAGATCCGGCTGCTGAAACGCGGGTAAGCAGCGGCCCGCTGACATTGCTGCCCGATGAGCCGCTGCACCTCCGGGTGTTCGTGGACCGCTCGGTGGTGGAGGTCTTTGCCAATGACCGGGCCTGTGTAACCGAACGGATCTACCCCACCCGCTCGGACAGCAACCGCATCTGCGTCGACATTACCGGCGGTGACGGCACCTTTCAGCGACTCACCGCCTGGACCATGCGTGATGTCTGGCGCGGAGGATGATTCCCGGGCGCCCACAAAGATGATCTTGTTGCGCGGCTCGCCGCTCAGGGCAGAGAACGGGCCTCGGGCGCACCCCTATTCTGCAGTCCATCAACTCGGAACCCATCGAACGGCTGCCACATGCTCCTGCTCGCACCTGCGTGCGTTGTGTCGGCAGCGGCGGGGCCATGTGATCACCACGGGCGTTCGTCTCCGCTCCCCGCGCATGGCGGTGTTGACGGGAGGTGCTGTGGTAGGGTACAAGGAAGTATACTATCAGGCAATACCCAAAAGGAGTTGCTCGTTCGGTGAGAGCAGTCGTGCAGCGCGTGAGTGAAGCAGCGGTTGAGGTCGATGGCGAGGTTGTCGGTGCGATAGATCGGGGCCTCCTGGTCCTCGTCGGTTGCGCGGAGGGCGACACGCATGACGATGCCCGTTTGATCGCCGACAGGATAGCCAACCTCCGTATCTTCGAGGATGACGAGGGGAAGATGAACCTTTCGGTCTCGGATATCGGAGGCGAAGTGTTGCTGGTGCCCAACTTCACGCTCTGCGGCGATTGTCGAAAGGGCAGACGCCCCAGCTTCACCGGAGCGTGCTCACCGGAGCAGGCCGCCGGGCTGATGGACGATATTGCCGCCTACGTGGCGGGAACGGGTCTAAGCGTGGCGCGCGGGGCCTTCGGAGAGAAGATGGCAGTATCTCTTGTTAACTCCGGGCCGGTCACACTGCTTCTCAGCAGCGACCGCGAATTCTGAAATGCGACCCACGCAGGCGATGTGAGATCGATGGCGACAGCAAGGAGAAGAAACGGGGAGGAGATGCGAAGACGCCTGTCCGGGCGTCACTGCGAAGCGGGCGACCTGCACGCGTCAGAGGACAACGTCGGCGATGCGATCGCAAGCTACCGCCGCGCGGCGGAACTGGACAACAGGAATGCGCGCGCGTACGTCGGCATGGGCGACTCCTACGCTCTTGCCGATCGAGATGACCGCGCGCGTCAGGCGTACCAACAGGCGCTGTCCAGAGACCCGAATAATGCCGAGGCGCACTTCTGCATGGCCGACCTGCTTGCCCGCGCAGGACAGGTGCGGGAGGCCATCTACGAGATGGAGCTTGCGGTCGATTGTGACCCTGACCGAGCCTACTATGTTTACCGTCTTGCCGAGCTTTATGTCCGCATCGGTGACACCACGATGGCGGAGGAGGCGCTTCATTGCGCCATCGCTCTGGATCCCGACGAGGGCCTTTACCGGTACAAGCTCGGTGAGTTGCATGTGAGGGCGCGTGAATGGGCGCTGGCGGCAAGGGCGTACTTTCAGGCCACCCAATGCGCGCCACTTGACGACTTCTATCATATCCGTCTCGCCTCCGCGCTGTTGCGCCTGGACCGCCGCCCTGCAGCCGTGAAGGTGATGCGTCGAACCTGCCGGATCGCTCCCGATAACCGCGCTTACCGCTACCTGCTGGGCGAGTTGCTCGTCCTGATGGGGAACCTCTCGGGCGGCAGCGAGCAACTGCGCCGCGCCGGAAAGCTCGACGCCTACGACCGCGATTACGTCCGGAGGGTCAAGACGCGCTCGGGCCAGCTTCGCGAGGATGAGAAGATGACACTGATAAGCGCGATAGATACGCCCACGCTTGCATGACCGGGAGGGACCACCGGATGACGCTGAGCACACTGGTCGTAGGAACGCTCGAGGCGAACTGTTATGTAGTCGGCTGCCCCGAGACACGTCGGGGCTTTGTCATTGACCCGGGCGGAGAGCCTGAACGCATACTCGATCAGATCGAGAGTGATGAGCTTGAGATCGAGTACATCTTCAATACCCACGGACATGTGGATCATGTCGCGGGCAACGCCGCAGTCAGGAATGCAACCGGCGCGAAGATCCTGATCCACGACGCTGAACGCAATGCCATCCAGAAGCCACAGGCATTCTGGGCCTCGATGGTGGGTGGCGTCGAACCCTCATGCCCGGACGAGACAATCGACGAGGGAGATTCCTGCGAGATCGGTACGCTCACTGCAAGAATATGTCACACGCCCGGGCACAGCCCGGGGGGAGTGTGTATTGCGGTGGATGATGCGCTCTTCACCGGAGACACGCTCTTTGCCGGTAGCGTCGGTCGCACCGACCTCCCCGGCGGCAGTAACGACGCACTCGTACGCTCGCTCACCCGAATCATGCGAGATTTCTCCCCCCGGACGCGCATCCTTCCAGGTCACCGTGGGGCTTCCACGCTCAGGAAAGAAGCTCTGGAGAATCCATACGTCCAGAATCTGTGAGCGGTCGAGGCGCTGCCGAAGCTGAAGGGAGAGAAAAGATGCAACTGCTGGTGACAGGCGGCGCGGGATTTATCGGGAGCAACTTCGTGCGCCACGTCCTGCGGACGAGAAGTGATGCGTCCGTACGTGTCCTCGACAAGCTGACCTATGCGGGCAGCCGCGAGAACCTCGCCGGGGTGCTCGACGATCCGCGCCTCGAATTCGTCGAGGGGGACATCTGCGATCGAGCGACCATCGAGGCGGCGATGGAGGGGATACAGGCGGTGGCTCACCTCGCCGCGGAGAGCCATGTTGACCGCTCGATTATCTCCGCGGAAGCTGCAGTTGAGACGAACTTCACGGGCAGCTTCCGTGTCTTCGAGGCGGCGCGCGCTGCCGAGGTTGAAAGGGTCCTGCACGTCTCAACCGACGAGGTTTACGGAGCCTGCTTCGATGAACCCTTCACCGAAGACGACCCGCTGAATCCGCGCAACCCTTACTCTGCGACAAAGGCCGGTGCGGATCGTCTCGCGCACTCCTACTTCGTTACCTACGGTCTTCCCGTGATCATCGCCAGACCCTCAAACAACTATGGTCCGTGGCAGTATCCAGAGAAGCTGATCCCATTCTTCACCTGGAGAGCCCTGCATGACGAACATCTGCCCGTCTATGGCGACGGCATGCAGATCCGCGACTGGCTTCACGTGGAAGACCACTGTCGAGCGCTGATGCTATTGCTCGAAAACGCGCCGTCCGGCGAGGCGTACAACATCCATGGTGGCAACGAACGGCCCAACATGGAGACGATCCGGCTCATCATCGATGAACTCGGAAAGCCGGAAAGCCTGATCCGCCACGTGGAGGATCGGCCCGGCCATGACATCCGGTACGCGATGGACGCCTCAAAGATCGCCGCTGTAGGCTGGAAGCCGCAGATTGAGTGGGAGCGGGGCATCCGTGAGACCGTGCGCTGGTTCGCGGATAACCTCGACTGGATGCAACGCGCGATAGCCCGCAGCCGCGACTACTTTGAGCAATGGTACGCCGGGCGGTAAGCCATGCCCGCGCCACCGCGCTGCATCAGCGAGTCTCCCCCGGCGGTGCGCATTCAGGACGGTGCTCTGGCCCGCTGAGCGGCAGGGGCACCGGCCAGCAACCTGAGCCTGTTCCGCTACCGCCGGATCAGGGCGCGATAGACCAGTAGCAGAGTTCGTCGGAGCAGTGCACCTGCGTTGGAGCCAGCCACTTCACGTGCCCGTCGAGGAAGAGGTAGTTGCATCCACCGTTATGACGAGTGGCGGCCTCGTCCTGTCGCACGAACCCGTGCTCCTGGGTGCCGTAGTGGGTGAGCATGTGGTCACCAATGTAATCGGTGATGATGATAACCTCCGACGGCTTTCGGATTGCCTCCATGGTGTGCCCCGGCGGGGGATCTGCATCCGTTCCGAGATCGTCGTCCCAGTGGACCTGACTGATCGCGTAGCCGGCCATATCCCAGTAATCCGGGTAGGTGGCATCGAAGTCGGTCAGCCCCGACGCGCTCGGGCAGGCGAATAGCTGCGCATTCATCACGTAGGGATATAGCATCAGCCGCCATGTCCATGTCGGAGCCGTGCCCTCCGGCGCGCCTCCCTCGGTCAGATCGTCCCAGGGCAGCCTCTGATAGTCGTCGTAGTACATCGCAAGAGCCACGCCGATCTGCCGCAGGTTGGACAGGCAGGAGGTCTGCCGCGCCCTTTCCCGTGCCCGTGCGAACACGGGAAACAGGATCGAGGCGAGGATCGCGATGATTGCGATAACCACGAGAAGCTCTATCAGTGTGAATCCTTCACGCCGGTTCATGTCGCCTTCCTCACAGAATGCCCGTTACCGGGTACTTCAGCACCGGCAGCGCCCCGCTCAGTTTCATCCGGATACCGTCGGTTAGATCTCAGGAATACTCACGTCGCGATCGCCGGTGTCCGCGGCCTGCTGCGCTGTCAGCACCACCATCTGCGAGCGGAAGACCTCTTCCATCGGGATGAAGCGCTCGGTGCCGTGCTCGAGGTGTGAGGCGAAGTCCTCGAAGGGCGACCCGAACGGCAGGTCTGCATCGATCTCAACAGATGTGTCCTCGCCACCAGAGGCTCGCAGCACCAGATCACCGCTTTCGATCGCGAGGTAGCCCTCGGTACCGGTGACGTAGAACTGCCAGCCTCTTCCGGGCATATATGACACATCCGCCATCACGCGCGGGCCGCCGGTCATCGTCAGCATGCACTGGCCGCCGACCTGGAAGAACGGAACCTCGGGCAGCGATTCGTTCCACGTCTCCGCAGCTACCACGGCCTCGAACTCAAGGCCGGTGCAGTAGCGCAGCATGTCCGCACCGTGGATGAATATGTCGTTGATGGTACCGCCGTGCTTGCCTTTTTCGAAGTACCAGCCGGGTCGCGTGTCCGGGTAGCCCAGGGGATGCTGACCGAAGGTCGTCGCGGCGAGAAAGGCGCCGAGTCTACCCTCGTGGATCATCCTTCGCATGGTCTGATAAGCCGGGTTGAAGCGCATCGACAGTTGCATCGCAACCTCGAGGTCTCTCTCCTCACAGAGGCGCTTTATCTCGCGCAACTCATTTATCGATGTGCAGAGCGGCTTGTCGGCGATCACGTGCTTGCCGGCTTCGAGGGCCCTGATCACGACCGAGCCGCGCCTGGCATAGTACTCACCGGTCGCCACCAGGTCGAAGTCAACGTCCTCGAGCAGATCCTCGAAGCTGTCATGCGTGCGCTCGAGTCCAGTGCGCTCAAGGATCGAAAGATCGTCGTCCGACTCCTCGACAACGCCGACGAGTTCGCAATAATCAAGCTCCTGAGCGAGTTTCGTGAAGCTGACCATGTGTCCGTGACGGAACCCTACAGCGGCAATGCGCAGAGGCATCGGCATTCCCTCCAGTTTTCGATGTGCAGCGTTACTCGCGAATTCGCCGCAGGCCACGAGCGGACCTGCATCGCACAGTGCCGGGTAATCCTGGCATTACTGCAAGCGCCCCCGCCGGAGGTGGGGGCGCCATGCGAGTGCATACCTGACCGTCGCCTCAGTCCTCAAGAACGTCGGGGTTGACCGGAGTGGGCGGCTCTTCCCCGCTGAAGAAGTTGAGGATGTTGCTGACCGCAAGGTCCGCCATCTCGGTGCGGGTCTCACGGGAGGCGCTTCCAAGGTGAGGCAGGAGCACCGCGTTGTCACATTCGGCGAGCCCCGGCTTCATCTCCGGCTCATCCTCATAGACATCGAGGCCCGCGCCCGCGATGGTATTGTTCTTGAGCGCCTCGACCAGCGCAACCTCATCGACGACCGGCCCGCGCGATGCATTGATCAGGTAGCCATCCGGGCCGATGAGTTCAAGCTCGCGCTTGCCGATCAGATGGTGTGTCTCATCCATCAGAGGGACGTGCAGGGTGACGTAGTCAGACTTCTCGAGCAGTTCATCAAGCTCCACGTTCTCGGCATTCGCGAGGTGTTCGGCCAGCGGTGGAAGCTCCACGAAGTCGGTGTATAGGATCTGCATGTCGAAGCCGGTCGCGCGATGAGCCACCGCCTGCCCGATGTTGCCCATACCAACGATACCGAGCGTCTTGCCGAAGACATCGCTTCCCATCAGCAGCATAGGCGCCCATCCGACATACTTGCCCTCGCGCATGAAGCGATCGCCCTCAACCACACGGCGTGCCACGGCCATCAGCAGGGCCCATGTCAGGTCGGCGGTTGTCTCGCGGAGCACGTCGGGCGTGTTCGTGACGAGAATGCCGCGTTCTGTGGCCGCGTCAACGTCGATGTTGTTATAGCCCACCGCATAATTCGTGATTATCCTCAGATTCGGTGAGGCATCCATCAGGTCGGCGTCAATTGTGTCGGTCAGAAGGCACAGCAGGCCATCAATGTCCTTCACAGCCTCCATGAGTTCCTCGCGCTCAAGCACGCGGTCTTCGGGGTTCACACTCCACTCGACCTCGCCGTCGAGACGATCCAACGCAGACTGAGGCAGTTGCCGGGTTACGTAAACTCTCTTCACGTCCGTCACACCCTGTACTCGTGATAGTGCGTTGCGATCCTCGTATGGCCCGGGCTATCCCCGCGTGCCGGGTCCCCTTGTCCGCACAGCGCGTGGACGCGCCCAGCAGCAAGGTGAGTATATGAGTAACTCCCCCGTGCGGTCAAGCGTGACTTGTGCGGATCTGCACAAAGGGCGGCTCAGTCGCGTGCCCGACAACTCGTGACTCATTCGATGGTCGCCTGCGGCGCGTCAACTCCGCCAGGAAGGTGGATGAATGCTTCGGACGGACATCAGGGGCGTCGCCCGGATGATCGGGAACCTGAAGTCCCCGACGACAGTCATCACTTCTAACGCAATTCCCCCTGACGATTTTCGTCCCGCTGGAGGTTGAATGCGACGAGCAGGAGAATACTGAGCACCAGTGGGATCTCAGCCATCTATCATCGCGGGTGCGCGGGACGCCGATGCAGGTTTCCCGCGACTCTTTTTCAAGGAGTGTAGCATGACGGCGACAAATGAGTTGATCGCGACAGGTAGAGATCATGAGGATCTCGGCCCGGTAGAACACACCGGAATCACCACGCGGTCGGTAATCATTGCAATGCTGCTCGTCGTGGGCTTCACCGTCGCAGGATGTTTCTCGGTGATGCTTCGCTACGAGATCATCGGCACCGGCTATCTGCCGAGAGGTGCAGTTGCACTATTGCTTGCGTTGCTCGCGGTCAACGCAGTTTTGCGGCTGATGCAGCGCTTCGGCCTCCGGCCGCTCACCGCACAGGAGCTTCTGTTGATCTTCCTGCTTCTCATGGTGATTGGAGCGATCGCGGGGCAGGAGTTCGCGCAGCACTTCTACCTTAAGACCATAGGCATGGTGTACTACGCGACCCCCGACATCGCACCACCAGACCTGTATCTCAACGACCTTAACCCAGCCCTGGTGCCTTCGGTCGATCCGACACATCCGGCGATCCGCTGGGCACATGAGGGCCTGCCCCCGGGACGGAGCATCCCATGGCAGGCGTGGGTGACACCGCTCGCCGTCTGGACTCCCTTCTTCCTCGCAGTGTACTTCATGGTGCTCTGCTTCGCCGCGACACTGGCGCATCGCTGGGAGGAAGAGGAGAAGCTGCTCTACCCGCTTGTGGAGGTCCCGATGGAGATGGTGAAGGGTGAGCCAGCGAGCCTCGCACCTATGCTGCGCTCACCCGGGGCATGGATTGCGTTCGCCATTCCGGTCATACTCTATACCGTTCAGGGCCTCAATGCGTACTGGCCCTCGATTCCCTTCATTGAGCTGGACCAGCGTCTCACCACACGCTTCTCCGGACCGGCGGCGGCGTTCAACGGCACCCTTCTGTTTGTGCGTCTCGACATGATCGGCATTGCGTATCTGCTGTCGAGCGAGGTTAGTTTCTCGCTGTGGTTCTTCTGGCTGATGCGCCGACTTCAGATGGCCGGACGCATCGCCATGGGGCTTACTACCGCTCACCACCAGTTCTTCCTGGTGCAGACGCTCGGCGGATATCTTCTGCTGGCGATTGCACTTCTATACTCGGCTCGTGACCACCTCAAGCGGGTAATCACGCTCGCAATAGGCGCCCGCAAGCCCCGACCGGGCACCTTCGAGGAGCGAGAGCCCTATCGTCTCGCGGTCATCGGCTTTCTCGGGGCTTTCGCCTTCCTCGTTTGGTGGTGCAGTTACTTCGGCATGGAGACGATCTGGGCGGTCACTCAGTATATCTTCTTCCCACTGGTGGGGATGGTTGTGGCCCGCGTGATCTGCGAGGCCGGAATGTTCATCTACACCGCACCGCTGGGCGGGTGGCTGGCGGGTTACAACGAGGCCCTCTTCCGCGTCTTCGGTGTCGAACGTATAGGCGCGCAGTCGGTCACAATGATGACCATGACCAGCTTCCTTCAGATCCGCTCGACCGCCACGCACAATATGGCATCGGTCTTCATGGGCTACCGGATCGGCTCGCACATCGGCGCTTCGAGAACGAAGATCATCATACTTTCGATGGTCGCTATCTTCCTCGCGCTCATCGCCTGTCACATAGCGATCCCTTACATCATATACACCTGGGGCGTCCCGAAGCTTGCCGATTGGCCGAGCCGAGCCGGGGTGAGTACCGCCCGCGGCCTTGCACAGGTGCTCAATCAGCCAACGACCATGGGCGGCGAGGATTGGTTCGCGATGGGCCTGGGGGCCGCCACCACGTGGGCACTTTTCGCCCTGCGTCGGCGCTACGTCTGGTGGCCGTTGCATCCGCTCGGCTTCATCACCTGGCTGGGATGGCCGATCGATCGCTACTGGACCTCGATCTTCATCGGATGGCTGGTTAAGGTCACGGTCTCACGCCTGTTCGGCTTCCAGGGCTTCCGCCGGTTGAAACCGATAGCGCTGGGATTGATCATAGGCATGAACGTGATCTTCACCATCTGGCTCTTCCTGCATCTCATCTGGCCGACCCCGATCCCGATCATGGTTGACTGAGGTGAGAGGGCCTGTTGCGAAGCCGAGCCGAAGGCCGCGCGCTCTTCCTCCTCGAAACTATCCGGAGATCGGCGCAAGTCCAAAGGCAATCTCCGATGCACACCAGGAGGCCGACGATAATGCAGCTTAGCTTCAAGTACGGACGGTCCGAGCAGGTTGCTGAGGTCGCGGATGAACGCGTAATCGATCAGATCTCGCTTGCCTCCCCAGAAGCTATCGAGGACATCGGAGCAGCGCTGAATCAGGCTCTTGCGAATCCCATCGGTCCCGGGCTGGAGGAGGTCATCGAACCCGGCGACCGCGTAGCTCTGATGACTGTTGACTTCACGCGCCCGAATCCGGCGCCGATACTGTGGCCACTGGCGGAGCGTATCGAGGGGCTCGGCGCAGAATGCGAGATCGTCATCGGTCTGGGGAATCACCGACTTATGACCGAAGCCGAACTCGAAGACTTCATCGGCACCCACGAGGTTCTGCAATGGGATTCGCGCGGTGAACCGTGGGGGCTCGGGGAGACCTCCCTCGGAACCCCCATCGAAGTCGCCCCATTCATGCAGGAATTCGACAAGAGAGTCATCTGTGGCTTTATCGAGCCGAGTTACATCGCGGGCTTCTCCGGGGGCCGCAAGATGATCCTGCCGGGCGTGTCATCCTACAGGTCGATTACGCACAATCACTTCCTGATCCTCACCGAGGGTCGCAAGCTCGGCGTGCTCGACGAGAACCCGGTTCACCGCGACATGACCGAGGCGGCGCAGGCGGTGGGCGTGGACTTCATCTGCGACGCGGTGGTCAACCCCGACGACTCTTACGCGCGCATCGTCTGCGGCGGTCTCGTCGAGGCCCATCGAGCCGGGGCCATGGTATCACGCGACATCTACGAGCACACGGTCACCGAGAAGGCCGACATCGTCATCTGCACCTCCGGCGGCTACCCCTACGATATCGACATGGTGCAGGCCAAGAAGACGCTCGTGCCCGCTCTCGAGTGCGTGCGTGAGGGAGGTTGCGTCATCCTTCTGGGTGAATGCGAGAACGGATGGGGCGGCGAGGAGCCGTTCCGCAAGCTACTGGAGAGCGAGAATCCCGGCAAGATCATCGCCGAGATGCGCCGGCGTCTCGCCCAAGGCGATGTCGCGTGGCACTGGGCCCCATGCTCAACGGGCTTACTCTTCTCCTCGGTGGTTCACGATCGCGATGCGCAGTTGATCGTGGTCTCAGAGCTTGCCGACGAGATCGAGCCGACTTTCGCGGACCCGGCTCCGGATCTTGCGGCCGCGCTGACCATGGCAGAAGAGCGAGTAGGCGGCGACGCCTCGATCATCGCGCTGCATGACGGACGCCGCGTGATCTGCCGAAGCTGACTTCGTCTCAACGCAGCATCCTTAGTGAACGGCCCCGCCGAGGAACCGGCGGGGCCGCGTGGTGTGCGGGCAGTCTGAGCGAAGCGTCAGGGCGAGAGGCGGACGTTAACGTAGGCGCTCTCCGGATGGGACCTCGCGTGGCCGTCCATGTAACCCACGTTAAACTGCTCGCTGTGTCGCGCCGCATCACGCAGATAGGATCGCGGCTCCCAGTGACCGGCCTCGTAAGAGAGTATCCGTGTGGATTCGAAGATCATGGCGATCTCCGCAGGCGCCTGAACCGCCGCCATCGCACGATTGTTGAGGTCGTGATTCGTGCCATAACTGAGGGCGAACTCGCGCCCGATCGACGAGGGGTAGACCCCCGTGCCGGTACCGGGGCGCTCATCCCACGAATCCCCCCACTCCGCAGACAGGCCCCGGTCACTCGGACACTTGAATATCTGCTCGTTCATCACGTAAGGCTGCAGCAGTCGGTACCAGATGCCGTCCGGATTGTCGTTCGTCTCAAGACTCTGCATGTAATTGGCGCTTGTTGGCCAGTGCATCTCGTCATAGTCCTGCATGTACATCAGTCCGGCGGTGGTTATCTGCCGAATATTGCTCAGGCAGCTCGCCTGCCGGGCTCTATCTCGCGCCCGGGCGAATACGGGGAAGAGAATTGCTGCCAGGATCGCAATGATCTGACTGCTGAAAAAAGTGGGAAAGGTCGGTGAGATTAAGAGGTATTGGGTGATGGTCTGTGTAAGCTGTGGTTGAGGTGATAGCAGATGAAACATCGACCGCA
>PXBW01000364.1 GCA_003566775.1 candidate division WS1 bacterium
CGAAGTGCGGGCCCGCCGTTTGCTGGACGAAGGCGTGCTGCCCCTGGCGGACTACGAGGCGACCCGCACGGAAGCGGAGACGGCTGCGGACATCGTGCAACAGGCTAAGGCCGGCCTTGAACAGGCGCAGGTGGAGGTGGATAATCAGCGCACTTTGCTTGCCGTGACCCGGGAACAGGAACTGGATCGCGCGTTGGCAGAACGTGTTTCCGCGCGCGAACAGTTGCGTCAGGCGGAGGCGCGGTTGGAAATCGTGGCGAACCCGGCCAGAGGGGAACAGATTGAAGCGCAGGAGGCCGAAGTGCGCGCCGCCCGATCAGCAGTTGTGCAGGCCCGCGAGGCAGGCCCCGCTCGCGTTGAGAGCATTCGCCTCACCCCCACAGATGAGCGGGTGCGCGTGGCAGAGCGACGGCTTGAGGAGGCGATCGCAAGCAGGAATGCCGTGCTGGTCAGGCTGGAGAGGACAACTGTCAAGGCCCGCTTCACCGGAATAATCACAGAAGTCATGCGTGAACCGGGGGACGTGGTAACGCCCGGACAACCGATTGCGATGGTCTCCGAGATGGACTGGCCGGAGGTGCGTGTGGAGATCGATGAGCGCAACATAGCCGAGGTTAAGGAGGGTCTGGAGGCCTACCTGACCGCCGACGCGTACCCCGAGATCACTGTCAAGGCAGTGGTCGACCGTATCTCACCGCGTGCAATCACCGAGCGCGGAATAATCGATGTGATTATGAGGTTAGAGGAACGACCTGAATGGCTCCGTCCAGGGATGACAGCAGATGCAAACATTGTGGTTGCACCTGAGCAGGAACTGGCGGTCGTTCCGACCCGAGCGGTCGTGCGAGAAGCAGGGGAGACTTTTGTGCTGCTGGTCGAGGACGGTGAAGTCCGCAGGGAGAGCGTCGAAACCGGTGTGAATGGACTGCGGGGTACGGTCATCCGAAGCCATCTTCCTGAAGAGGCGCTCGTGGTAATCGATCCGGCTGCCGTTCAGATCGGTCAGCGCGTCAATCCGGTGGAGATCTCTCCAGCTCTGGATGGTGAGACGGATGTTTGAAATGCAACTGGCTCTTCGTCACCTGCGTGCGGGAGGGCGACAGACCCTCCTGATTCTCGCCGGAGTGGCCATGGCCGTCACACTGGTGGTCTTCATCAGTTGCCTCATCGGAGGACTTCAGCAGAATATAGTGGAGACAACGACTGGACCCATCGCTCATATCACGCTGCAGGCTCCAGAGCGGCTCCCGCGAGCGATGGAAGAGCTGCCTGGTCGCCCCGAATTCCTCGTCATCTCGGATATAGAGCAACGCCCCTGGCAGCCGGATACTATCGACCGATGCAACTGCATCGAGGTGCAATTGAATACATTTGAGCACGTAAAGGCAGTTGCGCCCGCGGTGACCGGTCAGGCGCTGGTATCGCGCGCAGGAACTGAAAGAAGCGTGCGAGTGGTGGGATCGCCCCCATCCGGACAGGACGGGATATCGGGCCTGCAGGAAGACATTCTTGAGGGGGACTATCTGGGCCTTCGATCCGACGAGGCCGTGATTGGCTACGATCTCGCCCGCGAACTCGGTGCAGAACTGCAGGATCGTATCCGCCTGACAACTGGTGATGGCATCACTGAGACGTTCCGGCTCGGTGGTATTGTGTACACTGGCAGCGAGGCGATCGACAGTTCAACAATCTTCGTTACCCTTCGCGCCGGTCAGACGCTCTTTGCGACCGGCACGCTGGTCAACTCGTTCTCGGTAAAACTCGACGATCCATTTCTGGCCAATGATGTCGGCGACAGGATGGACGCGTCGCTCGATCTTGAGGTCAATACCTGGATGCGCGATAATCCCGGATTGCTGGTCGCACTTCGGGCACAGACCAGTTCGGCAGATCTTATCTCAGTCTTCAGCTTGGTTGCATCTTCATTCGCCATCGCCAGCGTGCTGGTGGTGAGTGTTCTGCGCCGCCAGAGGGAGATCGGCATTCTGAAAGCTATCGGGGCGCGTAGGCGCCAGGTACTGAGGGTCTTCACGCTCGAAGGCCTTATCATCGGAGTCGTAGGCGCCGTGATGGGAGGCCTCTTCGGTTCCGGGCTGATCATCGCGCTTACCGCAATCGAACGCCCCTCCCCGGTTCCCGGAGTTCCACCCGAGCCAATCTTCCCGGCCATTCTGATCCCCGAAGTCATCGTGGGCACAATGGTTGTCGCCGTAATCGCCACAGTGATCGCCGCAGTAATGCCCGCGAGACAGGCCGCGGAACTTGACCCGGTGGACGTGATACGAGGTGGCTGAGACTGTCGCTGCGGTGGAGACTGTGGGTCTGAAGAAGACCTACTTCGGGGCGGTTCCTACACAGGTACTGCACGGAATCGACCTGCGCATTGAGCCGGGCGAACTCGTATCATTGCTCGGTCAGTCAGGATCAGGGAAATCAACTCTGCTCAACTGCCTCGGTGCGCTCGATCGCCCAACCGAGGGGCGCGTCATTGTGGCCGGCGACGATCTGGCAGACCTCGACGATGATGAGCTTGCGGATCTGAGAAACGCCAAGGTGGGCTTCATCTTTCAGTTTCATTATCTGCAGGATGAATTCACATGCCTTGAGAACGCGCTCATGCCAATCACTATCCGCAGCGGGCGACCCAAGCCTGCAGAAATCGATAGAGTCGTAGCTCTGCTGGAAAGAGTGGGTCTCGGACATCGATTGGATAGCCCGCCGACACAGCTTTCCGGTGGGGAGCAGCAGCGCACAGCGGTCGTGCGCGCCCTGTCGAATCAGCCGCGCCTGGTGCTTGCGGATGAGCCGACCGGTAACCTCGACAGCAAGTCCTCCGCGGAGGTATTCGAGTTGATTCACGAGATAAACGAGGAGACCGGCGTCGCATTCGTCATCGTGACTCACGATGACAGGCAGGCGGCACAGGGCGATCGAATACTGCGTATTGAGGACGGACTTCTCACGGAGAACTGAACACCTGTGAGATCGCATTCGTGAGTTAAGTCGGCAAAACGGGAGCCATCATACATGATCCACGACAGGCGCGTTCAGACGCTCTCTGAGGCACCCGTCCGCGAGCGCGAGTTCGTGCTCTACTGGATGCAGGCGTCACAGCGCGCGCGCTTCAACCACGCTCTGGAGTACGCGGCCCGAAAGGCGGACGCGCTGAAGGTCCCGCTCGTGGTCGGCTTCGGCCTGTTCGCCGACTACCCGGAGGCGAACGCACGGCACTTCGCCTTCATGCTGCAGGGCCTCGCCGAGACCGCGGCGACCCTGCGCGAGCGCGGCATCAACTTCGTGGTACGTAAGTCGGCGCCCGATGACGCGGCGCTGGAGTTCTCGCGCCGCGCCTGCATGGTAGTCTGCGACCGCGGCTACATGCGCCACCAGCGGCGCTGGCGTGAACGCATCGCCGCAGAGGCCGACTGCCGCGTCGTGCAGGTGGAGAGCGATGTCGTGGTGCCGGTCGAGGTCGCCTCCGACAAAGAAGAGTACGCGGCCCGCACCATCCGCCCGAAGCTGCACCGGGAGATTGACAGCTACCTCGTGGACCTCGAAGAGACCGGCCCCGAGCGCGACTCGCTCGATCTTCGCTTCAACTCAGCAGATCTCGGCGACTGGCGAGCGGCCCTGGACAGAATCGACGTAGATCGCTCGGTCGCGCCGGTCGAGCACTACGTCGGCGGCACCTCTGAGGCGGAGCGGCTGCTTGACGAGTTCATCGACGAGCGTCTCGCCGACTACGATGAGCGGCGCAACGAACCCGCGGATGAGTGGGTCTCGCATATGAGCCCCTATCTGCACTTCGGGCAGATCGCCCCGGTGTACATCGCCTCACAGGTCGCCGGGCACAAGGGCGAGGAGGCCTACCTCGAGGAGCTGATCGTGCGCCGCGAGCTTGCGATCAACTTCTGTTACTACAATGAGCGTTACGACTCGATCGAGGCCCTTCCGGACTGGGCACTTACCACGCTGGCTGAGCACGCCAGGGACGAGCGCCCCCACCAGTACTCAGCAGTGGAGTTTGAGGGCGCGCAGACGCACGATCCCTACTGGAACGCGGCGCAGATGGAGATGGTCCTCACCGGGAAGATGCACAACTACATGCGCATGTACTGGGGCAAGAAGATCCTTGAGTGGACCGGGGACCCCGGCGACGCTCACGCGCTGATCGCATGGCTCAACAACAGGTATTCGCTCGACGGTCGCGACCCGGTCTCATGGGGCAACTTCGCGTGGATCTTCGGCAAGCACGATCGCCCGTGGCAGGAGCGGGAGATCGTGGGCAAGGTGCGCTGGATGAGCGCCTCGGGCCTCGAGCGCAAGTTCGACATCGACGCTTATGTGGAGAAGGTGCGACGTCAATAGAGGTGAGCCCTGCCACCAGCGCGCGGCGCGATGCTTCACGAATTGGCCGGCACCCACGAAAACTGACTACCCCTTGACGGTGATGATCGCCTCGACGTGATGAAGCGGGATGCCAAGCAGGCCCCGCGCCGGCTTTCTGTCATCAGCGCCGCCCTCGCTCTGTTCGGCGCGGCTCTGCTTCCACTTCAGCACCACGACGTTGTCATCGACGTCGGCGAACCGGCCGACGATTTGGGGGCAACTGTCCGTATCACCTTCATCCGGCCACTCGACCCGGATATCATCACTTAACCCGTCGATGTGATTGAGAGTGCCTGTTGTCAACCCCTGAACCCGAACGATCGCGGTATCCATCGCATGCCCTCCGAGCCTGATGGCGTTGGTGATGCATTGAGGCCTTCGTCGCACGGCCGCCGGGACCTGTCGGCATGACGGGTGGGAATCGGATTGCAGGAGAATTTGGACCATTGCCGAAGTGAAGATACCAAGGATTCACCCAGGTCTGTGCGAAGGAAGCGATAGGAGATGAAATTGCGATCTACTGTACCGAAGCTGTTGGCGAATTTACTCTGCGCCGGGGCGCTTTGCTGGGGCAGCGCGTATGCACAGCACCAGCATGGAACCGGGCATGATCACGGACCTGCCCGGCATCCGGCGCACGAGCATGACATGGCCGCACAGATGGAGATGCCCGAAGCCGCCGGGTGGCGCGATCCAGAGATGCCAATCTCAGATCCGCCGCCGCTGATGGGCGAGCAGATGGGCCAGGTTCAGACGGTAGGCGTTGAACCGCTGGGGTATGAGATGGATGGTGACGTGAAGGTCTTCACACTTATCGCCCAGCCCATCGAACATCAGATCACCACCGGTGAGCCTCCCGACCACTGGTTCATCGATGAGGAAAACCGGTATACCGGCGAGATGCACGCTCATTACTTCGAGAAGAATGTGCGCATCTGGGGTTACAACGGCACATCTCCGGGGCCGACGATTGAGTGCTATGAGGGCGATACGATTCGAGTGGTAATGCACAACGAGTTGCCCGAACCGACCTCAATACACTGGCACGGGATCGAGTTGCCGAATGAGATGGATGGCTCAGGCGGAAGCACCGAGCCACCAACGCCGCCTGGAGGGACCCGGATCTACGAGTTCACACTCTATCAGTCAGGGACATTCCTCTACCACTCGGGCTTCAATGTCATGAAGCAGGACGGTAATGGACTGGTGGGCTTTCTCGTAGTGCATCCGCGAGAGACCGAGAGGCCGATCGATCGCGACTTTGCGATCATGCTGCAGGAGTTCGTATTCCACCCCGGCAACCCCTACGCGGACCTCGTCTCGATGGACTTCAACTGGTTCCTGATGGGCGGAAAGGCCGCCCCGGACATAGAGACGCTGATTGTTGACCAGGGTGAGAGGGTCCGGATCCGCTTCGGAAACATGAGCATGGACTCCCATCCGATTCACCTGCACGGATACACCTGGTGGACGGTCGGGACCGAGGGTGGTCCGATCCCCGAAACGGCGCAATGGCCGGGCAACACCGTGAACATCCCGCCGGGAAGCACGCGCGACGTTGAGTTCGTGGCGTGGAATCCGGGCGTCTGGCGCCTCCACTGTCATAAGCTGCACCACATAGTCAACGGACATGCCGACGTTCCGATGGGCATAATGGCTCACGGAGGCATGTTCACGTTCCTCTACGTGAGACCCGCTGATCCTGACGCACCGTGGCAGCACCCCAGCCAATCCGGGGAGGCGATGAGATGATTCGCACATTGACCATCAGTGCTCTTGTGATCCTGACTGTGACGGTAGCGCACTGTGATGCTGATGACCCTCGTGAGTTCATTGCGACCGAGGCGCAGTTGCGGATAGATGCCGATCCGGACTTCGACGGGCCCGATCCCGCACGAATCGAGGCGCTGCTGGCCGACGGGTTGAGCCGCGAGGACGCCGTCCAGATTGCGCTGCTTGGCAACCCGAGGCTCCGAGCGGCCTTTGCAGAGCTTGGTGTCGCGGAGGCAGATCTGCAGCAGGCCGGCGTCTACTCAAACCCTTCGATCGAGACCGTGGTTCTCTGGCCACCTGAAGGCGACACTGAGATCGATGTGGAGGTTGCGTGGAACATCGCAGACCTGTGGCGAATGCCGGTGCGCAAGCGCGTTGCCCGCGCTGAGGCCGACCGGGTCATGATGACCGTGCTCGCGGAGCTTCTTAACACCGCGGCGGACGCGCGCCTCGCATGGGATGCGGCGGTATCCGTGGCGCAAATCGTGTCGGAGACCGCGGATGTGCTCGACGCCGCCCGTTCTCTGCTGGACAGACTTCGAGAACGCTTTGACTACGGTTTCGGAAGTGAGCTTACAATCGAGCGGATGACCGCAGAGGTCGCAGAGACTGAGTTGGAGCTTGCTATGGCAGAGGCCGAGCTTACCGTGGCCCTGGCCCGAATGCGCCGGGTGCTTGGGATGCCGACGGAGGTCGCGGTGGAGCCCGTGGGAGAACTGCCGGAGGCGCCCGCTGACCTTCCGTCCGGGGATACTCTCACTTCCATCGCGGTTCGCGAACGCCCCGAGGTGCGAGCCGCGGACCTTGGTTCCAGTGCCGCCCACCTTGACCTGCGATTGGAGCGCAGAAGTACATGGCAGCGGGTAGAGATTGGCCCCGCGTACAAGCGCACGACCGCCGGTAGTGAACTCTGGGGTCTTGTGCTGGAAGCTGAACTGCCGATCTTTGACACCAATCGTGCTCAGCGACAGCGAGCCAGTGCCGAACTGAGTGCCGCCGAAGAGGGCGCTCGCCTCGCCAGGGTGCTGGTTCGCGAAGAGGTGGAGGCGGCACTGGAGCATCTGAAACTCGCGACTCACAAGGAGAGATTGGTGCGCGAGAGAGTCATTCCTGCACGAGAGCACGCTCACGAGTTTGCGCAGACCCACCACATGCAGATGGAGCTTTCGATGCTCCCGGTGCTCGAGACCCGTCGCGAGTTGGCCGACGCCCGTAGGATGCACGTGGAGGCCAGGCGTCAGGTCGCCGAGGCACTCGTGGAACTTGAGTTTGCGGTTGGAGGACGTCTGCCCTGAGCGACGCATCGATGCCCCATATGCTTCGGCTGCACCAGCCATGCCGCTGCCCAGCTCACGTCCGGAGAGGATTATCCAAGAAGTCCGTCGAAGTCACCCGATGCGGCGATCAAAACGCTTGGATCCTCGCGAGGCGAACTTTGAGTGCCACACATGCCACTTAACGGAGCCTTGAACGCGGAGAGTTCATAAGACGTCACTCAAGATTGAAGACCGCAAGGCATGACAAAGCGAGACGCCCTTCGCTGGGCGAGGGCAGGCGTGCCTGTGCACCATTTTGCGGAGGTTCATCATGCGTAATCTCACGATCCTCTTATTTCTGGGTTCAATGATGGCGATGAGTTCAGTATATGCCCGGGATGACGACGCCGAACTCACGGATAATCTCTTTCAGAACCCCTCATTTGAGGAGGGCTTCACCGAGCGTGACGGCTTCCTCATCCCTGAGGGCTGGTCGCTCTACGCAGGCGCCGGGGAGAACATGGCGCTTGAGCCGACAGATGACGCATACGAGGGCGAGACCGCCCTGATAATACGCGATGGGGATCCGAACACCGAGATAGGTATCAGTCAGGAGGTAGAGATTGAGGGGGGTATCGCCTACGAGGCGTCGGCGATGGTGAAGGCTCTTCCGGAGCAAACCGCGTCGGGCGCGCACATTCAACTTCGGTTTCTACCCTCGAACGAGTTCGTGCAGGTCAGTCTCCGTAGGGCCTCACGGGACGAATTTACCGAGATCTCGGTGCGAGGAGTCGCTGAGGAGGGAGACACCGGCGCTCGCGTTTACTACTACACTCACAGATCGCCCACTCCACAGTTCATTATCGACAACGTGAGCCTGATCGGTGGCGTTGAGCCTCCTCCACCGTCACCTCCTCCCATCGATCCACCGCAGTACGAGACTCTGAAGGACCTACACATTGAGACCGACCTGGTGCGCGACGGCGCGGCGGTGACTCCGATCGTGGCACCCGCGCGTTACGCGGCACAGGCGGAGCAGATCGCAGACGCTATCGAAGCCATCACCGGCGTGCGGCCTGAGATGATCACCGACGATGACGAACGAACCCCGGTCCCCGCAGACGGTGACCACATTGAGAACAGCTTCATCGTGCTGGGCAATCGCTCAACGAATGCCATGATCGGAGAGCTTTACAACCGATTTCACACGCTGCTCGATCTGCGCTACCCCGGCCCCGGCGGGCACGAGGTTCGCACCCGGCATAATCCGTTCGGCTGCGGGCACAACCTCGTCTTCATCGGTGGCAGTGATGATGGGGGCGTAGCGGCGGCAGCAGACGCCTTCGTGGAGAGGCTCGCGGAATCAGACGGCGCTCAGGGTTCACTGACCATCGGATGGATGCGCGAGATCACCCTCGGCGAGGGTGTCGAGTTTTCGCACGACCCCGAGGAGATACTGCACTGGGACGCCTCGGCGGGTTACCGCTCGATCGGATACTTCGGCTGGAACTCGATCTCCAAGCACATGGCGGCGTATTACATGACCGGGGATGAGTATCACGCCCAGGAGTTCCTGCGCCTGGCTTTCCCCGACGAGCAGGCGAAGCGCGACATCACCCGCGTCGATGGTGAGCGCATCGAGAACAAGGACGATCCGCTGGGCGGCCCGTACCATTACAACGCGCACATGATGATCCTGTTCTGGGATCTGATCGAGGAGGACCCTTTCTTCAGCGACGAGGATCGCCTGCGCATCACGA
>PXBW01000076.1 GCA_003566775.1 candidate division WS1 bacterium
ATTGTGGCTCGCTCGGTCGAATACCAAGGCGAGCGGCTTGTCTATCATCATTACGACGGCGATCTCACCGCTGCTTCGCCCCGGGCATTGGGACTGCCAAAGGTGCTCGCTTGCAGGGGAGACGGCCTTGCTCTCCGACCCTGGCCGGGCATCAGCCGCATCTGGCGCGAGGAGATCTCCCTGGCCGAGCCGCAGCCCCTCACCGCACAACCATGGGCGCGGGCAACATGGGATATCGCACCGCCCCGAATACTCGGGCAATGCGCGGAGAGCGTGGCCGCCTGCCGTGCGGAGCTTCCCGGCCCCGACCTAGATCTGGAACTGGACATCCAGATCGATCGCGGCGAACGCGCCGGGATCACGCTCGGCGCCGGTGATGGATCTGCTCGCGGAGTCTGTATTCTGCTGGACAATCTCCGGAATGAACTGAGTATCGGCTATATGCGGCCGGTTACCTACGGTATCATACTCGATGCCACCATGGATCGCTGTTTGCGTGAGATTCGAACGGATGTCAAATATTCCTTGCGCATAATCAAACGCGATCGCTACGTGGAGGTCTTCGTCGAACGTGAACTGCTCTTCTCGCTCGTCGTCGAGACTTCCGAAGAGGGGCGCTCATGGCTGGGAATGCTGCTTGACAGGTGCAACGCACGGTTCCATCTTCGCCGTGTCACCTCACTCGAGCCAATTGGGGACACGAGTTGATATGCCCCGATAATCATCCGGAGGAAGGGGATTGGTCGTTGCCGGTGAAACAGACTGGAGCATATGTAGTTACTCACCTGAAAGCGAGTGAGTTTCGATGATCAAGTTGACCGCGCAGGGACACACATGCTTCACGCTGGAAACTGATCAGCACAGCCTGATCTTCGACCCGTGGCTGGCCGAGAATCCCGAGGCCGCAATCTCGGTAGATGAGGTGGAAGTCGATGCCCTACTGGTCTCACACGGACACTCCGACCATCTCGGGGACGCCATCGAGATAGCCAGGCGACTGGGCCGCCCCATCATCGCCCCTTACGAACTGTGCATGTACTGCGAGCGTAACGGCGCGGAGGTAGTGCCCATGCACCTAGGGGGAGGGCGCGATCTCGACTTCGGGCGAGTCCAGTTGACCCAGGCCACACACGGTTCGGCCGTCATACACGACGATTTCATCGAGTACACCGGCCCCGCCTGCGGCTTCCTGGTCACGCTCGGCGAGAATACCGTGTACTACGCCGGTGACACCGGGCTCTTCGGAGACATGGAGTTGATAGGGCAGCGAGCAGATATTGACGTTGCGATTCTGCCCATCGGCGACAATTTCACGATGGGGCCCGATGACGCGGTTAAGGCCGCGCAGATGCTCAATCCGAAGATGGTAGTTCCCATGCATTACTCGGCCTTCGAGGTGATTCAGCAGAATCCCGAGGCCTTTTCCGATCAACTCGCCGGCCTTGGCATCGACTGTACGGTGCTCCGTCCCGGCGAGCAGATGGAGTTTGCGTGACGACCTCGATAACCTTGCAGACATCGGAGGATGACCGATGATTCAACTGGCGTACCATCCCAACAGCTACCTGCGGCACGACATCCCTGTCGACGACGCGATCGAACACATCGCCGAGGTCGGCTGGGACGGCTTCGAGTGGTCCTCGACCTCCCTGCGCGATCACTTTGGCGGTGGAGATGCTTGCTGCGAATGCCTTGAGGAACTCGGTATTGCGATCTCGGGGATCTACCATCCATCTCGCTTCGAAAGCGAGGAAGAGATAGCCGACTGGACGAAGCGGGCCGCAGAGACCATCGAGTTCGCCCGCGCAGTCGGCACCGATGTACTCATGCTCGACGGAGGCAGCACCGATCTGCCGATCTGCGCAGAGTCCATCGATCGCGTAGCGGAGGCCGCTGGGCATGTGGCTCGCATGGCGTGTGAAGCGGGCATGATATGTACCTGGCACCAGCACTGGAACACGCTGTTTCAGTATCCGGATGAGTTCCATGCACTGATGGATGCGACCGATCCCAACCAGCTTAAGTGCACCCTCGACACCGCTCACCTCACACTCGGTGGGTTCGATGTCCCGGCGACCTTCACACGCTACGCCGATCGGCTTGAATACGTGCATCTGAAGGACCTCGCGGAGGATCGCCGCTTCGCCGATCTGGGACGCGGCACAGTGAACCTTAAAGAACCCGCGCAGATACTCAAACAGACGGGCTTCAGCGGCTGGATCGTGAACGACCTCGATTATACCGACAACGATCCATTTGAAGTCAGCAAGCACAACCTCGAGTTTCTCTATGATATTCTCGGCGAGGATAATCGGGGAACCTGAACGAGGGTTCGATACCGCGCAGAGAGGCTCTCTCACATGCCTGCGAGCCTCTTCGCGTGTGCCGCTTGCCCCGCAAGTTGCGTCCCGGTGGATTGCACCGTGCGCTATGGAAATCCCTGTGCGCGGCGTATCTCTCCGTGCTGGCAGTTTGCAGCGGTAGAGCCCCGAATCCAGTCCGACTGCTCCGCCTGACGTCTCTCCTGCGGTTGCCGCCCGATATCCCGGCTCTGTATCAACAGCTAATCATCGGTGAGACTACGGGGAGCTACCCGGTATTCCCGGAAGGTGGGTCAGACTACCGTTCGGCAACTCGACAATGTGCAGGTGCCGATGCTGCTGTGCATCCGGCGCGGGGCGGCAGTCAGGATGGCCGATCGGAAACAGTTCAGTGAAGTGGTTGAGCACCTTCAGGTTGGTAGCATGAAACGATCGATGATTCACCGGATATGCTCATGATCGGCGGCATCTGGTTTTCGGTGCGGACGCCCCAGGATAGTGCTACACCGGAGCGCTGTCGGCGCTGTTTCTCACCATCCAACGCCTCAACGCGAACTGGACAGAACGCTCACGGACCGGCAATATCACCGCACTGTGATAAATGGTGCAAGCAGCCCATCCTCAGATTCTGATACGGACCCTTCGAGGACGAAGCCTCTTCTCTACGTTGGGACAGGCCGGAATGATCGCCCTCAATCCGCCGCGATCGGCTGCGCCTGCGGCAGGGGGCCGGTGAGGTCATACTCGAGGGTGAACTGCCACTGGTCTGGATCCTCGACCCGGCTGGTGGGCGCGGTGAGTTCTTCCTCCCGCGTGTCCCAGGTGATCGCCTCGATGCGATTCTCGGCCGGGTGGAAGCGCAGCAGGCGGATGTGCCGGCCGCCGCCGTAGTCGAACATCATCTCGTGGACGATGTTGCTGTGCTCGCCCTCAGCCTCGTAGCGGATCGACTGAGTGCGGCTCTGGTCGCCCGCCTGCACGATCATGATGTTGGGGTGCTGACTGAAGAGCTTCTCCCACATCTGCTGGGGGGTGTTGCCGCGCGCGCCGTGACACTTATGCCAGACCATGCGGCCCCTGGGGTCGTCGAACCAGCCCTCGGCGGTGTCAGGGCGCTCCAGCGGGCCAAGGTACATGTGCGTGGTAATGAAGGCGCGCCGGTCAGGGTGGGCTTCCAGTACACCGGCGGCCCACTCCAGCACATCGTCAGGGGCGTTGCATTCAAGGTGCATCAGCAGCAGGTCCACGCCCTCGGCGCTGATAAGCTGGTAGCTGTTGGCGTTATTGCCGGAGACGGCGGGGCCAAGCTCGGGGTTGCCCGCGTAGTACCCACCGTACCAGTCAAACTCCGCGTAGCGCTCGGCACCGAAGTATTCCTGGAAGAGCGATGAGTCGCCCGACCTCACCATGTCGTGATTGCCCACCGAGATGCCGTAGGGCACGACGCCATGCAGGTGGTCCATGCACTCGCGGGCGATGGTCCACTGATCGTGGTTGTTGATGTCCACGATGTCGCCAACGTGCGTGACAAACACGATGCGCTGCGATTCGAGGTTCTCGACGATCCATGGCGTAAGCGCCTGGAAGTTGGGGTTGGTCACCGGATCTTCGCTGTCGGGCTGCGACTTGGTGGCGCGTCCCCGGTAGTGCTGGGTGTCGGGGATGACAGCTATGGTGAAGCTGCCCTCCGGCGCCGGAGCAAGCTCGGCAACTGCCATCGGGGCGAACAGAAGGAATATAGCGAGCAGCACAGGCAGGATGTGATGTCTGTTCATGAGCCTCTCTCCGCAGGGACGTGGTGTCGTATGCTCCGGGCCCCTTCGCTTGAAGTATTGCCAGACCTCCTCTCGTGTACGACGGAGAGTTGCTGAGGCAGGCCCAGGCTGGAGGAGGCAGTGCCGTGCTGAAGGGGAAATGTGGCGTCGTGGACCGCTGCTGAACAGTTCACCGGGCTTACCCGACGGCCCGTGATACTTCTGCGAGGTGAATTTCCAGATGGCGATCATCAGAGCGATCATGGGTGGTATCGTGATGCTCAGCCTGTGTTGCCTGACAGCTCCGGCAGCGAACGCGACCATGCTGAGAAACGGAAACTTCGAAGAGGCTGATGCAGAGCGCGCATCTGCGCCTGCAGGCTGGGAGATCGGACCTGAGGAGCAGGCCGGGGAAGCCGTGCTGCTCACGGACGAGCAGGCATTCACGGGCGACAGGTCCGTGCTGCTGCAACGCACCGCCTCGTCGGATTACTTCTACTACCTGAGACAGGAGGTCGAGCTTGAGCCGGGCGCGATCTACCGCCTGCGCTTCCAGGCGCTGGCCGACGAAAAGGCAGCCGAAGCGCTCGCGGTCTGCCTGCATGTGCAGGGCGACGAGGGCCCGTTCTGGCTCTACCATCCGGTGCATCTGCAGCCGGGAGAGTGGCGGCCGGTCGAGGTCATCTTCCGCGCGCAGAGCGGCTTCAACCCGCTGCACCGCGCGCTGGTCGAGTTCCGGCTGAACCAGTGGCGGCCCGATTACTCGTGGCGACCGAACCGCCCGCAGGACCGCGAGGTCGAGCAGACGCTGCACATCGACGCGGTGAGCCTCGAACCGATGCCCGCGGACGAGGCCGCGCAGGCACGGCTCTCGGGCTGGCTGGTAGTGCCGGGACACGATGACCTGCGCATGGCCGAGGTAGAGTTCGGCCTCGGTGACGGCATCGCGGCGAGCGAAGGCAGTCTGCAACTCAGCCGGGACGGCGAGGAGCTTGAGCGCGTCGAGTATCTCGAGGAGATCGCCGCGCCGGGGCAGTTCGCCTTCAGCGAGCGCTCGGGACGCCTCTTCGTACGCGCGGATCAGGTCGGCGGAGAGCTTGCGCTGCGTTACGTGCCCGAGGTGCAGGGGCGCGGTGACGCCCTGCTGGGTATCCCCGCGCCGGATGCCCGGCGGGCGCTGCGCGACGGCGCGGGCGAGGTGACGCGCGTGCCGCTGCAGGCCGAGGCGATGGACTTCGACCGCGCCGAATGGCCGGTGACGCAGGGGCTGCCTTTCCCGCCCGGCGTGCTGGCCGATGCCTCGACGCTGCGCGTGCTGGGCCCGGACGGCGAGGAGATACCCGTGCAGGTTCGCCCCACCAGCTTCTGGCAGGATGACTCGATTCGCTGGGCGCTGCTGGACTTCTGCGTTGACGCGGCGGCGGGCGAGGAGCCGCAGTACACGGTCGAGTTCGGCCCCGGCATTGACCGCGCGGAGGTGCCGGGTGCGATCGCAGTCGCGGACTACGATGAGGAGATCCGCGTTGACGCGGGTCGGGTACAGTTCACGGTGTCGAAGACGAGCTTCAGCGCGCTTGAGAACCTCGTGGTAGATGGCCGACAACCCCTCGACGGCCCGGTGATCGCGAGCGTCACTGAGGACACCGGCACAACGTTCACGAGTGACAGGATCGCGCCCTATGCGGTCACGGTCGAGGAGGATGGGCCGATGCGCGCGGTGATCGCGGTGCGCGGCTGGAACGCGAATGACGAGGGCGAGCGCTTCCTCACGTACACCACGCGCATCCACGCCTACCGCGATCAGCCCTTCGTGCGCGTCTTTCATACTCTGACGAATCGCCACGAGGAGCAGGTGACGGGAGAGCACCCTCATGCGCGTGGGTGGCCCGATGACCCCGCCGAGCATTCTCACCGGTCAATCCCGCAGCGCAACGTGGCCGACGCGCGGCTGACGCTGCCGGTCGCCGGTCTCTCCGCATGGGAGTTCGATGCCGGCGATCGGTCGATCGCCGGAGAGGTCGCACAGGGAGCGGCGGTGCATCGGCAGACCCATCACGCCGAGGGCCTCCTGCAGGCACCCGGCGTCGAGGAGGAGACCGCCGAGGTGCCGGGCGTGGTGAAGGTAACGGGCGAGCAGGGCGCGGTCACCGCCGCTGTCTGGCGCTACGCGAACCTCTTCCCGAAGGAGACGCGCGTCAGCGCGGACGGGCTGGAACTCGGGCTGATCCCCTGCAGCGAGGATGACCCCCATCCGCTGCTGCGGGGCACCGCGCGCACCACGGAGATCATGCTGGCCTTCGCGGAGAACGGCTCGGACGCCGGGGCGCAGCTTGCCCGGGCCTTCAGGCAACCGACGATCCTTGCGAGCGATGAGTGGTACTGCGCCAGCCGCGGCTTCATGGGAGACGAGCTTGTGCCTGAGAACCCGCACACCGTGGCAACCTACGACCGGATCATTGACAGCTACGTGGAGAACAACCTCGAACCCTACCCACCGGGCGTGGACGACTGCGGGTTGGTGAACTTCGGCGATTTCACGTACACGGGGTACAACGTCTGGCTGAACCTCGAGTACGACGGTGATCTGGGGCTTTACATGCACTTCGCACGTGCCGGAGACCCCCGAGCCTTCATCCGCGGTCTCGACGGTTCGCGGCACTTCCTTGACGCGGATACCGGTTGGTACACCGGAGCCTTCGACACCCAAGGGATGAACTTCGCGCACAACGTGGCGCATTACAATCCCATGCGGCCCAACGGGCACATCTACACGACGGGGCTGATGCACTACTACCTGCTGACCGGCGACCGGCGGGGGCTGGAGGCTACGCGTCTCGCCGCCGACGCGGTGCATCGAGTGCTCTACCATCGCATCCACCAGTACGCGTCAGCCTTCGCAGAGGACGATCCGGTCGGAGTGCCACGTGGTTACACGGTGCCCGGGGGTTCGTCCCGCAGCGCGAACTCGCGCGAGACCTCCGACCCGGCCCGCTATGCCCTTCACGCTTACGTGGCCACGGGCGAACCGCGCTTCCTTGAAGCAGCGAGATCGCTGGCCGATGCACTGACCCTCACCTGGCCCGAGAACTGGAAGACTGACGACGATCAGTACATCCACTATCGCTGGCCGCAGGTGATCGGGCGGCTCTACGACCTGACCGAGGCGGATCACTACCGCGACCTGCTGGTGACATGCGGAGAGTGGATGATGGAAGACCCCTACGCGAAGTACGGTGAGTTCCGCGTGGGGCAGTCCTACGGCTTCGGGCCGCAGGTGCCGGGGCGCACCAACAATACCCGGATGCTCTTCCTGACCGCATGGGCGCATAAGATCACCGGCGAGCGCCGCTACCTTGACTGGCTGATCAACATGTACGACGCGCAGATGGAGCGCGAGCGGCACCGCCAGAGCTTCAACAACCGCAACGGCAAGTCGCTGGGCAAGTACGCGGATAATCCCGCGCGCGGGCTGCCGTGGATAGTGCCCTACCGGACCGTTACGGTGCATCCCTCGCCGGAGCGCTTCCAGCACCTTCCGCCTGCGGAGGACACGTGGACCGTCGCGATCGGCAACCGGTCGGAGACCGCGCTTACCGGCACTCTCAGCGTCGGGCCGCTGCCCGAGGGCGTGGTGATGGACACCGCGCACGAATTCGCGCTGGAGCTTGACGAGGAGATCGAGCTTGAGCTGCCCATCAGCTTCACCGACGAGGTCGCGACCGGGCGTATCACGGTTCCCTATCGCATCACCACCGTCGGCGCCGACGGGCGCGAAGGAGAGCGCAACGGCTTCTTCGCCGCACACCTGCTGCGGCCGCGGGCCGAGGAGGTGCCGGAGCTTCTCTTCCACGCACCGCTCGATGATGACAGCCCTGCGTACACCTACGGCGGAGACGGAGTGCCGGTGCTGGAGAATCCGGAGTTCGTCGAGGGGCGCTTCGGGCAGGCGCTCAGCCCGATGTCAGGCATCGAAGCGTACTCATTCGACCTCTCCGGAAGCATCTTCCCCGATGAGGGCACCTTCAGCCTCTGGATCCAGCCCACCGGGCGCACCTACTCGCACATCGCGCTACGCGTACGCGGGCATGGCTGGCCGTTCCTCTACGTCGACCAGAGCAGCATCGCGGTGGGCAATCAGAGCTTCCGCTACCGCTTCCACGACCGCGTTGATGAGTGGATACATGTTGCGATGACGTGGGATCTGCAGGAACTTGCGTACTACATCGACGGGGAGCGCGTCTTCCACGAGGAGCGCGAGAACTACGAGATACCGACCGGCGAACTCTGGGGGCTGCCGGTAGGCACGATGGCCGTCGATGACATACGCATATACTCGGTGGCACTCGACGCGGACAGGATCGAGGCGCTGGCCCGCCCGGAGTGAGCCGTCCCGGTCACCCCTGCGCGGCCCGGTAATCTCGCCACATATGCACTTCGTCCGCCCTGCAGGTATCAACCGGCAGGGCGGATCGCTTTGGGTCTGGCCAGCGCGAGCTTATTGCTGCATATGCCCCCAGCGGATAAGACGCGCGCACGGCCAACTCGTGCCCCTCCGCCTCCCTGAGAGTGAGGTGCATCAGATACAGTGAAGCGAACGCCAGTCCTTGAGGAACGACTCGATCGGATAAACATTGGGTGTGTCCTGTGTGCTTATCTAAGCCTCCGGTGGGTGCTACATTGCTAACCCGAATTATTCATGTCCCCTCCCGGTGGGGCGTTTGAGCGGGGCTCTGGAGGGGTTTGAGGTCCGCATCGCTCGGAACGCGGTTGAGATAGACAGTTTCGGCGAGTGGAGGCTTGATTGTGCATGGATCGGAGTGATTTCGGGAGGGTTCATAGCGCGATTCTCGCCGTCGAGAAGTTCAGCACCGCGGGCCGGGGGTTTTCGGCCGTTTGGTAGGACGAAGTGAGGCGAGATCCGTGTTCAAGCCGGTGGTGGGTTAGCGCGCAGATCGCAGATTGTCTGCTCCAGCAGCAGGCGATTGGGCCAGCTTGAGGAGAAGCGTATCCAGAATCGGCGACTGGTCTCGCCGACAAGCGCGCCAACCTTGAACACACGCTCGCGCAGTGTGGCCGCGGTAGC
>PXBW01000246.1 GCA_003566775.1 candidate division WS1 bacterium
GCAACAGCGTTGTCTGGCACAGCTTACGCGCATCGAGCGCCTGATCGATCTTGCTCGGCTGGAGATCTCCTGCCCGGACCATGAGACGCCCGAGCGTGATCCCGAGGAAGTGGCTCACGAGTTCGCGAGAGAGCTTGAAGCGGCGCGACAGGCGCTGGAGGAGGTACACCGGCAGGTCGAACTGTGACGCGGTCCCGGGCATGTCCCCGCAGCGAGTTCACTGCGGGGACATCTGCGAATCTGCGCGATCAGTCGGGTTGCACCTGATCACTTCAGTGACTGGTAATCGTCGGTTGTCGCCCACCACTTGAGCATCTGGATACGGTAAGCGGCGTATCTTGCATCCGTCCAGGGGTCGTGATTGAGCGGGATCGAGGCCAATTCGCCCACCGGCACCGCCTCGAACTGCTCCAGGAATCCGTCCACCGAAACGGTCGGAGCATCGCCCGGATCGCCAATCATCGCAGCCAGCGCCCGACAGGATGCATCCACCGACCCGCACGCAACCAGGCCCGCACGATCTGCCGACAGTACTGCCCGCAACTCCCATGCGTGGCAGAGCTTGGCGATACGTATCGTCTCTTCTCGCGGCAGTCCCTCATTCCAGCCGACCGTGAAGTCGGCCGCGCCGCGCAATACCCGCAGCCGTATCTCACAGTCCTCTATACTATGCTCGGCCACGTGCTCAGCCGCCCAGATGTACTCCGCATTCTGACCGATCAGCCCATGGATTCCGAATCCGAGTGCAAAGAGCATTTCCTGATCTGTCAGTGCCATCCTGTATGTTTCGCCGATCACCAGGCTGGGGTTGGTCAGCGGCAGTGCCAATGGCATGCGAGTGTGGTCGGGGAACACCAGCACCGTCGGTGGTCCGACGTGCAGACTCGACGTCGCCGCGGGCGTGAGATCCTCAAGTTGTACCCAGTCGGCGTCACCCGGCGCGCGACACTCGCCAAGCAGATGCGACCAGCCCTGAGGATCCTGCCAGAAGAGGTCGAAGCCATCGAGCACATCACAGAAGTTACGGTTGGCATCGAGTTGCTGCCGGTATTCCGCATCCTGCTCGTGCGCCCAGGCGGGCATTTCGTAGCCGAAGTCTTCCTCTTCGTCATCGTCGAGGAGCAGGTCGTCGTCCGCCGGCGTGGCCCGGAAGGGTGCACCCTTCTCCTCATCGGACGAATCCGACTCGTCCATCTCATCTTCGTACTCCATGTCATCCAGGTCGTCGAAGTCCGACGTGTCACGTTCGCCTTTCATGAACGGATCCGGCGCAACATGTCGGAAACGCTGCAGGCGCTCCGCAGTGACCGGATCTACCCGTTGGAGTCCTTCCCAGATCTCATCGTTCTCGGGATCCTGCCGAAGCATCTCCTCGTACTGCGTGACGGCCTTGCGGGTCTGTTCGGTTTCCTCGTAGTGATCGGCGAGCCACTGCCTTGCGTCAATGAAGTCCGGGTACATCTCCAGCAGTTCGTGCATCGCTTCAACGCCCTGTTCGGGTCTCTTCTCGAAGAGCTTCCTGGCTTCAGCCATCTTCCGGCGCGCAATCTTCTCTTCCTGGGACACCTGATCATCAGACATTGCTACCCCTCCTGTGCGTATTCATGCGGATGAGGCGATGTCAGATAAGGCGCAGAGCGGACGCGATTGGTTATTCTCTGGAACTGCGCGCGTTCACGGTACTCTTTGGTTGATAGGTTAGCTTGCTACCCGTCGATTCCTCCCACTTCATCAGAATCATTGGGCGAATCGCGCATATTCAGCAGAGACCGCTCGTAAGGTGACCCTGCAACACCCTTTTCCGTCACGATTGCAGTGACGAGATCGCAGGGTGTAACGTCGAAGGCGGGGTTGAATATCGCGATATCCGGGCAGATCGCCTGCTCGGTCTGATGACCCAGCATGGCTACCTCCTCGGAAGCTCGTTCTTCTATCGGTATCTGCTCTCCGGAAGCGAGGTCGTAGTCCACCGTAGAGATCGGTGCGGCTACGTAGAAGGGCACATCATGCCGGGCGGCTATCACCGCTAAAGTGTAGGTGCCTATCTTGTTCGCAACGTCGCCGTTAGCGGCGATGCGGTCCGAACCGACGACAACGCAATCGACCTTCCCCCGCTTCATCACATAGCCCGCCATGTTGTCTGTGATAAGCGTAGCCGGAATGCCCTCCTCACAAAGTTCCCACGCGGTGAGACGGGCGCCCTGAAGCAGCGGCCGCGTCTCATCGACCCAGACGTGAATTTCCCTGCCCGCCTCGTGAGCGGCTCGAATCACCCCGAGGGCGGTACCGTACCCTGCAGTCGCCAGCGCTCCTGCGTTGCAGTGTGTCAGGATATTCGCGCCATGCGGGATTAACTCGAGGGCATTGCGCCCGATTGCTCTGCAGCGATTCAGATCGTCCTCGACGATCTCAAGGGCGCGTGATAGCAACTGCTCGCGCAGCCTGGTAATGTCGCCGATGGCACGCGCGTCTATCACCCGCCGCATCTCGCGCAGAGCCCAGAAGAGATTAACTGCGGTCGGCCTCGTTGCCGCCAGACGTTCGTGCGCTGACTCAAGATCCTCAAGCAATCCATCCAGGTCGGAGGCTTCGCTGCGGTGCGCCGCGAGCGCGATGCCCAGGGCCGCGGAACAGCCGATTGCAGGCGCGCCGCGCACACTGAGTCGCTCGATTGCTCGGGCAACAGTTTCCACGTCGCGACAGTCGAGCATGGTCAACTCCCCGGGCAGACGCGTCTGATCGATCATGCGCACCGTACCGCCCATTCTGTCCGACCACGCAACCGTCGGCGGAATCCTCTGACCCATCGCGTAACCTCCCGAACGCCAGTCGCATCGCAGCGCGATTGGAAGATTCGCCGCGCGGCCGCAGTCTCCCTCCCGTCAATCGTGACACCACTCCAGCCCCAGGCGTGCATGGGCTAACCGTTCGAAACTCTCAATGGCGAAATACCGATACTTGAGAAGACGGAGGGCAACCTGCAGGTTGAAAGAGGCCCTTGACACCCCCGTCGCTTTCTGATATGTTCCACTACACGACGATGATTACTGACTGTTGCAGGCATCCTGTCGTGACGATTTGGGCTTGGCGCTGGCGACTGCGAGTCGCTTAGCGTCTGGTTCGCGCTGCAACAGTAACGCCGGATAAGAACCAGGCTGCGGGCGGCTCGCATAATACCCCGCGGCTTGCATGATGTACGGGGTGCCCATCCGGCGCCTTCACTCCGACAGAGAGATCGATCCGACGCATCCCCCCGCAGGCCGCGGGCTTCATCCAACTGAAGCCGTCGCGGTTTTTCCAGTCGCACCAGGGCACCGAGAAGCGACGCTCTGCGATGCGAACCACGCAGGTCCCACCTGTCAGAAAATGACGCGCCGAACCCCGGCGGCGAGATGACACGAAGGAATCAGCCATCTCTTCATCGGAGGTCCGGGCAATGTACACACCGACGCTCTACGAGTTCGTGAAGAAAGCGGAGGAGGGGAACCTGATCCCCGTCTACCGCGAGTTCGTCGCCGACACCGACACCCCCGTGTCGGCGTTCATGAAGCTGCGCCAGGCGGGGAAGGGCGAGAACGCGTTCCTGCTCGAATCGGTCGCGGGCGGCGAGAACATCGGACGTTACTCCTACCTCGGCATCGACCCGCCCGAGGTTATCTCCACCAAAGGCCGCACCGCCACCATCGGCGAGAACGGCTCCTCGCGCTCGCGCGAGCTTGAGGAGGGCGAGGATCCGCTCGACCTGATCCGCGAGATGCTCGATCAATACACCTTCGTTCCCGTCGAGGGCTGTGACCGCTTCTACGGCGGCGCGGTCGGCTACCTCGGATACGACACGGTGCGCTTCTTCGAGGACATTTCCGACGAGAAGCCCGACGATCTCGGGATGCCGGACGCGCACTTCATGCTCACCGACACGCTCGTGATCTTCGACCACGTGACCCGGAAAATGCGCGTGGTCGCGAACGCCCACGTGACCGGCGACCCTCAGGAGGCCTACTGGGACGCGATCGGGCGCATCGACCGCTTCGTCGAGGCCCTGCAGCAGCCGCTGGAGCGCGGCAACGCGGGCAACGGCTCGGTGCAGCATATCCCGTCCGACCCCACCGCCATGCGCTCGACCATGACCCGCGAGCAGCACCGCGAGGCCGTCCTGCGCGCGAAGGAGTACATCGCCGCCGGTGACGCCATCCAGGTGGTGGTCAGCCACCGGATGTCCGCGGAGATCGACGTGGACCCCTTCGACCTCTACCGCGGACTGCGCGCGATCAACCCCTCACCGTACATGTACTACCTCAGCTTCGGGGAGAACCGGATCATCGGCGCCTCTCCGGAGTTGCTGGTGCGCTGCGAGGATGGGCAGGTGGTGACGCGCCCGATCGCCGGGACGCGTCGTCGCGGGTCCAGCGAGGCCGAGGACCGTGCGCTTGAAGGGGACCTTCTCGCCGACGAGAAGGAGCGCGCCGAGCACATCATGCTGGTGGACCTGCATCGCAACGACATCGGCCGCGTCTGCGAGCCGGGCACGGTCGAGGTCGATGAGCTGATGAAGGTCGAGCGTTACTCGCACGTGATGCATATCGTCTCGAACGTGGTCGGCAAGCTTGCCGAGGGCAGCGACGAGTACGATGTGCTGCGCGCGTCTTTCCCGGCGGGGACGGTGTCCGGCGCGCCGAAGATCCGCGCGATGGAGATCATCGAGGAGGTAGAGCCGGTCCACCGCGGCCCCTACGCGGGGATCGTCGGGTACTTCAGCTTCTCCGGCGCGATGGACACGTGCATCACCCTGCGCACGATGGTGGTGAAGGGCCGCACGGTTCACTTTCAGGCGGGAGGTGGGATCGTCGCCGACTCCGACCCGGACGCGGAGTACCAGGAGACGCTGATGAAGGCGGGCGCGCTTCTCGACGCCGCGCGGATGGCGGAGGCGGGGCTGAGGTAAACGACCGCCCCTCCCCTGGCCCCTCCCCGTGCCGGGGAGGGGAATGGCAGAAGGCTGCTCGGCTTGCGCCCCGGGGAGGCCCGAAGAACGTGCAGACGTTGAAAGGGAGGCACACCGATGGTCCTGTTGATAGATAACTATGACTCGTTCACTTACAACCTCTATCAGTATCTCGCCGAGTTGGGGGAGAACGTTGAGGTGAAGCGCAATGACGCGATTATGACCGATGAGATCGCGCAGATGGCTCCCGACAGCATCGTGATCTCGCCCGGGCCGTGCACGCCGACCGAGGCGGGTATCTCCTGCGAGACGATCGAACGCTTCGCCGGGGAGATACCGATTCTCGGCGTCTGTCTCGGCCACCAGTCGATGGGCCAGGTCTTCGGAGGGGACATCGTCCGCGCGCCGAGGCTGATGCATGGGAAGACCTCGCCGATCCATCACGACGGGCAGACGATCTTCGAGGGGATCGAGAGCCCCTTCGAAGCGGTGCGCTATCACTCGCTGGTGATCGATCCGCCGAGTGTGCCGGACTGCCTCGAAGTCTCCGCCCTCAGCGACCAGGATGAGATCATGGCAGCGCGGCACCGCGAGTTCGTGGTTGAGGGCGTGCAGTTTCACCCCGAGTCGATCATGACGAAGCCGGGCAAGCAGCTTCTGCGCAACTTCCTCGACGTGGCCGCCCGCGGCGCGGTTCGCGAGCAGCCGGTGAGCGAGTGAGCATCAATACGCGCAGAGAGGTGATGATGATGATCAACGAGACGCTGGAGAAGTTCGTGGACGGACACGAGGTGGATCGCGACGAGGCGCGGGGGGCGATGGCCGCGATCATGAGCGGCGCATGCACGCCCGCGCAGATCGGCGCGTTCCTCGTCGCGCTGCGCATGCGCGGCGAGACCGTGGAGCAGATCTCGGGCTTCGCGGAGGCGATGCGCGAAAGTTGTGTGCGCATCACCACGCGGCATGAGAACGTGGTGGACACCTGCGGGACCGGAGGTGACGCGCTGGACACCTTCAACATCTCTACCGCCGCCGCCCTCGTGACGGCCGCGGCGGGTGTGCCGGTCGCCAAGCACGGGAACCGCTCGGTCTCCAGCAGGTGCGGATCCGCGGACGTGCTCGCCGAACTCGGCGTGCGCATCGACCTCGAGCCGCAGGAGGTCGAGAAATGTCTCGACCAGCACCTGATCGGCTTTCTCTTCGCACCAAGCCACCATCCCGCGATGAAGCATGCGATCGGCCCACGGCGCGAACTCGGCCTGCGCACGGTCTTCAACATCCTCGGCCCGCTGACGAACCCCGCCGGGGCGCGGCGCCAGCTTCTCGGCGTCTTCGACCCGGCGCTGACCGAGGTGCTGGCGGAGACGCTGGGCGCCCTCGGCTCGGAGCGCGCGCTGGTGGTGCATGGGCTCGATGGCATGGACGAATTGTCCACCACCGGTACCACGCGCGTCTCCGAACTGCGCGACGGGGGCGTGGAGACCTTCGAGGTGACGCCCGAGCAGTTCGGCTTCGAGCGCGCTACGGCCCAGGACCTCGTCGGCGGGGACCCCGCAGAGTCCGCGCGTGGGCTGCTCGACGCGCTCTCGGGCGAGCCGTCGCCCGCGCGGGACATCGTCGCCCTCAACGCCGGGGGAGCGATCTACGTGGGCGGACGCGTGGACAGCATCGAAGAGGGCATCGCGCTGGCCACGGAGGCAATCGAATCACGCGCCGCGCTGGACACGCTCGACGCGTTACGCGAGACTACTCGCGCACTGGCGGCGGCGCGCGCACAATGACCATGCCCGATGTGCTGCGAAGAATACTGTCACACAAGCGCGAGGAGCTTGCGCTGCGCACCAGTGCGATCCCGGCCGACGAGATGGCCGAGATGGCTGCTGATGCGCCACCGCCGCGCGACTTCGCCGGGGCGCTGCGTGGTGACGAGGTGCGCATCATCGCCGAGATCAAGCGCGCGAGTCCGTCCGAGGGCGCGATCCGCGAGGGTGAGTTCGATCCGGCGGCCATCGCGGGTGGGTACGAAGCGGGCGGCGCCGCGGCGCTCAGCGTGCTGACCGACGAGCGGTTCTTCGGGGGGCATCTCGACTACCTCAGGGCCGCGCGGGAGGCCACGAAGCTGCCGGTGCTGCGCAAGGACTTCGTGGTGGATGAGTACCAGGTATCCGAGGCGCGGGCGGCGGGCGCGGACGCGGTGCTGCTGATCGTCGCGGCGCTGGAGCCGCTGATCCTGCGCGAGCTGTGTGCGCTGGCCGAAGAGCTTGGCCTCGCGACGTTGGTGGAGGCTCACGATGAGCACGAGCTTCAGGTGGCCCTCGACTGTGACGCGAAGATGATCGGCGTGAACAACCGCGATCTGCGCAGCTTCGCGGTCGATCTGGGCACCACCGAGCGCCTCGCCGCGATGGTGCCCGATCATCGGGTGCTGGTCGCGGAGAGCGGCGTGCACACGCGCGGGGACATCGAGCGCCTGGCGCGGGCTGGTGCGGACGCGGCGCTGGTGGGCACCACCCTGATGCGCGCCGACCACCCCGGCGAGGCTCTGCGCGAACTCACCGGAGTTCGGGGGACGCCGCGACACTGACGCGAACGGGCACCGAGGAGCATTGCTGAACACAACGCGGGTGGGACGCTCTCCCGCCTCTTCGAGACAACAGAGACAGACGGAGGCATGCAATGACCGGCCAACATGACACAGAGACTCCCGGACGCTTCGGGCGCTTCGGGGGGCGCTACGTGGCAGCCACGCTGCTCAATGCGCTGGAGGAGCTTGAGGCCGCGTTCTATGAGGCGAAGGAAGATCCGGCGTTCGGGGAGGAGTTTCACGCGATCCTGCGCGACTACGCGGGCCGCCCGAGTCCGCTTTACTTCGCGGAGCGGCTGAGCGAGGAGGTCGGCACACGCGTCTACCTCAAACGCGAGGACCTCAGTCACACCGGCGCGCACAAGATCAACAACACGATCGGACAGGGGCTGCTCGCGCGGCGCATGGGCAAGCGGCGGATCATCGCTGAGACCGGTGCGGGGCAGCACGGCGTCGCGACCGCGACCGTCGCGGCGCGCCTCGGCCTGCCCTGCCGCGTCTTCATGGGCACCGAGGATGTCCGCCGTCAGCGGCTCAACGTCTATCGCATGAAGCTGCTGGGCGCGGAGGTTGTCCCGGTGGAGGGCCTGCAGGGCACGCTCAAGGATGCCTGCGATGAGGCGATGCGCTACTGGATGGGCAACTACGAGGACACGCTTTACATCTTCGGATCGGTGGCCGGGCCGCATCCGTACCCGACGATGGTGCGCGACTTCCAGCGCGTTATCGGCGACGAGGCACGCGAGCAGATTCTCGCCGCCGAGGGGCGGCTGCCGGACCGGCTCGTCGCCTGCGTGGGCGGCGGCTCGAACGCCATCGGCCTGTTCTACTCCTTCATGCAGGACCCGGAGGTCGCGTTCATCGGCGTGGAGGCGGCCGGGCACGGGATCGACACCGGACTGCACTCGGCGAGCATCTGCGCCGGAAGCTACGGTGTGCTCGATGGCACCGCGAGCCTGATCCTGCAGGACGAGGACGGGCAGGTGCTGCCGGTGCACTCGGTGGCGGCGGGCCTCGACTACCCCGGCGTCGGCCCCGAACATGCGTGGATGCACGAGACCGGGCGCGCCAGCTACGCCTCGGTCACCGACGAGCAGGCGCTGCAGGCGTTCCGCACGCTCGCCCGACTCGAGGGCATAATTCCCGCGCTGGAGAGCGCCCACGCCGTCGCGCAGGTGATTAAGATGGCGGGCGAACTGCGCGAGGACGAGATCGTGATAATCAACATCTCCGGTCGCGGAGACAAAGACTGCGAGGAGGTGGAGAGGCTCAGCGGTGAGGGAGCCTGACTGCCATGGAGCGCATACAGAAAGCATTCGAGCAGGCGCAAGACGGCGCGCTGATCATCTACGTGACCGCCGGCGACCCGACTCTCGATGACACAGTGGAGATCGTGCTGGCCGCCGAACGCGGAGGCGCGGATCTGGGTGAGCGCGGTGAAGGCGATGGTGCCAGAGAAGTGTTGCGACATCATCGACGAGGCGATCCAGATGCACGGTGCGGCGGGGACCAACGCCGATTTGTGGGCACTGGGCGTGACCTTTTACGAACTGCTGACCGGCGAGCGTCCGTTCTGCGGCGAGGTGGGTCAGGTGATCCAGAAGATCATCGCGGGCCGGTACGACGA
>PXBW01000226.1 GCA_003566775.1 candidate division WS1 bacterium
CATGGAGTTCGCCACCGCCACCATCGGCGCCTGCAACGGCGCAGTAATCCGACCGCGGAACCGGGTCTGGCGGATCTCCGATGGTAGTCCCCATCCGGCCCTCCACTCCAGCGGGTCAATAGTAGTCCTGTCATCCTGCTAATCCGCAGGCTTCACCGCAACTCCGGCAATCAACGTAGAAAATTGAAACGTCCTCTCTCGCGGATCGAGACATTCGGCGTCGGGCAGAATATCGATTCTGCTGCAGAGGGCGGCTCATCATGCTGGTACTCCCTCCGCTCACGAAAAGCAGAAGCAGATTCCCGCTTCTCCATCCCATGTCCTCCATGAGAAGAGACTCCTCCGTCAGGTTGCTATGAGGCACTGCGCACGACTCGGCTCTGCGCAATCCCGAAACCGCAACTGAAACTGTTTGAGCTTGATTTATTTCGGCTTTACAATATAATGGTAACACAACTTAATCCCCTTACGGAGGTGTTGCTATGAAACGCGGAGGCTTCACGCTGATCGAACTGTTAGTGGTGATCGCGATAATCGCGATCCTCGCCGCCATCCTTTTCCCCGTGTTCGCACGGGCGCGGGAGAGGGCGAGACAGACAAGCTGCCTCAGCAACCTGAGGCAAATTGGAGTCGCACACATGATGTATGCCCAGGACTACGACGAGCGACTCGCTCCTTATGAGGTCAACCATGGGAGCAGCCTGGCGCGCGCGAGCGCGACCTACGACACCATCCATCCGTATATCATGAACGAGGATATCTACATCTGTCCGAGCGGTGACTTCACGTACATCGGTCACGCGAGTGGCACAACGCGCAGTGAGTTCCCTTCGGGCGAAGGCGTCTTCCGCCAGACGATGCGCGCCAGCTACAGCGTCATCCGCCAACTCAGCGGGACTGACCGCGTCAACCCGACGCCATTCCCCTCAGGTGGCCGCAGGCTTGCGGACTTCGTTCGGCCGGCTGAGACGATCCTGGTATTTGAGACGCGACAGGGATATCTGGGACGCATGTCGGATGTAGGTTTCAGCAATGATCCACCGCACGAGCCACGTTCCATGGATGACACCGGCAGAGTCGGGGGCATGATGTACAGGCACAACATGATGATGAACTGTGTTTACGCGGACGGACACGCGAAAGCGACCCCGCAACTTACCGACTACAGTGTGCTGCAGCCGTTCTGAGCCTGCAACGAATCCTGTGACACGGGGAAGCCGGGCGGGTCGATCTGACCCGCCCGGCTTTTCTTTGTGCCCTGCCACCACCTGAAAGACGTCGGACAACGTCCGGGGGGCGGGAAGCACGCCCCTCCTGACGCCTGAGCAGCAACCGCACAGACTGAACCGAGTTCGGGCTCTCTGACCGAATGCGGTCTGCCTTCAGCCTGCACCCTGTGGTTCGCAGGGTGGGGTCTGGCGTTACTTCAGGTACGCGCGACCGACCTTCTTTATCGCGGCGGCGAGGTCGTGCATGTCCTCTTCCTCGTAGGTTGGGTGAACCGGGACGAAGAAGGTACGCGACTCCGCCCATGCGGCGTTTGGGCAGAACTCATTGAGATAGTCTACTGCCTCCGCGCGAACCGCCGGGTCGCGGAACGGGTACTTCAGCCGGCCGAAGCCGATGTGCTGACGGTAGCAGGCCTCCTTGTAGCTCTGCGGCCACATGACCGGACCGGCGGGCACGCCTTCAGCTCCGACCGCCTCGAAGAAGTCCCGCGCCTCGACCGAGAGTCGGTCAGTGTCGAGGATGATAGGATACTGCCAGTAGGCGTTCTCACGCTCCTCGGTGTCGATCGGCAGCGCGAGGATGTACTCTTCGCCCTCAAGCTCTGCGTCGAGAATCTTCGCGTTGCGGCGGCGGTTCGGTGTGTTCCATGTGTCCATCTTCTCAAGCTGCACGATACCTATCGCCGATTGCATCTCGGTCAGGCGGAAGTTGTAGCCGATGCGCTTGTGGATGTAGGGCAGCTTCGCCTCAAGCTCCAGTAGTCGCAGGCGCTCGGAGACGTCGTAGCCGTGGTCACGGAAGGAGCGGCACTCCCAGGCCCAGTCTTCGTCATCGGTGACCACCATGCCGCCCTCACCACCTGTGGTGAAGTGCTTCGACTGGCAGAAGCTGAAGGCTCCCATGTGTCCGATCGACCCGGCCTTCTTCCCATTGTACTTACCGCCATGTGCCTGCGCGGTGTCCTCGATGACGTATAGGCCATATTCCTCCGCTATGTCCATGATCGCGGCCATGTCGGCGATGCAACCGTAGAGATGCACCGGAACGATCGCCTTAGTGCGGGGCGAGATCTTCTCGACGATCGACTCGGGCGAGATGGTATGCGTCAACTTCTCGACGTCAGCGAAGACGGGAATCGCGCCTGCCTGAGGCACGCACATCGACGAGGCGATAAAGGTGTAACTCGGCACGATCACCTCATCACCGGGGCCGATGCCGAGGCCACCGAGGGCGGTGTGCAGAGCCGTGGTCCCGTTCGAGGTAGAGATCGCGTATTCCGTGCCCTCCCACTCGGCGAATTTCTCCTCGAACTCGACCCCTACATCGCCGGTCCAGTAGTTGACCTGAAAGTTCTTCAGCGGCTCCATCGCCGCCTCAATCGAGTCCTCCTCGAAGTAAGGCCAGGGCGGAAACTCCTCGGTTCGGATGGGGGTTCCGCCATCTACCGCAAGCTTCTCATCTGACATCGATGATCTCCTCCTGAAGGTGGTTATACCTGTTGCAGGCTCGGTCGGTGTACGGGTGTATTCGTCTGATGGCGCGAAATACCTGCCTCCGCGGAGATAACGGCACTCGGCCCTTCCTGGGTTAAGATGGAGGTGCGCCCATCGACACCGATGAAGAATGCCTCGTCGGGATGATCGCCGTTGGCACCTATTGGAGGGAACCCATGACCGATCGGGAGAGAGTGCTCCGTACCTTTGAGCGGAAGCCGCTGGATCGCGTCTGCTGGCAACCGCGCCTTGAGCACTGGTACAGCTATCGCAGCAGAAAAGGCACACTGCCCGCGCGTCACCGCGATGCGCAGTTGCTCGAGGTATACGACGATCTCGGCTGTGCGGTGCGGTACGCGGGGCAGCCGCTGGTGTTCGAGCATGATCGGTGCTCGACGCGAACTGAGCAGCGAGATAACGGGCACGTGATCTACTACGAGACACCCCATGGTACGCTCACTGAGGTGTTGCGTTACGGCGAGGAAGGCACCTCGGCCCATCGGAGCAAGTTTCCGATCGAGACGCTCGACGACATCGAGGTAATGGAGTACTTCCTGTTGGATCAACGCGCGCGTTTTGATGATGAACGGTTTGACGATATCGAGGCACGCCTCGGACATCGGGGTCTCTGTCAGTTCTACTTCCCGCGAAGCCCGCTGATGCGGCTGATCGTCAACCTGATCGGCTTTGAACAGACCATCTACCTGCTGCACGATCATCAAGAACGTATGGAGCAGTTCATGGCACGGATCGAGCGCGCTGACGATCAACTCTTTGACGTTCTCTGTGCCTGCCCCGCCCGCATAGTCAACTTCGGTGACAACATAGATGCGTCACTGACACCGCCGCCGCTGTTCGAGCGCTATCTGCTACCCCTTTACGAGAGACGCTGCGAGCAGCTTCATGACGCTGGCAAGTTCACGCATATTCACATGGATGGAGCGCTGGGGCCGTTACTGCCGTATCTCGCGCGGATGCCCCAGCACGGGATCGAGGCCCCTACACCCTTACCTCAGGGTGACGTGGAGCTTGAGCGGCTCTGCGAGGCGATGGGGGAGAAGATCATGCACGACGGCATTCCGTGTGTGTGCTTTCTGCCCGGCTTTCCGCTGGATGAGCTTGAGAGCTTCACCGTGCGCCTGCTCGAGCTTCAGGGCCCACGACTCATCCTTGGGATATCCGACGAGCTCTCACCACCGGGAGAGATCGAGCGAGTTCGACGGGTGAGCGAGATAGTCGAGCAATTCGGGGCCAGGATGCCGCCGATGTGAACTAATCTGAAACTCTGACGAATGACACCTCGAACTGCTCGCCCCGGTTGCAGTACTGCCTCACAGATCGTACCTCAGGAACTCGTGCTCGCAGGGTGAACCCATCGCCGTCCACATCGTCTGCGCGCGGACATCGCCCACGAAAGAGAGCAGCGTCATCATCGGCTTCTCGCCGCCCCGATGCACGCATACCCCGGTGTCCTCGTCCGGGAAGTGCGAGCGCTGCGCATCGTAGATGTCCTCGAGCGACAGCGGCTTATCACGCGGACTCAGCACCTCCCACGCTCGATGCGCGCGCGGGTCCTTCTCGGCAAGCTCATCCCGCGTCATGCCATCAAACTCCGGGGCGTGGTAGGAGTTCGCATGGGTGATGAAGCCGTCCTCAGGCCGGAGCACCGCCAGGTCATCAGGCATCGTCTCGACGCAGCAGATCTCGCCGCCCATGTCGCCCAGTGTGTAGTTTAGGCATGCCATTCGCTTCGTGCGTCCGAGCAGCTCCAGCGCATCGGCGGTGCTTTCCTGCGCCAGCAGCATCCGCGCCATGAAGCTGTAAGGGATGCCCGCCCCGGCCCACTCCGCGCCACCGGCGGCGAACTCCGGGGCCGCGCGATACGGCAGGAAGTTCGCTGAGACCGAGATATGCTCTGAGAGCCCCGGTCGGCCGACGCTGCCCGCCATCGCGAAGGACAGGAAGCGCGGTCCGTCATCCGGCTGCCCGTGCAGAAGCACCATGTAGGGCTGCCAGCGCGTCCACCAGTCCATGTTCCACGCCACGAGGCTCGAGCCCTCACGCTGCGCAGCGATGGTCGTGCAGTTATCGACGACCGTGTGTGTCGAGCGCTGCCTCATGCAGCCCTGCCACGAGTTCATCTCCTGCGAGCAACTGAGCCGGAAGACCTCGTCGAAGTCGAGGTCCGCGCCGTCAGCGATGCCGCGCACCTCCTCGATCAGCTCCGGCGCCTCGCGCTCGACGTGCGGGAGCGCCTCCATGGCGACCTCGCGCCCCTCCTGAAGATACTCCTCCGGCAGCAGCATAGCGGAGAAATTCTCCACCAGGTCGGCGATCAGATCGCGGCACTGCTCACCGTACTGCCGGCCCATGTCAAAGCGCGAGCCGGACATCTCGACTACGTTGAAGCGTACTGTTTTGCGCATTGAAGTGCCTCCAGTATCGTCCTGTAGCGCGGGGACCTGTGCCCCGCGCAATTACTTCCCATCGCCTACCGCGCGTTATCAAGCTGCCACTGGTAGATCGACTCGACCGGTGGCGTCGGGCGGGCGGGCAGGGCGTCTCCATCCGGGAGAGGATGTGCCACGTTACCGCGTAGCACCTCCGGCGTTGCCATGCCACCGATGAACTCACCGTTGCCGCCATAGAGCGCGTTGTCGATGATCTCCGCACCGATGCAGTCGGGCGTGGCGAGACGCACCATCGGCCTGGTCGCATCGCGCAGCACGAATACGTTGCCCCGGATGATGTGATCGAAACTGGCGTCCTTACCGAAGACGCCGACCCCCTCATCGCTCACGAAGCGGTTGTAGAGCAGCAGCCAGTTCTCGTTCATCCCGCCCATCCAGACGCCATCGCGCTCCGAGTAGACGTCGCAGTTCCAGACTACATTGCGCGGACCGTTCGGGCCATGCGCGGCGTCCTCGGGCGGTGATGCCCACATGCCGTGGCCGTAGCCGCCATGCCCGCGCACAGAGGTGATCACGCAGTTCTCGAAGAGGTTCTCGTTGGTCCAGCCCGAGTGCCACTGGCCGTCGCTCTCGTGGAAGAGGCCGTTGCGGATGACGTTGCCCGACGCCGCCCACTGATAGAGCGGCGCATGGCGCATCCGGAAGGTCTCGACGCCGTCCATCAGGCAATCGAAGGAATTCTCCCAGCCCACGTACGCGGTGCCGCCTCCGCCTTTGAACCACGCGTCGTCGAAGACACAGTCGCGTATCTCGCAGAACTTCGCGAGCCAGCCATAGATCGGATTGCGCCCGCACATGCGCACGGTGACGCCGCGTGCCCAACACTCCCAGGCGTTCTGGAATTGCACCGTGGTGATCCACAGGTTCTCGGTCTGCTCGATGTAGAGATCCTCGATCCCGCACCTGCGGATCGGGACGAAGCGCTGCACATAAGAGCCATCGATCACCGGGAACTCGATGCGCAGCGGCTGATCGAGCGTGAGCGTATTGCCCTCAACGGCGGCGATCTCGATGATGTTGCGGCGATAGCTCCCCCAGGGGCAGGCGTTGCGGGTGAGTTCTTTCCAGCGCTCGGTCGCGGGCCCCTCGATGAAGATTACGTCGCCCGCCTGCAGGTCGCCCGCGTCTTCAAGCACGATCTGTGTCGCGCCCCGGGCCCCGTCTTCGGCGAGCGTTAGTTGCGGCCCCTGCCGGCCCGGGCCAACGAAGCCGATAGCGAGGTGCGAGGCCGCGACGGGCGGATCATCGCGGAAGTTGCGGTCGACGTTGACGGGGATTTCGACGACGCGTTCGCTGCCATCTGCGTAATGCGCGACGCCGCGAAGAGTCGCCTCACCATCCGCAAGCCTGACCATGAATCGCGCGGCCGTGCGATTGAAGGAGAAGGTGTTACCCGAATGCAGGCTGCGCTCCCACTCGCCAACGAGCACCTCGCCGATGTGCATGGTCATGCGCTGCAGGTTCGTGGGCGCGGCGTGAAGTTCAAGCCGGGTGTTCGGGCCGACGGTCGCGCCGGGCTCCGGTGTGAAGAAGCGTATGCCGTCCTCGCCGAGGCCGTAGCGGAAGATGATGCGCGTGCGGTCGGCGCCGAGGCCGCGGATCACCACGCCGTCGTGGCGCACGGTGATCGGTCGATCGAGATGCCACGTGCCCTCGCCCAGCAGCACCGCTCCCCCACCCTGCTCGCCCACGTGGCGGCATGCGGCTTCGAGTGCGTCCGCGTCATCGAGGTCATCGTCGGGAATGGCGCCGAAGTCCTCGATGCGCGCGACCACCGGGACATCGGGGATGCCGCCCTGCACTCCCGCTCGCGTCCAGTCCGGGTAGACGATGCCGTCCGGGCCGACGATATCCGCGGCCGTCAACTCATCATCGGCGGTAAGCTTGTAGCTGCTCTCCCACGGAGGCTTCATGGCATCCACATCCAGTTCGGCGATCTCAATATCATCGAGGTAAGCCGTTACCAGCGCGTGGGAGTAGCTGTGGAAGTACATGCGTAGCGCGACCGCGTCCTCGGGCGCAAAGACGCGCAGGGCGAAGTCCATCCACCGCTGCTCATTACCGCCGAGGCCACGGAGATGACGCTCCGCGTTGAGGATATTGCCCTCGGCGTCGAGGAAGTCGTGGTAGACGCCAAGGCCGTGGCCGGAGACGGGGAAGTACTTTCCGCGCAGTTCGTAGATACCGGGGCCGGTCACCGGCACCGGGGAGGCGTAGATGCGCGCGCTGCCCTCGTCGCAGTCATCGACGACCTTGAGGGAGTAGCGCCCGCTGGCCGCCTGCTCATCGGAGACCGAGATCCACTCCGGGTTGATGGTGATCTCCCAGCCCTCAAGCCCGTCTTCGAAGCCGGGGTTGGGCAGGGGCAGGAGGGTCTCATCCGACAGAGCGGTCGCGGTGGTCAGGACTGCTGCCATCACGAGCGTGATTCGTATCATCGTGACACCTCCGGAGATACGATCATGTCACCAGCGTTCGCCCCCGCGGGGCGACGCTCGGAGAGCGGCAGGTCCCCGCGCTACAGCACGACACTCGAGCCCCGCCTACTCCGTGGTGCGGACGCCCCCGCCCGCACAGATGTCCATCACAAAGAACTCCCCCGGCCGGTGCGGGATCTTCACGCGCATACCATCAATCACGCGCGTTACCGGGAAGGGCCGGTCCTCGAAGTCCGTCCTGCGCACCAGCAGCCGGTCACCGAGGCGCAGCGCCGAGACCACTGTCGTCGGTCTATTCGCAAGCTCGAACAGAACCGGCTCGCCCTCTTCGAGGAAATCGCGCCAGCGCAGCGCCTCGTCGAGCACCGGCGCGATTGCCGCGACCTCGTCCACCGCCTCCTCCGCGCGGGACCACATCATGAAGCCGTCACCACCGCGCAGCAGTTGGTGCGCGAGAAACTCGCGGTACACCTCAAGCGACATCGCCGGAGCAGGCTCCTTCTCGCCGCGCACCGGCGTGGGCCTCCACTTGACCCAAGTGATCATCGGCAGGTCCGTCGGCATGTTGCGCGCTGCATTCGTGCCCGCCTTCATCAGCATGTAGAACCAGCGGAAGTCCGTATCGAACTCGGGATACCACGCGTACATGTCATCCCACGGATAGCAGGTCGGATTCGCGTAGGTATAGCCGGTGTGACTGAACTCATCCGCCCACGGGCGGTATTCCGCAAGTTGCTCGGTGCGGATCGGCACACCCTCGGGGATCGTCTCGTAGAAGTCGAACCAGTAGCGCCAGCCGTCATGCGGCGCAACAGCCCAGTTGCCGATCAGCACGTCGGGGAACTGCGCCTGCACTACCTTCACCGCACACTCGCGCTGAAGCTCCCCGCGCAGGGTGCGCAGCGCCTGCTGGAAGGTGCCGAAGTGCTCGATGCCCGCGACGTTCTCGCGGCAGACCACGCAGCGCTTCGATGCCTCCCAGCTCTCGTTCCACTCGACCGGCCCGTCGGAATACCAGTCCATCGAGACCCAGTCGAGGGTCAGGCCCGCCTCAGAGTATGCATTGACGAGGTCCTGCCACTGCCCGCGGATGGCCTCGGCACGTTCGTCGAGGCGGAACGCGCATCCCATCTTGCGGGCGCCATGCAACTGCCAGGAGTAGGTCGAGCCATCCTCGGCAACGTGGAAAGTGCTCTCATCGCCATTGAAGAACCCGGTCATGGCGGAGGTAGCGTGGACGCTGACCGCGAGGCCGAGTTCCTGCTGAAGCCTGCCAAGTCGCAGGGCGAAGGCCCGCGCGTCATCATTGCCGACGCGCCAGTTGGCGAAGAGGCTGACCCCGCGCTCGTTCAAAGCGAGCAGCACCTCACGCGCCTCGTCATCGTCCTCCGGCAGCCATCCGGTAAGTCGCGAGCCACGGATCGGCTGAAGCGTGTCGCCGACCGGGTGCTGGAGAGGCGAGACCTGTTCGATGATGCCGCGGATGATCTCTTCGGATGTAGTGCGTTGCGCGACTGCTGGTTGTGCGATACCTATGATGATCATTGCTCCGATTGCTGCGATAGTAAGCGCGACAATGCCGCGATCCGTTAGTGCTTCTTTATGCATGGACGTCGCTCTCCCATCTTTGACAACCGGAGCACCGGTCGATCAGGTCCCCTCCTGCGTGCAGGTTGAGACGCAAGATGCATGCCTCATTTCGCCAAGATGTGACCTTGATCCTCCACCGGTTCATTGTCGGCGGTCACGGGGGGCCGTAGAAACTTCGGGGCTGGCAATAGGGTCAGAGGAGAGTGTCGTGCGGACATCGACGATTTGCCAAAGCTATCCCCGATGTCCGCTGACCTCATTGCTGTCATCAGACGAATTCGCTACAATCTGCGATGTAGACTCGACGATGCCCGTCAGGCCAGGCGTTGAAGATCAACCATTCGCCATCCGGTCCCCAGGCCGGTTGAGGATAGACGCGCATGTCGTCACGCCGTCCCTCGTACTGACCCTTCGTCCGGATTCTGAGGATAGTCTCAGCATGACCCGATTCGATGTCAATCAGCCGAATCGGTACGATCCCCTCGTCTGCGACATCCTCGTAGTAGGATGCGTCCATCGCGACGATACGGCCGTCCGGATGGACGCTCGGATGTCCTGATGCTTCGAACTCATCAGTTACGATGCCGAGGTTGGCTCCGTCATCGCGAACCTGCGCAAGTCGCTTGACCTCGCCCTCGAGGCGCAGATTCGTCAGAAGATGACGACCGTCATTGTGCCAGCTTGGGTAGCACAGTCCAACTCCGCTGTGCTCATCAGGCACCGCTGAGCGGATCTCGGAGCCATCCCGCATCATGGTGATGACGTTGTGCCGTACGCGTTCGTCACTCGCGTCAAAGAAGCGAAGCATCGCCATCAGTTGGGTGTCTTGGCGGTTCCACTGCAGGTGATATGCAAAGAACACGCCGTTGCGGTATACTTCCGCATCGAGCGCCTGGTTCCGGATATCGTCAAACGAGGCAAGTAACCGGCTCTCGTTAGTTGCGAGGTCGGTGATCCAGATACCGTCGTTGCGCATTATCTCGCGCGCGTTTCCGAAGTCTGGAAGATACTTTTCCGGCACACGCACCCCAAAGCCCGGCTCTTCCATCCCCGTCCGGATCATCGCGGGACTGGCAGCCGTCCAACCATCGGAAGTGATGGCGTAGATCGGGCTGTCGAAATGGTCTTCTTTCTGGCTGAAAGGATCGCGGATGACACCGTAAGGTTCCCATCGTTCGGTGTCAATTCGGTTGTATATCAGTTGCCTGTCGCTTTCACCCCACTGGACACAGGCACCAAGTTGAGTATCCCAAGCCTGCGTTTCGGCTATCTCCAGTTCCTCACCTCGTTCGAGGTCGATCAGCTCCACCCAGGCGGGTTCTCCGGGGCGGGGGTCGCGGTCTTCCTGAGGAATCCGCGTTAGCGCCACGTACTGAGCGGACGGACTGATCGGTGATGTATCGAACCACCGATGCATGCACCGCGGTGTCTGCGGAGTAATGCACCAGCATGGTACCTGTGCATCGTGCTCTTCGTATCTGGGGAAGTTCGCGTCAAGATCAATCTCCACTATCTGCCACCTCCACATAATACCGACAATACTGTCGATACTGTTGCCTCCTCACTCTCAGCTCTTCGCGGCCGGTGGACGATCTCCTGCGTTCGTTGTCCGGCGGCGGGCATCCCGGTGTGGGCAGGTCTCGTTGTGGGGCTGGAGAAGGTTGCTTCAGGCTAACTCACCGCCAACGCTTCAGGAGCGAAATCTGATGACCGGACGCGAGATCGCGCTGGCGACGCTCCACCGCGAGGAAGTGCCTCTCCCCTGCCTCACAAGCGGCTTCGTCACACACTCCGCATACCTAAGCCGCGTCATAGGGCGCGACTACTGGGCCGATCCCGAGGGCGGGTTCTGCGAATTCGTCAGGCGCGTCGGGGCGAATTTCGTGCCCCAGTGGTACTATCCGCGCGCGGCTCAGCGCAAGCTCGAGACGGGCGAGATCATGCACGAGACCCGCCGTCACGAGGCGGCGGGCTTCCGCTCACCCGAAGATGTGCGCGATTTCGTCGAAGAGCTTCCCGACGATGCTGCGGTCGAGCGCGACTTCAGCATTGAGCAGAGCGCCGAGGATTACGCCCGGACGATCATCGAGCACTCGGAGATGATGGGGCCGGAGGTGCTGGTGATCGACGGCTTCGGCCAGGCGGACTTCATGGGCGCATACACGCGCTTTGGCTACGAGAACTACCTCGCGGCGGCGGCGCTCTATCCGGAGACGATGCGGCGCTACTACCACCACTCGGCGGTGAACGCGCGACTGCGCAACCACGCGATCGTCGAGGCCGTGGAGCGGCATGGCCTCGCGCCCTTCGTGTACTCCGGGCAGGACATCTGCGGCTCAGGCGGCCCGCTGATGTCTCCGGCGATGCTGCGCGACCTCTACTTCCCCGAACTGAAGTGGGCGATGGAGCCGCTGATCGAGGCCGGGATCGGCGTGATCTGGCACTGTGACGGGAACATTCTGCCGATCCTCCCGGATCTGCTGGACCTCGGCATCGTCGGCTTGCAGGGCTTCGAGGAGGAGCACGGGCCGCGCTGGGAGGACATGTGCGCGCTGACGGACCCGCATGGGAGGCCGATGATCGTATGGGGCTGCGTCTCGGTGACATCGACGCTGCCGCACGGGACGCCCGATGATGTGCGCCGGTCGGTGGAGCGCTCGTTCACGGTGGCCGGACGCGGGCGCGGCCACGTGCTCTCCTCGACCAGCAGCATCCTCCCGGAGACGCCGATGGAGAACATCGACGCGCTCTTCGACCACGCGCATGGCTTCGGTCGGGAGTTTCTGGGGGCGTAAGCGAACGGCGAGCATCTGTTCACACTGCCCGAGAGTCGTCGCCTTCAGCCGTTGTCGTGGTGGCCCTCGCGCCCTCGCGAGGGTCGGCGCGAAGCGTCGATCGTCGTTCGCAGTGCAGTTCGGAAGTACTCACTGTCTCGAAAGAAGGGGGTTCCCATCGCGCTGCTTTCCAGCGGCCCCCGGCGAGGGCGCCGGGGCCACAAGTGATGGCGAGAGGAAAGGACGTGCAGGCAAGCCAGGATTCCCCACCCTGCAGAATACCATGGCGTGGCAGGTCCCAACACCTGGAGAAGGCCCCCACCCCCTCCGCGGGGAACTGTCCCCCCGCGATCACAATCGTCCGACAGCGAGGGGCCCTATAAGGCCCGCACCGGCGGGCGCCACGTGCGCTCTTCGACCACGCGTACCGCTGCGGTCGCGAGTTCCTCGGGCGATAGATGTGCCACCCCCTTTCGGAAGACGCGAGCCAGTAAGGGCCGCTTGTAGTACCACCAAGTCCCGGGGAGAAAGGTAGCTCATCCATGGAGGGCCCGAGCAATCGCATCGATCTCAGCACGAACTCGGTGCATCTGGCCGACAACCTGGAGTTCCTCGAGGCGCTGCCGGATGCCTGTGTGCCGCTGATCTACGTGGATCCCCCTTTCAACACCGGGAAGCGCCAGGCGCGCACGCAGATCGCCGTCGAGCGCGACGAGGACGGAGATCGCACCGGCTTCGGAGGAAAACGCTATCGTACCAGCGAGATCATCTCGCGCGTATGGGAGGACGAGTTCGATGACTATCCGGGCTTCCTCCAACCACGGCTTCAACAGGCGTACCGCGTCCTCGCAGACCATGGCTCACTGTACCTGCACCTTGACTACCGCGAGGTACACTATGCGAAGGTGCTGTTGGATTCGATCTTTGGGCGCGAGTGCTTCATCAACGAGATAATCTGGGCGTACGACTACGGTGGACGCAGCAAGACACGCTGGCCCGCGAAGCACGACAACATTCTATTCTACGTCAAGGACCCCGATCATTACACCTTCAATCGCGACGAGGTGGATCGCATCCCCTACATGGCGCCTGGACTCGTGAGCAAGGAGAAGCGCGAAAGCGGGAAGCTTCCGACTGATACATGGTGGCATACGATCGTGTCGCCGACCGGTAACGAGAAGACGGGCTACCCTACGCAGAAGCCACTCGGCATTCTGCGGCGCATCGTGGCGGCTTCATCGCAGCCGGGTGATCTCGTACTGGACTTCTTCGCCGGGAGTGGTACCACGGGGGTGGCGGCACTGGAACTCGATCGCCGCTTCTGCCTCATAGACAACAATCCGGAGGCGTATGAAGTGATGAAGAGTCGTTTTGACGGCGAGTCGCTTCAGATGGTGCGATGGTGATCTCTCGCTATGCCGGACCATGTCAGGTTCGGGCGCGGCGGGCCCCATTGCGGTATTGCGATACACTTCTGGGTTGACGAAAGATGGGCCACCATGCCCGTCTGCTGCACAGGATGAAGGGTGCGACCTGTCTGAGTACCTGCGGTCTTCGCCGCAGAGCGAAGGTGGCGTCAACCCGGATCGCGAAATACGCGCCATCATGAGCGATAACAGGACGATCCGAGAACCGGAGCGCGAGCTTCCGGTCATTGATACATACGACGTTGTCGTTGCGGGTGGTGGGGCGGGCGGGATCTGCGCCGCGGTCGCAGCCGCCCGCGCGGGTGCAAAGACGCTGCTTCTCGAGCGCTACGGTTTCCTCGGCGGCATCGCCACTGCCGGATGGGTGGACCTGCTGCTTGGCGTCGCCCCCGCGCGCACCGGTGAGATGGTCGTCGGCGGCATCTTCCGCGAGATGGTCGATGGGATGGCGGCGCTCGGCTGCGCCCGACCCTTCGACGAGGGGATCGCGAAGCGCCGCATCCCCTTCGAGCCGGAGGCATTCAAGCTGGTGGCGGACGAGATCGTGCTCGACAGCGGCGCCGACCTGCTGCTGCACTCGCCCGTAAGCGACGCCATCGTGGAGGACGGACGCCTCGCCGCGATCGTACTGGAGGGGAAGCCTGGGGCGCGCGCGGTTGAGGCAGGCATATTCGTGGACGCGACCGGCGACGCCGACCTTGTGGCGCGAGCGGGCGGGCACTGGAAGATGGGCCGACCCGCCGACGGCCGCGTGCAGGCGATGAGCCTGATCTTTCAAATGGGCGGCCTCGACCCCGACCGCGTCCCCACCCGTGACGGCGCCGATGACAGCGAGGCCCGGCAGATGATGACGGATGCAATGCGAGAGGGCCTGCCCGCCTACCGCTGGCATACCCCCGAGCGCAGCCCCGATGAGCGGCAGGATTCGCTCTCGTTCAACATCACCCACCTCGGCGGCGATCCGCTTGATGTCGAGGTGCTTACCTCCGGTGAGATCGAGGGCCGCCGCGCATCGTGGGAGATCGCGCGCTGGATGCGCGAGAACGTGCCGGGGATGGAGCAGGCATACCTGCAACTGACCGCGCACATGCTGGCGGTGCGCGAGAGCCGGCGGATGGTGGGGCTGGAGACCGTCACCTGCGACGACGTGCTGAGTGGTCGCAAGCGCGAGGATGCGATCGCCCGCTGTACCTTCGGCCTCGACGTGCATTGCCCGATGGCGCACACCGGGCCCGAGGCGGCGCAGATGAGCGGCCTGACCTGCCGTCCCTACTGCGGCAAGCGCGACTGTCACATGCTCACGGAGCACCCTGACGAGTTACCCGAGCACGGCGGGGTCGCTGATGGCTCGTGGTACGACATACCGTACGGCGCGCTGGTCTCCGCGGACCTGCGCAACCTGCTCACCTGCGGGCGCAGCGTCTCCGCCGATCACCAGGCGATGGCCTCGCTGCGCGTGATGGGCCCGGCGATGGCGACCGGCCAGGCCGCGGGCGAGGCGGCGGCGATGGCGGCCGCCTTCGGCGATGCGACAAGCGTGGATGTTACAGAGCTTCAACGTCGACTGCGGGCGAACGAAGCCGCCGTGTGAGTCAGCCCGCTCCTGAGGTCGGGCGTGCTCACGCCCGACGATGTTGCCGTCCCGACACAGATGCGCAAGGAGGAAACACCCATGCCCACGATCACATTGCCCGAACGCGAAATACCCGTCATCGGAGACTACGACGTCGTCGTTGCAGGAGGAGGGCCGGGCGGCATTCCCGCCGCCGTCGCAGCAGCGCGCGCGGGCGCGAAGACGCTGCTCATCGAACGCTACGGCTACCTCGGCGGCATGGCCACCGCCGGACTGATCGCCGTGATCCTCGGCATCAAGGCCTCCGGCACCGATGAGCCGATGATGGGCGGCATCGGCGAGGAGCTTTGCCGCGAGATGCACTCTATCGGCGGCGCCCCGGAATACGAGGTGGCCGTTGAGCGGGGAGGTCTCTCCTTCGATCCTGAGACCTTCAAGCTGGTGAGCGACGCGATGGTGCTCGGAACCGGCGTGGACCTGCGCCTGCACTCGTGGGCGGTGGACACCATCGTCGAGGACGGTCTCGTCTCCGCGCTGGTGCTTGAGAGCAAGTCCGGCCGCCAGGCGGTCACGGGGCGCGTCTTCATCGATGCAACCGGCGACGGTGACCTCGTCTGGCAGGCGGGCGCGGACTTCACGCATGGCCGCGAGTTCGATGGCGCGATGATGGCGATGGGCAGCATGTTCGTCTTCAGCGGGGTCGATCAGGAGCGCCTGCCCACTGGCGACGAGCACGATGCGCTGCTCGAACGCGCCCAGCAGGCCGTCACCGCTGGTGAGATCAACGCTTACAATCCGCGCTGGGGCCGAAATCCTCTGAATCCGGGCTGGGACCGCACCGTCCCCGGCAGGCGAGCCAACGAGTACGTGGCGAACGCCACACGCTTCGCCGGAGACTGCACGGACGTGGAGGACCTCACGCGCGGTGAGGTGCAGGTGCGCCGCGACACCTGGGACCTCATCGACTGGTGGCGCAGAAACGTGCCGGGCATGGAGAACGCATACCTGGTGCAATCACCGCCGCACATCGGCCTGCGCGAGAGTCGGCAGATGGTCGGGCATGACATCGTCACCGGCGAGGACGTGGTCGAGGCGCGCACCCGGGAGGATGCAGTCGCGCGCTGTCCCTACTGGATCGACATCCACTGCCCGCTTGGTCGCACGAAGAACTCGACGCACCTGTGTTACAAGAAGTGCCCGAACGATCCTCCCTGCGCGATCTACGAGGAGCGTTACGAGGACCTTCCCGGCAACGCAGATGACGAGCATCGCGAGGGGCTCTACCCGAAGGACGGACTGTGGTTCGATATTCCCTGGGGCAGCCTCGTCTCCGCCGACATCCCGAACCTGCTCGCCGCCGGTCGCAACATCTCCGCCGACCACCATGCGATGTCCGCCCTGCGCGTGATGGGCACCTGCATGGCTATCGGTGAGGCCGCGGGAGAGGGCGCGGCGATGGCGGCTGATTCGCAGGACGCCGCCGCGATCGACGTGCCCGAGCTTCAGCGCCGCCTGCGCGCCAACGGGGCCGCAGTGTGAGTCAACTCATGCCGGAGGTCGGGCGTATCCACGCCCGACCCCGTTGTCGTTCCGACATAGAACTGTCGAGGAGGATTCATCGATGCCCACGATCACTCTGCCGTCGCGCGAGATTCCCGTCATCGGCGATTACGACGTCATCGTTGCGGGAGGCGGGCCGGGCGGCATTCCCGCGGCCGTCGCGGCGGCGCGCGCGGGCGCACGGACGCTGCTCATCGAACGCTACGGCTACCTCGGCGGCATGGCCACCGCGGGCCTGATCAACGTCATCCTCGGCGTCCACGCCTCCGGCACCGATGAGCCGATGATCGGCGGCATCGCGGAGGAGATCTGCCGCGGGATGACCTCACTCGGCGGCGCCCCCGACTTCGACGACGCGGTCTCGCGTGGCGGCATCAACTTCGAGCCCGAGGCCTACAAGCTCGTGAGCGACTCACTTGTGCTCGAAAGCGGCGTGGACCCGCGCCTGCACTCGTGGGCGGTGGACACGATCATGGAGGACGGCCGCATCACCGCCCTGGTGCTGGAGAGCAAGTCCGGTCGCCAGGCCGTCACCGGAAAGGTCTTCGTGGACGCCACCGGTGATGCCGATCTCGTCGCACAGTCGGGCGCGCGTTTCGCGCACGGGCGCCAGTTCGACGGCGCGGTGCAGGCGATGGGCAGCATGTTCCGCTTCGGCGGTGCGGATGAGGAGCGCCTGCCGACGGGCGAGGAGCGCGCGGCGATCATCGAGCGCGGCTGGGCGGCGATGGACGCGGGAGAGATCAACTGCTTCAACCCGAGTTGGGGCGACATGGTTGCCGAGAAGATCGAGGGCGAGCACATGGTCAATGCCATGCGCTTCCCTGGAGATGCCACGAGCGCCGAAGACCTCACCCGCGCCGAGGTGCAGATCCGCCGCGACACCTGGGGTCTGATCGAGTGGTGGCGCGAGAACGTTCCCGGCCTTGAGAACGCGTACCTGATACAGTCGCCCCCGCACGTGGGGATCCGCGAGAGCCGGCAGATGATCGGGCATGAGCGCATCGTCGGGCAGGACGTGCTCGATGCACGCAGGCATGAGGACGTGGTAGCTCGCGGCTGCTACTACATCGACATCCACTGCCCGCTGGGGCGCGTGAAGAACGCCACGCACATGTGCTACAAGAACTGCCCGAACGATCCCCCCTGCGCCTACTACGAGGAACGCTACGAAGAGCTTCCCGGGCGCGATGAGGACGCACACCTGCCGATGCGCCCGCGCGACGGGCTCTCGCAGCAGGAGTGGGATCGGCCCCGCGCAAAACCCCGCGACGGCCTCTGGTTCGACATCCCGTGGGGCTGCCTCGTCTCGGCGGACGTGCCGAATCTGCTCGCGGCCGGACGCAACATCTCCGCCGACCACCACGGCATGGCCGCGGTGCGCGTCATCGGCACCTGCATGTCGATCGGCCAGGCGGCGGGCGAGGGCGCGGCGATAGCGGCAGGAGAGGACCCTGCAGGCGACGCCTCGCAGGTAGATGTGACGACACTTCAGCAGCGCCTCAGGGCCAACCGGGCGGCGATCTGAGAGTGATCCATCGGCCCTACCAGGGGAAGCGGGGAGCGGGGATGCGCAGTATGCCGGAAAGTCCGGCCCAGATTACCGCCTGCGAGAACTCGCCAAGGATCAATCCGAAGAAGAACGGACGCATACGCTGGTAAGCGCTCATACCGCCGTAACGTACGATGATACCCTTCAGAGCCCATGCAATAAGCATTGGGAACCAGAACACTATCATGCTCCAGGAGCCCGAAAGGGCGAAGCCTAATGGAGACAGCGGCCACCAGACGTAGCGCATCCGCAGCAGAGACATGACGAGCGCCACCACGACTCCGGAGCCGAAGAAGATCGGCAGGCGCGAGTCGTAGTCATCTCCCGCCTGAAGCACCGGCGCGAAGAACCGGAAGCCGAGGAGCGGATTACTACGGTACACGTAACTGTACATTCCAATGGCCCCGTGCTCGTAGGGCGTCACGATGTGCAGCCAGGTGCCGAAGGTTAGCACTACGACGAGAGAGATCGCGACGCCAAGGTAGAGGTGCCTGCGATCGAGTCCGGTGGCATCGGACATCTTCAGGCCGTCGAGCATGGTATTGAGCAGATTCCCACGCAGATCGCGGGTGAACACCGCATCGGCCAGTGACAGCGCGGTGAGTGTCTGCGGTGTCAGGGCCCTCATGGGCGAGACGAGACGGACGAGATCGACCGGGCGGAAGCTTGTCTCCGTCATCGGCAGGCCCGCCTCGGCCACCGCGCGAGCCATCACCAGGCAGACCACCAGCAGGAAGATCACCGTCTCCAGCACGGCCATCCACCACGACATCCCCAGCAGGACGAACCACCATGTGGCAACTACCATCGCGATCCCGAGACCTATGAGAGCGGTTCGAGGCGGAAGCGCAGGGCGAGGATCGCCTGGGTGATCACCTACCTGTTCGTCGCCGCGCAGGGCGGCCTGCCAGACCGCTCGAAGATGAGGCATCGCGGAGCGGATCAGGTAGCCGCTTAGTACGATATACGCCCCGGCCACCTGGTATCCATTCCAGATGGTAGTTGGATACAGCGGCATCGCTTCAGCGGTCGCGCCGAAGGCGGAGAACACGATGTTCTGTATGCGGATGATCACAAAGAACGCCCAGAGTGAGAAAAGCACCTGTCCCGGTAGAAAGTAGCCGAAGCCGATTCCACCGAAGGATAGATTCGCTGAGGTGGTTCCGAGATCACGCCACGGTCTGCCCAGTGGGTTGAAGACCATCTGATTAAGATTGAAACGGACAGGTATATCGGGAATACTCGGCCGGATCAGGTGTATCCCGTTGATGCTGTACATGAGAGTGGGGATTGCGAAACCTATCCACGTTATCGGGTCGGCGAAAATGGACTCGCGCCAGCGAAAGTGCTCGGCGAGTTCGACCGGAGGTACCGCGAGCGGAAATGCCAGCTTCTCATTGTCCACCCACTGGCGGCGGATTATCGACGCAAGGCAGAAGTATGCGAGGAACATTGCGAGGACCGCCGGAAGCCACGCTGCCAGCGCCTGGATCCACGGTCTCCATGGTGGTCCGCCGGTGCGCAGGCCTTCGTAGAAAGCGCGTGATACCCACTGCACCGGCTGTCCCTCGACATCAAAAGGGACCGCCCACTGAGGGATGTGCTCGAAGAAGAGCTGTTGCCACTGGTTGGCGGGATTCGCGTAGTAGTTGACGCCCACAAGCGCGGGGACCCAGAGTTCGAGCAATCCGCGGCTCATCGTCAGAGCGCCCGCAAGGGTCATAGTGTAGACGACGATAACCTCATGCGGGCGCAGGGCGTGGCGAGGCGAGAGTCGGCCGATCAACAGATTTCCTATGACAACGATCAGCAGCAGGCCGATGGCGACCGGCGCGAATTGCGAGATCGCGATCTGAATGGTGCCCAGCGTCAATTCGGCCCACGCGATCATCCAGCAGGCCACAGCGGTGCATATGATGCCTATCAGTACTGCGCGGAAGGTCAGTGGACTGCGCGCGATCAGGATCACCCCTGGTGCTGAAGCATGGACGGGCAGGGTCTTCTCCGAGGCAGTCGATGATTCCTTCATGCAAGATGCGCAGGTGTCAGGGCATCGAAAGGCGAACCGGCGCAACGGCTTCACGTTCGGGGGAGGCAACGACACAGATGCTTGAGATGAACCAACAGTCAGGCGATTGGCCCTCTGGAGGAGATCGCGCAACAGTACTGGCCGTCGTGATGCTTGCGGTAACGCTGGTGGGGCTTACCGCCCAGGCATGCGTTCGAGCGACTGACGGGGTGCTGGTTTACGCTCTCGATGATGCATACATTCATCTCTCGCTGGGGCGCACGTTGGCCGAAAGCGGCATTCTGGGAGTCAACGCCCGGACGCCCGCCGCGGCATCCTCGAGCCCCGCGTGGACCCTGCTGCTCGCGGGCGCTACGGTGCCGGCCGGTACCGCTACGTGGCTGCCGCTGGCACTGGGGACTATCTCTGCGGGCGCACTCGCAGCGATCGCCGAGCGCTGGCTGCGCGATCTACGCCTCGCGGCGCGGTGGCGGTTCGCGGTCATAGCGCTTATGCTGATAGTGGGGCCGGTCGGTCCGCTTGTGATGACGGGCATGGAGCATGTCGCGCACGCTGCGGCGGTGCTGCTGCTTGTGTGGCTAACGCTGCGGGAGACACCTGTCGGCCCGCCGGGTCTGGCTCTTGCAGCCGCGCTGGCGATGGGCCTGCGCTACGAATCGGCCTTCGTATCGGCGGGTCTCGCGCTTGTAATGATTCTGCGCCACGATCGGTCACGAGCGGTCGCGCTGGTTGCAGGATCGGCGGCAGTGGTGATCGCTGTCGGGCTCTGGCAGGTGTCGCTGGGGGAGGGCTTTCTGCCGAACTCGCTGGCGGTGAAGGCGGCGGGCTCGTTCACAGCGAATCCCGCATCATGGCTGCGCTGGAAAGCCTTCGGTGCGATGCAGGACGCCTTCGAGACGCCGGTGACGGTACTGCCGCTGTTGGCGATTATCGGGGCGTATGCCGCAGCCCGTGGGTGTGGCAGATCTGATGGAGCGGATCGCAGGATGCGAGCGCGAATCGCCGCGGAGTCGGCTGCGGCCTTGACTGTCGCGACCGTCTTGCATGTCTCTCTCGCACGCACAGGGTGGTATCATCGCTATGAAGCCTACCTGATTATCTGGGGTATCGTCGCCGTAGCCGCAAGCGCATCCGCGTGGTGGTCGCAGCGTGAAGTGTGCATCGGTGGCGGTGAAGGGCGTCCTGCGATGATTGCGGGTGTGGTGGCGGTGACCGTACTTCTGCTGCTGAGTTTAGGGTTGCGCATCAACGCGCACTTCACTGCTCCGCAGGCCGCAGGAGAGATCTACCGCCAGCACTATCAGATGGCTCGATTCGTCGAGCAGTACTACGACGGCGAGCCGTTGGTAATGCATGACATAGGTTACGTTGCATATCAAACGGAGGGTCCACTGCTGGACATGGGCGGTCTGGCGAGCCACGAGGTGGCGATCGCTAAGTCGGAGGGGCGACTCAATCGGGCGCTGGCCGAGCGATTGGCGCGTGAACACGGGGCGGTAATCGGCATCAGCTACGAACATGACTGGGTGCCGGATGCGTGGGAGAGAATCGCGTCGTGGCAGATCGGCAGTTCGCGCGTGGTTGGCAGCGATACGGTGCACTTCTTCGCGCTGAGTGAAGACCCGGATCGCCTGCGAAATCGCCTGCGTGAGTTCGAACCGTCTTTGCCCTCGGGCGTAGCAGTGGTTTACCGTTAGAGGCATGGGGATTGAATATGCCGACAGAGACCAGGCTGCGCGAGGCCATCTGCGACGTTGGACGACGCATGTGGTCACGCTCGCAGGTGGCCGCGAATGACGGCAACATCAGCGTTCGGACGGATTCCAACGAGGTGCTGTGTACTCCCTCAGGCGTCTCGAAGGGCTTCATGGATCCAGCCGAACTTGTGAAGCTAAGCATGGACGGTCGGACGATGGGGGAGGGTAGACCGTCCTCGGAGGTGCTGCTGCATCTCGCGTGTTACTGGGCGCGCCGGGACGTTGGCGCAGTAGTGCATGCGCATCCGCCCTACGCAACAGCCTTTGCGGCGCTCGGCAAACCGGTACCCACGCGCTACCTTACCGAGATCGCCGTCGCGCTTCAGGAGGTGCCCTGCGCTGAATACGGAGCGCCGGGCACGTCGGAGGTCCCGCGAAGCGCGCTGCCGATGCTGGAGACCGCCGACGCATTCCTGCTACGCAACCACGGCGTCGTTACCGTCGGAACCGACGTATGGGAAGCATATCACCGCATGGAGACCGTCGAGCAGGGCGCGATGGTCGCGACGATCATTGCTCAACTCGGCGGCGCGGAGCCTCTTGATGACGAGCAGCTTTGCGACCTCGCTGCGATTCGGCGCGAGCAGGGACTGGGAGTGAAGGCCGCTGATTACGATCCAACAGACTGCCTGAAGCGCCTGTCGGAACAGGAAGAAGCGATTGATCGCGAGTAACCGAAAGGTGGAGGGAGAAGCACAATGGGAGCATCTGATGACGGAGACCGGCTGCTCAGACTCTATCGGGCGGAACTGCTCGACAATGTGATCCCCTGGTGGATGAACAACGGGATAGATCACCGGTTCGGAGGTGCGATGGAGACGATCACCGAAGATGGTCGCGTCACGAGCGAGGTGAAGACCGTCTGGTCGCTCGGACGCTCATTCTTCATCTGGTCGGCCCTTTACAATCGGATCGGGGCGCGTGCCGAGTGGCTCCACGTGGCCGACCGTACCTTCAACTTGATCGCACAGATAGGGCCACGTGTCGGCTGGCGCTGGCCGCATGCTATCGAGCGCAACGGCACATCGCTGGAGCCCAGCCACAACATCTACGGCGACGGCTTCATCATGATGGGGCTCGCCGAGTACATTCGTGCCACCGGCAATGAACGGGCGATTCAGGCGGCGCGCAGGACCTTCGATAGCGTCGAGGAACGCATGGTGCCCGCCGACGCGCACCTCGCGGGCGACCACGATCTCGCCGCGAACGCCGCCTGCCACGGTATATCGATGATATTCTCGCTGGTCTATCACCAACTGGGCACCGTGCTTGCGGACGCGGAGATCCTCGAGGCAGGCCACCGATGCGCGCTGCGGGTGCAGGATCTCTTCCTCGACGCTGAGCATGGACTGGTACGCGAGTATCTCGGCGCCGACGGGACGGTGCTCGATGGTGAGCGAGCCCATTTCTGCGATCCCGGCCACTCCGTGGAGTCGGCCTGGTTCGGGGTGCAGATATTCCGCGAGCGTAACGCTCGTGACCGTATGGAGTGCGGGGTGGAGGCGATACGCGCCCACATCGAAGCGGCGTGGGATGAAGAGTTCGGAGGCCTCTTCGGGGCCATCGATGTAATGACCGGCGAGCCAAAGCGCGCGGACGCCAACAAGAACATGTGGCCGCACACCGAGGCGCTCTACGCACTGATGCTGGCGTGGGCGTTGACCGGGGAGCAGTGGTGCCTCGACTGGTACGACCGTGTTCACGACTGGACCTGGGAGCATTTCCCGAATCGTGAGCATGGAGAGTGGCATCGCCAGGTGGCACGCGACGGCAGTTACCCCTGGGATGTCACCGGACCTGGCGAGCGCCCGCGCAAGGAACCGTTCCACCTGCCGCGCACGCTGATTCTGATGGTCGAGCTTCTGCGCGAGCTTGAGGCCCGCCAGTGGCGACCGTTCGTGTAAGCGATCGCGCCTGTCTGAACAATCAACTGATCGGGGAGAATAGCGAGATGACAACCGAACGAGACGATTCGGAAGCGAAGGAACGTACCAGCCTGCATTTCGTCGGTACCGGCAGTTGCACACCGGCTGCAAGTAACGATACGACCTGCTTCGTGCTTAACGATAGAGTGCTGATCGACTGCGGCTGGTGTGCGGCGATGTCGCTGCTGCAGAGCGGACGCAGCGCGCTCGACCTCGAGACGGTGCTGATCACACACTGCCATCACGATCATTACATGGGCCTTGCGAGCGTGTTCTTCTACCGCCGCATGCAGCAGGCGCAGCTTGAGAGCGAGGAGGAACTGCGCGTATTCGGCCCAAACGAGGACATAGAGCGTGTGGTGGAGCGCGCGCGGATGTATCTGCAGATGGATCGCTTCAGTGCGGTGCAGACCACGCCCGAGGTCATCCCGGTGCAGCCGGGCGAGGGCTTCGAACTCGGCGAGCTTCAGGTGCGCACCGCGCCAACGCGCCACGCGGTGCAGGGGATGGCGTACCACTTCACCGACACTCGCACCGGCGCGACGATCGGCATCTCCGGGGATACGGCGTATGTGCCCGAGCTTGCCGACTTCTTCCACGAGGTGGATGTGCTGGTGATGGAGGCATCGCACGGGATAGAGGACCCGGACCCTGAGAAAGCGTCTCATTCGAGTGTGCGGCAGTCCGCGAGCATCGCGCGCGACGCACAGGTAGGTGAGTTCTATATCGTGCACACGCGCATCCCACCGTCGAAGCAGGCCGTGGAGCCTTCGGAGGCGGTCGCGGAGGCGCGTGCAATCTTCGCGCGTTCTCACGTGCCTGCGCCACGCACAACGCTGATGCTGTGAGCGGCACGGCACCTCTCCGTCCCGGCGAGAGGGGAAATGCGTTGAGACGCGTGAAGAGTAAGCAGAAGGATATGGCAACAGAGACCAAAGGGAGGCGCGACAGATGGAATACCGCAATCTCGGCCAATGGGGCGTGAAGCTCAGCACGATAGGATTGGGCAGCTATTTGACGATCGGAATGCACGTTGACGATGACACCGCCGCCGAGTGCATCAGGATGGCGTTCGACGGCGGCGTCAACTGGATCGACACGGCGAACGCGTATAATCGCGGGGAGGCGGAGAAGGCTCTGGGGAGGCTTCTCAAGGACTATGACCGCGACGACTACGTGCTGGCGACGAAGGTGTGGGCGCCGATGGGCGACGGGCCGAACGACAGGGGGCTATCCGCCAAGCACGTCTTCGAGCAGTGTAACGCTTCGCTCCGACGACTGGAGACCGATTACATCGATCTCTACCAGTGCCACCGACCGGATCCCGAGACCCCGCTTGAGGAAACGATTCGTGTCATGGACGACCTCGCGCGGCAGGGCAAGATCATCTACTGGGGAGTCAGCGAGTGGGATGCTGCACTGATTCAGGAGGCGTGTGACCTCGCGACGATGATGGGATGCCGGCCACCGGTCTCCAACCAACCGCGCTATTCGCTCATGTGGCGCAGGCCGGAGAGCCTCGTATTTCCCACCTGCCTCAGGAACGGTCTGGGCAACGTCGTCTTCTCACCGCTCGCGCATGGGGTGCTCACGGGTAAGTACGAACCGGGCGCGAAGCCACCTGAGGGCACGCGCGCCGCCGATGATTCGATGAATAAGATCATGATGGACCTCTACTGGGATGAGGAGAATCTGCGCAAGGTAAGGGAGATGGAGGAGATGGCGGGCGATCTCGGTCTGACCTGCGCGCAGCTTGCGATGGCGTGGTGTCTGGAAAACGCGGCGGTGACCTCGGTCATCACAGGTGTGACGAAGCTCAGCCAGCTTGAGGACAACCTCGGCGCCGCGAACGCGATGATCCCCGCGGATGTGCTGACGAAGCTTGACAGGATGTTCCCCGGGCCGAAGGCGACGGACGCTCCCTGATCGATCTCGATGTCGCCTGAGGAAGTACAGACCCAGCGAAGCCAATGGCGCACGGCCCCGAACCCGTGCGCCGGTCGCGTCGCTTCAACGGCAGCCCTTCCTCCGTTCGATGGGCATTGCGTCCTGTCGCCTACTGCTCGTCGGGCAGGATGAAGAAGTTGTCGAACCAGAACTCGAAGTCTTCAAGCTCAAGCTCCGGCTCCTCCGGCGCACCCTCGGGACGGATCGTCATTCCGGCCAGGCCGACGAATCCCACCTGCTCATCGGTGACCTCAAGTCGCACAGTGTGCTCGCCCGCGGGCAGCGTCATCTCGCCGAGTGATACGCTACGCTGTTCGGTCTCAGGAGACCGATGTTCGTACTCTTCGACCACGACTTCGTCATTGAGCAGGATCCGCACAGTGCCGCGGTCGGTGTGGTCGAGCAGATCGACAAAGACCTCGCCGGTGGTCTCCCGTGGTAGAGTGAAGGGCATCTCCACCCATGCACCGGCATCGCGTGCCCTCAGCAGAACGATGTCGAGGCTGTAATGCACCGCGGTATCCTCGGGGCCGTCAGGATGACTGGTGAAGTCGGACTGCACCGCGGGGAAGCGTATCCACTCGGCGGGAGGCGGCTGCGCGCTCCACGGGGTCGCGAACATGAACTGTCGCAGGTGCTGCAAGTCGGGATAGGCCTCGCGAATCCTGCGCACATCGATGGTGATCTCCCGCCACTGTCCGTCATCGACCAGCGTGTACCCATCGAGGTCGCCGAAGCGCCCCGCCTGATTCGCGGTTGCGGCGAGGTCGAAGGTTGAGGGTCGTCCTGGTGCGGAGAACGGAGTGAAGCGCACCACTACCGGCACTCCGGGGGGGATGCGATACTCGAAGCGCACGAAGGGGTAGTGGTCGATGTCCCAGGCTCCGGGCGCAAGCTGTGCCGCGGTTCGGTTCGACTTGTCCGGATCGTAGAACAGCCTCATGCAACGGCCCTCGTCGTCTTCACGCTCGACGTTAGCGTGACCGGTCTGATGGCCGCGGTAGAATTTGAACTGGTATCCCCAGTGCGTGTCACGCGTCTCCCTCTCGAAGTCCGCCTCGACCATCGGAGCCGACGGGTCCACCGGTTCCTCGACGCGGATGAAGAGGGCATCCACGCTGCGGCGGCCCTCCGTGCAGGTGGCGCGGACAGTCACCGCGTAATGCCACGGCTCGTCGTAAACATGCGTCGGCGCGGCTTCATCGGAGAAGCTTCCATCGCCGAAGTCCCAGAGGACGGACTCAAGCTCCTTGCCGAGCGTGTCGAGGGAGAACTCCACCGGTTCACCTGGTTCCACAATGGCAGGTGCGGCAAGCGCGATAATGCGCGTGGGGTCATATTCGAGGCCGTGCTGGTAGGCGCCGATGTCGGGCGCTTCACCCGCCCAAGGCAGGCTTACGAACATCTCGTTCTCCCAGGTGACCTCGCGGTCAAGGTGGAGGATAGCTGGCTGGTGATGGCGCAGTTCCACCCGCTCGATACGGGCAATGTTGTCGCCGCTACCGATGGCGATGAAGTCGCCCTGCTCGCCCTCGATCCCGAAGCCGTCGTAGAAGGGTATCCCGTCATTGACCGGCATGGCGTGGCCGGTGCCTGAGCCGACGGCCCGCGCCAGCGGCTCACCGGCGTCGATGGCGCCGCTGTCGGGGTCGAGACGGTAGTCGCGGTTCTCGGGATCGACGAAAGCGGGGTCGGCGTCAACGTTGAGGTGGAACTCAGACCAGACGCCGCCGACGGTGCGCGTGCGCTCGTTGGCCTCCTCTACGCTCCATCGATTACCCTCGTGGCTGATGACTTCCTGATGTGGCTCGGTGCCGCGGAAGAGGTTGCTTACGAAGCGGTTGTCCTGGCTGATGCCTTCCCGTCGCGTGAATTGCGTGTCTCCGCCGAGGTAGTCGTTGCGGTAGAAGATGTTGTTCTGAAAGACGTTCGAGCTTACGTTGATGCCGCCGATCGACCAGACCGGGCCGAGGGCGTCGGTGAAGGTGTTGTGATAGAAGCGCGAGCGCGAGGTTCCGAACGGCCCGCGGAAGCGCCCGGTGTGTGAGACACCCCGCCAGATGTAACTGCCCATATTGAGCGGTGCCGCGAGATGATCGAAGACTCGGTTATGGCGGAAGATGCCGTAGTCCCAGAACGAGTGCGCGCGGCTGGAGGCGGAGCCGCCGCTGTCACGGGCGCGGGCGATGATGTTACCGTCCCAGAGCACGCGTCCGAGCGAGTAGGTGATGTAATTGCGCCCCCACTCGGCGTGGAAGACATTCGCGCGTATCACCGCGTTGTTTACGTAGTTCAGGGTGAAGGGGCTGTGCCCGGCGCGGGTGAACGAATTGCCCTCGACGAGGACCTCGCTGCACTCCTCCAGCCACATCATGTCGGAGGGACCGGAGCGGTCCTGGCTGAAGAGGTTGTCCTGGAGGCGCAGTTGCGTGGAATGCGTGATCGAGCAGGGCCGGGGCGTGTTGCGCATGGTACAGCCGCGGATAGTCACATGATGCGAGTTGCTCGCCCGGATCCATCGAGCCTGCATCTGTCCATCGACGTGGAAGCCTTCGATGACGACATGCTCGCGATCGCGCAGGTCGATGTTGAACTCGCCCTCATCGGGAATCAGTCGCGCCGCTCGGGGTTGGACCGAGCGATAGGTGATCGGCGCGCCCGCGTTGCCGTTGTTGGCGGGCGAGATGGTGCCCGCGTACTCGCCCGGCAGGAAGATCGCGGTGTCCCCGGCCTCCAGTGTCTCGTTGGCCCTGGCGATGCTCTGCCAGGGATTCTCGCGGTCGCCCGCGGCCTCGTCATCTCCGTCCGGCGAGAGGTAGTACTCCGCTGCCGGGACGGGCGATGCTGCGAGGCATAGCGCTGCCACCACCCAGATCGGGCACCACGACTGGATCGCTCTGGATAACATTGGGCTCTCCTCTCACAACTGGAGCTATATGTTAGTTTCCGCACAGGCGCTGCCGAATAGCACTATTCTCCGCGGGAGGTCGTAGCACCTGCCCGTAAGCGCGCGTAGGGTGGAAGTGTGTCCGTGATGGCCCAGTCGGTCGCGCTCGGCGGCATTTGCGATTTCACAGGCCACACGGTTGGAGCGCGCACCGAAGCAGAATACGAGACGGCACCTTCGATCGTGTGAATCGCTGCAGAACCCCGCTCTTCGATGCAGTTCCAGAGGAAGACACAACCATCGCCATCCAGTGGAGCTACTCCATTGCTGCAGAGAATTGGAGAGGCCAACCTTTAGATTCTGATACGGATCGAACCCGAAAGGGAGGTATGTTGCCAGAGGGATCGAAGACAGTATCACGCAAACAATATCGAGCAGGCCTTTCGCCAGATGTGATTCACGTGGCGGCGGCCAACTACTCCGGGAGGAGAGAGCAATGAAGCGCGGTTTTACCCTTATCGAACTGCTGGTGGTGATCGCGATAATCGCGATCCTGGCGGCGATACTGTTTCCTGTTTTCGCTCGTGCTCGTGAGAGGGCGCGCCAGACTTCCTGCCTCAACAACGTAAGGCAGATTATGACGGCCATGATGATGTATCAGCAGGACTATGACGAGATTCTGATCATGCGGTACTACGACGTCGAGGAGTCACCCGGCTCGGGGAACTGGGTGGCACGGATCAACTGGTTTCAGGCGATAATGCCGTATGTGATGAATGAACAGGTGTTCGCCTGTCCGTCCAGTCCGTTGAGGAGGACTTCATGGTACACGTACGCGATGAACTGTGAGCGTGAGATTCGCAGTCAGAGTTACCAGGGTGCCAACAGCACTCTCTCGCTGGCCGATGTGATGCGCCCCTCAGAGCTCATACTGCTCGCCGAGAGGCCCGGGAGGTCAGGGCATCGCGTCTGCCCGCCCTATCACACGGGCTCTCACTGCAACCTGATAACGACGGACGACATTGACAAGCTGCACAACGAGGGAGCCAACTACGGATTCTTCGACGGTCATGCGAAGTGGCATCGCCTCGATCAGACACTGGCGCCGCGGAATTTGTGGTCGCTGACCGGAGAGTAAGGGGCCACCTCTCAATCCCGCCGATTGGCTCGATCGTCGCACTGCATACAATCAGGCGTGTTAGTGGAGCAGAGTCGACGGGGCCTGAGGCCCCGTCGGCTTCTATCCGTCAGTGGTGCACCGCCGCAGCGACCGCCGCCTCGATGGCCTCCAGCAGTGGACCAGGGTCGGTGCTCTTTTCGATGTAGGCATCAGCCGCCCATGCGAGGAAGTTGTCGGCGTATGCCGGATAGGCGGTGTGAATCACCACCGGGAGGGCCGGATCGATATCCAGCAGTTCCTGCAGTGCGCTGAGTCCGTCTCTGCCCGGCATTGCGATGTCCAGCACTACCACGTCCGGTCGCTCACGGCGGACCTCGGTTGTCGCATCCTCTGCGCTCCCGGCAAGCCGCACATCACAGCCTTTGCTCGTGAGCCTACGACGATAGATCTCGCGCTGATTCTCATCATCATCTACCAGCAGTACCTCGATCGTCTCGTCCCGCGTGGCGCGACGCTCCATCGCTAACTGTGCCATCTTATCCCTTCTCCGCAGTCGGGCGGCCGGGCTCCAACGATATTCGAGAGCCTCTCATCAGGATAGTTATCGACGCCATCTTGCGGAGCTTTAGCGGCGGTCCCTGATTATCAGCGGAACAGGGGCGGGGGAAGCAATCCGCCGGGGGGATCGTCAGCGATAGACGCCCGCGTCGCGAAGGCTTGCAGCAGTCGGTACACCGTATGTTCTTCGAGATCATCGATCTCAGCGAGGGCCACTGGGTGGTCACGCGGTGACGGGCGTCTGCTCATCAGCAGAAGACAGGTCCGGGCGGTAGTGGCCGAGGCCCGGAAGGTCCGGCGCGGCAGACCGACGACCGCGTGAAGCGTAACCTTCCCGAGCAGCCACGTACGAGCGTGCCGCCATCGATTGTTCGCCATCACGCCTTCGGGAAGGATGATCGCGATCCGGGCACCCGGGCGCGCGAGTTCCACGAAACGCTCGAGGAAGAGAAGCTCGGGGGGGAAGCGGTTGACACGCTCAAGGTCTGACGCTGAGGGCTCATGGATCAGGCGCGCCCGATCCTGGCCATGGAAGAGCGAGTAGTGACGGGCGATCTCGCGCACTTCGCCCCGTGTACGCCCATCTATCCTCGCACCGAAGGGAGGATTGCCGACCACGAGATCAAAGCTCGCGGCCGGAAGCGTTGTCGGAATGAGCGCGTCGGCCACCAGCAGGAGACAATCGCGCCGCGAGGATAGCCCGGCCGTCTGCCAGTGGCCGAGCATCGCGGGATCACAGTCGAGACCGACTACGGGGCGAGCCCCGGCGACGAGTCCCGCCTCAAGCCACTCGCCCGGACCGCAGGCGGGGTCGATCAGTGATCCACCAGCGATTTCTCCGCCGAATGACCTGAGCGCATCGAGCGCGAAATCAATCACCGCCCGCGGCGTGAAGAACTGTCCGAGTTCTCGGTCTCCGCCCGCCACCGGTTCCATCTCAGTGGCGCCGATCAGTCGAGGACGACAGTGGCGTTCACTGCGGCAGATTCCACTGCAGCATTCATGACGCGCAACACAGGCACCATGTCACTGATCGAAGCG
>PXBW01000093.1 GCA_003566775.1 candidate division WS1 bacterium
AAATACCGCGAGACGAATTGAGGATGCCCCGGATCAGGCTGCGGCCCATATTGGCCCAGTTTGGGCCGTTCGGGCTGTAGAGCCCGATCATCGACCAGATCTTGCGCTTGGCATAGGGCCCCTCAAGCACCGTGTATTCGGCATCGAGGTAGACCGCGCCCGTGGAGGCCCGCCTTGCATAGCCGCCGGTCCAGCCCTGCGCGGGATCGTCGAACCCGCCCGGGCGGATGGTCATGCGCACCTTGGCCAGCGTACCCTTGGGGATGACGTTGGCGTTGGACTGCGCGTCGTTGAAATCGTTCCAGAGAGACATGGGGGACGTCCTTTTCAGTTGGTGGGATTGAAGTTGGGGGTTGCCTGCGCCTTGGGCGGCGCCGGAAGCTCGGGGGCCTGGTAGGTCAGCCGGCGTTCTTCGGCGGCGAGCGGGCCGCGGATCTTCTCCATCAGCCGACCCAGATGGGGGGCCTCGAGCATCTCGAGCCGACCGGAGCGGTCTTTGGCCGGATAGCCCCAGGGGTTCAGCGTCTGGCAGACAAAGCCGCGCTGCAGGGTGCCATCCTCGGCCTTGAACTCGGCCATGGTGATGACCTGGTCGACGATGCCCGGCAGCTCGAGCCCGGTCTTGGAGCCGTCGATCTGCGGTTGGAACACCGGGCGATTGAAGTCGTCGAGCTTCTGGTCGAGGATGCCGACGAACCAGACGTTCTTCGCCCGCGTGTGCTGCAGATGCGTGAGCCACGCGATCATCTCGCGGCCGTGCAGGCCGTAAGCGCCGCGCACGTCCGGTTTGCCGGTCTTTTCCGAATGGGCCTCGGGCTGGCCCTTGCACCAGCCAAAGCAGAGCCGCCCCGCCACGGTGATCGAGTCGATGAACACCGTGTCGTACTTTTCCAGCACCGCCGGATCGCCGAACTTCGCGCAGACCGCGTCAAAATGCGCCTGGCTGTAGGGCTGGTCGCCCCGCAGCGCCGGGTTGGGCCCGCCGATGAACACCGCGAAATCCCGGCATTCCGCCCATGTCCGCGGGCGGATCACATCCACGCCCAGCCCTTCGATGGCCAGATCCCCGGCCTCGAGATCGAAAAACAGCGTGGTCGAGCTCAACAGCGTCCAGAGCAGGCTGGTCTTGCCGATCCCCGAAGGGCCGAAGATCACGCCCTTGATGCCGCGGGTTTCCGCCAGCCGCTGGTCGGCGGTGATGATGGGAAGCGCGCCGGTCATGACAGCACCTCCGTCCGCGCCGGCGCGTCGTCGGTGTCATCGCGTGTCACTGCTGCAAACAGCGCATCCAGCCGGTCGGCCTCGGTGAGGCATTCGATGCCCTTGCGCCGCATGAACCGCCGCGCGTCATCCAGCAGATCGGGCTCGGTGATCAGGTCGGGGACGGCAACGTATTCCTCGGCGCTCTCGACGAAGTAGGATTTCGAGCGCAGATCCTTCACCAGCGGCGCGAAGGCCTCGCACACCTCCGAAAAATCCGCTTGGGAGAGCCCGTCGTCCCGGTTGCGCAGGATGCGCTTGACCTCGGAAATGATCCCGGTGCGCAGCATGCGCAGGGCCCCTTCCTGCCGCGCCTGCGTGCAGGTCAGCGGAAACGCCGCCTCCATCATCTCATCGGCGATCCTGGGGGCGTTGTTGCCCAGACGGGATGCGTAATCCCAGACGCGTTCGGCAAATGCCGCTGATTGGCTGTCAAGCATCGAGCCACTCCTTGATTGTTGTGAAAGCTGCCGACCCCTCGGCGATGGCCTGAGCGTCGAGGTCGTGAAACGGGGCGTCCTGCGCCTCGCGCATGCCCTGCCGCGCGAGCGTGAGGTTCTCGTCCGTGGCCCATTCGGCGAAGGCGCGGAACGTGCCGGTCACATGCTGCCAGGCTGCTTGTTCGGGCGTCGGCGGCACATAGATGGGGTTCCGCCGGTTGGGCCTGCGCTGCGGGCGCATCCCTCGCATGGCGGCATCTGTGACCATCTTGCGCATGGCGGTGCGGTTCGGTTCCTCGCCGCGCTCCAGCCGCGCGTCGAGCGTGCGGCGGACGATGCCGGGATCGTTGGTCTCGGCATCGCGGAGCTGACGGGCTTCGTGAATGTCCTTTCGGGAAAGACCGAGATCAGCCGATGTTGCCGGTCGGGTGTTCTCAACGGAAACACCCAGATCGGACTGGTTCGTCCCGAGGCGGGCAACCTCACCGCGGGCCTGCGCCGCATCGTATTCGTCGGCCAGACGGCGCTTGGCGGTCGCCTCGATCTCGAGCGCGTCGGCCTGTGCGCGGTGCGCGGCGGCAACCAGATCGTCATGCGCCGACTTGGCGCTCTTCATGCGTGCGGTGCGCTTGGCCACGTCATAGGCCAGTCCGGCCGCTTCACGGGCCTCCAGAACCTCCGCGGCGGTCTTGGCCCCCGACAGCATGGTCGCTGCGCGTTCGATGAGGCTGGGCAGGTCCGGAGCGGGGTTTGGGATGTGGGCCAGCGCGGTCATTGCGCGGCCTCTTGCGGAGCCAGCGTGACCTTCAGATTGCCGGGCCGCACCGTGCGCGCCGGCTCGAACTCGGCCCGGATAGAGTCGGGCCAAGCCGCGTATTTGCGCTCGGGCACCTTGATCGCGATGTCGACATACTGGTCGGGATCGTCGCTGGTGGCGCGGATCCGCTCGACCACCGCGGCCAGCTGCGCCTGATCCCACTCCACACGCTTGGGCAGGTCAGCGACGATGGTGAAATCGCCATCGTCGAACCTGACCGTGCCGGTGTCCTTGCCGTGGGCCTGCCGCTCCTCGGCAGCGTGGTCGGCGTAGCGCACACTCAACGCGCCATCGAGCCGGGTCTTGGCGGCCTTATCGCGTTTGAGCCGCGCGTCGATTTCGTGCTGCAGGATAGCCAGAAGTTCGACCGGCAGCTGCGCGATGTCCTGGACACTGATATCCAGCAGGTCATCCGGCGTGGGTGTGTTTTCTGGAAATGGCATATTGGTGCCTCCTTGTTTCTTTGGGGATGTTTGGGCGGGGGCGCTCACGCGGCCTGCGCCTCGAGCAGCAGTGCGGACAGCGAAGCGGTGGCGGTCTTCGGCTTCGGCCGGGCGATGGCGATGTAGGCGAACCGGTCGGTCTCCAGCCGCTCCTGCACCAGATGCACGAGGCCCTGTTCCGCGGCGCGAAACGCGGCATCAGCCACACATCGGACGGCAAGGCGCTGGTCTGTCGGCAGCGTCGAGACCGTTTTGTCTGCATCGACCACGAGAAATCCGCGGTGATAGATCAGCGCGTCACCCGCCTCGGCCTGTGCAATCCAAGCGTAGAGGTCGATGTCGGTGATTTCGGCGGCACGGTTTGCGCCACGTGACGCCTCGGCCCGCGGGCCCGGGTTAAGACGCGCCATGGTCATTGCGCCACCCGCAGCGCCGTGCTTTGCACAGTGCTTTCGCAGCGCCGACCGTTCTCATATGCTTCGACATCGTCGAGCCGATAGATCACGCGGCCGCCGATTTTCAGAAAGGCGGGCCCCAGACCTTTCCAGCGCCAGCGTTCCAATGTGCGCGGGCTGATCTTCAGGCGAGCCGCAAGCTCGACCTGGTTGAGGTGTGTGACTGACATCTGCGTCTCCTTCGCGTGTGGTCGAATCCCTGCGAAGGACAATGGCTGAAGGGGTGGGAGGCACCGGGGAGGCAACAGGGAGGCAAACTGGGAGTTTGCAAAGATTGATGCCCTGAAACGAAAAAAGGCCGCCCCGAGGGACGACCTTTCATGTTGTGTTGGCAGATCTGATCAGGGCTCGATCCAGCAATTGCCGTCGTCGTATTTGATAAATCGTCGCCAGTCGTCGCGCCGTCCGAACGCCTTGGCGAGACTGTTCACCTTGCGACCGTAGCCCACATCTTCCAGCAGCACCGAAGTCCGGCAAACAGGCGACTTGGCCCAATATGCGGCAAACAGCATCTGCAAAAGCTCACGCTGTTTGTCGCCCCCGAAGGTGATCTTCTCCCCACGATGCCAGACGATCCCGCAGTCCTCCGTATTGTCGATCGGGAAACGGCGCTGAACCTGACCAGGAAAGACCCTTGCGCCCAAGCTCTGGGGCGAGATCGAAAGCTTGCCTGGTGCGTTGACCACATCAGCGACGCTAATGACATAGTTGCGCCTGTGTGTGGTGTCTGGAACACGGTCCCCCGGCGTCGATGTCAGGATTATCCGGACCTCCTCTGGCGGTCTGCGCTCGAACAGACCCTCGATACTGGCCCGGACCGCAGGATATCGAAGGCACCGCGCGAACCAGACCGGCACGGGCTTTTTGGCACCGGCAAGGCTGACAGTGCCAACATCCCAGACAAGGTCGTCGATCAATGGTGTCAGGCTGGGCGGCCCCGCGCGTTCGAACGCGACAAGCATCTTGGCAACCACGAATTGGTAGTCCACGGCGTAGGCTGCAATGTCTTCTGTCTCAACCGGCACCCAACGACCAACGCTGTCGTGGTAGCCGTACTGCCTGCGCTCGGCACACCATTCGGCTGGAATGGGCTCATCTTCATAGTCGTCCATGGCCGCGACGACCGGGATGCGCACGCTCGCCACGAGAAGCCTGGCCTCGAGCAGCTTGTCCGCTGCCCGAGGCGCCACTTGCCGCAGAGTTGCCCCTTGCACTTTGCCTTTGCGGGTTTCCATCACCTGCAGCAACAGATCCATGGCGCTCTTAGTCAATGAGGTCACCGGGATCGGCGCTGTCGGTCAGGATGCCCCAGCGACGCAGATATTTCTCACCGATCAGACGCTCATGCGGGGTCATGCCTTTCAGGTTGCAGCCATGCGGCATTGTGACGGTCAGCGTCAGCGATTTGCCGCGACCGCCTGAAGGACCAGGGTAGAACTTGATCGTGAACCGCGTCCGCGTGATGACCCATGCAGGTGCTTCTGTCGCGGCCGTCGGCACTTCACTTGCGCCCCCGATATCCAGGCCGAGGTGCTTCTCCGCCATGTCCCAGATAGACCGTTCCGCACCCGACATGGATTCGAGCGTGACGCGTTCACTGCGTTCACCGACCTCCATGAAGCGCAGCTCTTTCACGGTGACGCTCTTGATCCCGTCTTCGTCATCGGTCGGAAAATTGAAGGGCTTCAACAGCATGCTGAGGTCGTATTCCCGCATTGGGATGTGCTTGCCCTCGAAATCGACCCCCAGCAGGTCGCGCGCCATGAAAGACGTCAGGTCCTTGCGATCTTCCAGCGTGTTGGCAACCACCTCGATGACGCCTGTGTCGGGCTCATAGGTCAGCGCAGCCTCGAAGACTGGTTTCACGATCCTGCGCGACAGCGTGCTGTTCGCATCGAACCTCAACATGTCCTCTGGCCGGCCCTCACGATAGACGGCAACCTGGACAAGATCGCATTCCTGATCATCGAGAACGACGCGTTGCCGGTCGAATACATCGACATGAACATTGGTGGTCTCGAAGCGGTCTCGGATCGCCTTGGTAAAGGCAGCAACAGCGATCTGATCCCGGCGAACGGCGCACCCCGCTTCGACCTCGAAACCGTTCCAGGACCGGGTTCGGCGGCGTTCATCGTTGTAACGAACCTCCTCTGCCTTACGAAACTGATCCGGTTCATTCAGGAACACCCAAAGCGACCGGTTGTTCGCCCCCTCCAATGTGTCGAACATTGCCCGATCGATAACGACATTCTGCAGGGCGTTCTGGCCAGGTTCGTCGGCCAGAGCAGCGACCTGACCGGCATTCATGACGACACGCTGTTTTTCGTCGTCTGACATGCCGTCGACCGCCTTGATCAGCGGCTCGACGACGTCTGGCTCGGACTGGGTCCAGTCGATCGGCGAGAGTGAGGTAAACCCACCCGCAGTGAAGTAGTCCTGCAGGCGAGTGACGGGGGTCTTGCGGAGGAAGGAGGCAATGGCAGTCATGCGGGCCCTTTCTTGGCCAGGAGGAGAAGAGAATCGCATCGCAGAGATACGAAGATGTTCGGTATATATCGAACACACCGTCATGTCTACTTGCGAAGCACAGAAAAGTTCGCCATATCGAACGGATGCCTCATTGCCAAGAAAAACAAGGATGAAACGATGACCACGTCCCTCGGCGCCAAGATCAAGCGCCACCGCCAGGAAAAGGGATACTCCCTCGACAAGCTCGCCGAGCTCACCGAATCGAGCAAGAGTTACATCTGGGAACTCGAGAACCGCGATACACGCAAACCGTCCGGAGAGAAGCTGACCCGTATCGCCCGGGCACTCGAGGTCACGACTGATTATCTTCTGGACGAAAGCGAGGAACCCAGTGATCAGGTTTTGAAGGAAGCCTTCTTCCGCAAATTCAGCAAGCTCAACCCCGAGGATCAGCAGAAGATCAACCAGATGATCGACATGTGGGGGAAGAAGGATTGAGCCCGCCGCCGACGCCACAGGGATGGGCGATACGCCTGACACAGATCCTGTCGCTGCATCAGGCGGCACATGGGTTGCCGCGGTTTCCGATCAACGTTGCCGCGCTGGCGCGGGATGTATCGCGCCAAGTGTTTCCGGACGCGCCGATCACCATGGTGGACGGGTTGAAGCTGTCCAAAGGCGTAGAGGGCATGCTCATGCCCCACCCGAACGGCTCGGGCGAATGGGGCATCATCTACAATGAGACCATTCGGTCGGAGGGGAGGCGCAACTTCACGCTGGCGCATGAACTGGGCCACTACCTTCTGCACCGACATCAGCACCCGGGCGGCCTCGAATGCAGCAATCGCAACATGGCTGACTGGGATGAAGGCCGGAACAGGATCGAGGGCGAGGCCAATACCTTCGCCTCCTACCTGCTGATGCCGCTCGACGATTTCCGCGCCCAGATCAAGGGACGGGTCATCGACATCGACGTTTTGACCGAATTGGCGGACCGCTACGCCGTCTCGCTGACCGCGGCGATACTGAAATGGATGACCATCACTGACAAGCGCGCCATGATCGTCGTTGGCAAGGAGGGCTTCATGGACTGGGCCTGGTCCAGCGGACCCTTGATCAAGTCGGGCATCTACTATGCCGCCCGGCAGAATGTTATAGAATTGCCTCCCGCCTCCCTGGCGGCGCAGGACGTTGATGGTGACACTGGCCGTCATGGCCGCCGGCATCCGGCTGGCGTCTGGAAGGGCTCCGAGCCCGTGCGCGAAATGACCGTGTTCTCGCCCAGCAACGAGATGACGATTTCGCTGCTGCTCTACCCCGACCGAGCCCCTTCGCGACGGGAGATGGCCGAGTTGGAAGACGAGTCGACTCTCGACACCTTCGACAAGTTCATGGGTGGAAACACCAGTGGATAAGGCAAAAGGCATTGAAGTCCGCAATATCGCTGCGCGCAAAGCCATTGTATCTTGCCGCGATGCACGCGAGCCATCGTCGGTGCATGCAGGTATTAGCGCTTTGCAAGCAACCCTGATGACATTCACATCGTCAGCCGCATCCGCCGACACGCCCAGGAGATCTGATCATGAGCCATGTCATCATTCGCGGCGATAACGGTCGCCGGCACGAAGTGGATTTCGGCGAGGCCGAGATCACCGTGTCGCTGCACACAAGCACAGAAACCGTCGAGTTGGCCATCGAGGCGGATGATCCCGATCGTCCCTCTCACAAAAAGCGCTTTGCCCTCGCAAACATTCCGCGGCACCTCTTCAGCAAAGCCATGGCTGACCTCGCGCGACAAGATCGTCAGTCTGGCAAAATCCCCAAATCATGACGGACACGTCGCCCAGCACCGAGGTCCTAGCCGGCCTGGTGGAGCGGGTCACCTTCCATAGCCAAGAGAGCGGGTTCTGTGTGCTGCGGGTAAAAGCCCGCGGGCATCGTGATCTGGTCACGACCGTCGGCCATGCGGCGATGATCTCGGCCGGGGAGTGGGTCACGGCGTCTGGCGTATGGCTCAATGACCGCACCCACGGTCTGCAATTCAAGGCGCAGTTCCTGCGCGCGTCCGCCCCGTCCTCCATCGATGGCATCGAGAAATATCTCGGCTCGGGCATGATCCGCGGCATCGGGCCGGTCTATGCCAAACGGCTGGTCAGGATGTTCGGCAAGGATGTGTTCGACATCATCGAAGCGACGCCCGAGCGTTTGCGCGAGGTCGAGGGCATTGGCCCCAAGCGGGCCAACAAGATCACCGCCGGCTGGGCCGATCAGAAGGTGATCCGCGAGATCATGGTCTTCCTGCACGAGCACGGCGTGGGGACCGCGCGGGCGGTGCGCATCTTCAAGACCTACGGCACCGATGCGGTCGAGGTGATGAGCGAGAACCCGTACCAGCTGGCCAGGGACATCCGCGGCATCGGGTTCCGCACCGCGGATTTGATCGCCGAGAAGCTCGGCATCGAGAAGACCGCCATGATCCGGGTGCGCGCGGGAATTTCCTTTGCCCTGTCCGAGGCCATGGGCGATGGCCATTGCGGCCTGCCGCGCGCCGACCTCATCGGACTTGCGAAAAAGCTGCTGGAGGTGCCTGCAGATCTGATCGAGAGCGCGATGCAGGAGGAGCTCGACGAGGGCACGGTTACCGCCGATCAGGTTGGTGATACCGACTGCATTTTCCTGACAGGGCTCTACCATGCCGAGCGCGGCATCGCCGAGCACCTCGAGCGGATCCGCGCAGCCCCCCTGCCATGGCCAGACATCGATGCCGACAAGGCGCTGCCGTGGATCGAGCAGAAAACTGGGCTCACCCTTGCGGACAGCCAGGCCGAGGCCGTCCGCCTCGCGCTGAAATCCAAGGTCATGGTGATCACCGGCGGGCCCGGCGTGGGCAAGACGACCATCGTGAATTCGATCCTGCGCATCCTGGCGGCAAAGAACGTGAAGCTACTGCTCTGCGCGCCCACCGGCCGTGCGGCCAAGC
>PXBW01000255.1 GCA_003566775.1 candidate division WS1 bacterium
CCGCCACTGAAGCCGGGCAATTCTGACAGCGACGCATTTCTTCGTCATCGCAGGAAACGGTCTCGAATGGGTGCAGCCGGGCAATGCGCTCAGGTGGTGTGCAGCATGTGCAGGCCGAGCCTCTCCCGCCACGGCTGATCCTGGTTGTGGAAGAACTGTTGGCGGACGAGGTTCGCGGCGCGAGCGTAACACTCCCCGTAGTTGGATACATTGCGGATGCGCAGCTGCTTGTGATGATGGTATACGAAGCCGAGCGGACCGGCCATCGGCGCCTCGCCGAACTCCGATTCAGCAGAGGAGAGGATCATATCGCGCGCGCGTGCCCTGCCGAAGGCGCTGACTCGTGACTGCGTCCACTCGTAGGGGTAGTTTGAGCTGAAGTACTTTGCGACCTCGTAGGCCTTAGACTGCAGAGGCGGCTTTAGAGCGAGGGTGTGCAGCACCATCAGCCGCAGGAAGAAACGCTCCTGTTCGGTGTGGCGCGGCAGAATCAGATACTTGCGCCCACATATGACCTTCTTGAAGGCTCTATCTGCGGCGGCGCGGACGTGATGAGTAGTGCCGAGTTCCGCAACTTGTTCCATCGTCCATCGTTCGATCTCCCGGTTGACCTTCTCCAGGACTTTCTCGGTTCGTTCGTTGCGTATCTCGACTCTCGTCGTCTTCGACATTTGTGATATCCTTCCGTGATTTATAGATGATTGCTGCGCATTGCTGCGCTCCACGGCAGGAGAGATCCTGCCACCCCGCTCCTGTTGTCGCGCGCCGTTTGGATGTGGTTGAACCGGATCGGACTAACTGTCTGTGTGCGATCTGAGGAGTAGATGGTTCGAGAACCTCGGCAATGCAGGGCACGCGAGTGTCGTCTTCCTGCGTTCAGGGAGTGTCGTCGTTAACAGGACGAGCACCCCTCATCGACCGTTTGGAGTCTGAACGTCAGTCGGCTTCGGCCTCCTCCTTCTCCTGGTAGTCACGCGTGTACCGACACTTGGGATAGCCGCTGCATCCGACGAACTTACCGCGCCTGCCCTCACGGACCACGAGCGCCTTGCCGCACTCGGGACAGTCTTCCCCAAGCTTCTCCGCCTCCGGTGGCTCCCAGCCCGCCGCGATCGCCGCGCTGATGGGCTTCGTCCCCCTGCAGTCGGGATAGGTGGTGCACCCAAGGAAACGGCCCCGCTTGCCGCTGCGCACCGCCATCGGTGCCCCGCACTTGTCACAGACCACCGGAACCGCGTTGGGGTCTGAGACCTCGCCGTTGGGGGCGGCAAGCTCCTCCGATGCCTCGCCCACGATCTCCTCGCCCTCGTAGTCCCGTGTGTAGCGGCATTTTGGATAGTTCGAGCAGCCGAGAAACTTGCCGCGTCGTCCCTCGCGCAGAATCAGTTTGCCATCACATTCCGGGCATGTCTCATCTGTCTCCAGAGGCTTAGGGCGCTGGCGTGGCTCCCCATCCCTGCCCACATCCGCGGTGAAATCGCACTCGGGGTAGGCGCTACATGCAAAGAACCGCCCCCGCCGACCGGTGCGCATCAGCAGAGTGCTCCCACATTCGGGGCACTCATGGTCCGTTTCTTCTACCGCGGGCCGCTCCAACACCCCACCGGTAAGGTCCCGCGTGTACTCACACTCCGGATAGTTCTCGCAGCCGGCGAATTTGCCGTGACGCGAGTACCGAATCAACAGTCGCCCTTCGCACTCCGGGCACTTCTCCCCTTCAAGCACCTCATGTTCGGCATCCTGTGCCCGCTCGATCTCCTGCCCGAAGGGCTCGTAGAAGTCCTTGAGCACCTCGTGCCAATCGCGCTCACCGCGCTCAACAGTGTCGAGGTCTTCCTCAACGTTCGCCGTGAACTCAATGTCCATGATCTCCGGGAAGTTCTCGACCAGGTAGTCTGAGACCGAGAGGCCCAGCGGCGTGGGAACGAACTGTCGGCGCTCCATGCGCACGTATTCCCTCCGCCGCAGCGTGTCAACGATGTCCGCGTAAGTGCTCGGACGCCCGACACCGTTGGCCTCAAGCTCCCGAACCAGGGTCGCCTCCGAGTAACGCGGTGGGGGCTGAGTGAAATGCTGTTCGGGAGCGACCTCGACGAGCGCAAGCTCCTCGCCTTCCTCAAGCGCCGGAAGACTCTTATCCTCATCATCTCGCGGCATGACTGCGTACCAGCCGGGGAACACGACGACCTGACCGGTAGCGCGCAGGCCAAGACGCTCCGTCTCGATATCCACCCCGGTCTGATTCACCACCGCGGGTGCCATCTGAGAGGCGATGAAACGCCGCCATATGAGTTCGTAGAGAGCAAGTTGATCCTTGCTCAGATAGTCGCGCAGGCTCTCCGGCGTCCGGGTGATGTCGGTAGGCCGGATCGCTTCGTGGGCCTCCTGAGCGCCTTTGACCTTCTTGCCGCGTGCACCGGGACCGGCGTAATCCTTGCCCCAGCGCTCGGTGATGTACTCCGCTGATGCCTCGCGCGCAGCAGCCGCTACGTTGGTCGAGTCGGTTCGCATATAAGTAATCAGACCGTGACTGCCGTCATCGGTCTCCACGCCCTCGTAGAGCTGTTGCGCGATGCTCATCGTCTTCCGCGCGGAGAAGCGCAGTTGGTTCGAAGCTGCTCGCTGCAACGACGAGGTAATAAAGGGCGGCCGCGGATTTCGCCTCTGCTCGCGCTCCTCGATCTCGGCGACCCGGTAGCGCGCCTGCTCCATTTCCTCGACAATCGGAGTGACCTGTTCCTCGGAGGAAAGATCTATCTCCTCGCCTGCAATGAACTTCAGATCAGCCTCGAACTGCTCGCCCTCATCCGGAGCGAGCAGCGCGGTGATCGACCAGTACTCCTCCGGGTCGAAGGCCGCTCGCTCACGCTCTCGATCGGTGATGAGCCGCAGCGCGACCGACTGCACGCGGCCCGCCGACAGCCCGGAATCCGGCCTTCCTCCCCCAATCCTCTTCCACAGAACCGGACTGAGTGAGTATCCTACCAGTCTGTCCAGTATTCGCCGCGCCTGCTGTGCCTCAACGCGATCCATGTTGATCTCGCCGGGCTGCTCGAGGGCTTCTAGTACCGCCTCTCGCGTAATCTCGTTAAACTGAATCCGATGCGCGCCATCGAGCCCGAGTTCGTCGGAAATATGCCAGGCGATCGCCTCTCCCTCACGATCAGGGTCGGTGGCGAGATAGATCTCTTCAACATCCTTGAGGGCTTTACGCAACTCGCCTATCGTCTTCTTGGCCGAGCGGGGGACAACGTATTTCGGCTCGAAGTCCCGTTCGATGTCCACCGCCATCTCATCCTCGGGGAGATCTCTCACATGACCACTCGATGCGAGCAGCTCATAATCTCCCCTGAGGAATTCCGAGAGGGTGCGCGTCTTGGTTGGAGACTCTACTATGATTGCCTTCTTCTTCGGCACGTTATCATTCCTGCAAAGCGGCGCGGAGCCGCAGAGATTTCAGCGTTAGACGGCCTGTGACGATGGATATTGCCTCATGAAGTCCGAACGAACTGATTCCCCGGAAAACGCTTCACCAGCCCTTTGACCTCCAGCAGCATCAAAGTCGAGGAGACCTGTGCGGCGACCAGACCGCAATCATCCGCCACGTCATCAATATTCCTGGGATGGTGACTCAGCGCCTCGAGAACCTGCAGTTGATCCGCAGGCAGATCGTCGAGCTTGCGCTGGCGCTCCTTCTCAGGCTCCCGTTCGGGCACCGCCTCGAACATGATGCCGAGACCTTCAACGATGTCCTCCGCAGTCTCCACCAGCACCGCCCCGTCACGCAGCAGATGATGACAACCGCGACTCACCGGGCTTCTGATACTGCCCGGCACCGCGAAGACCTCTCGACCCTGCTCACCCGCAAGCCGGGCGGTTATCAGTGCCCCGCTCTTGACGGGCGCCTCCACCACTACCGTGCCCAGTGAGATGCCGCTGATGATACGATTGCGCTGAGGGAACATGCCCCTCCTCGGCTCAGTACCGAGCGCGAACTCACTAACCACCGCGCCGCTCTGAGCCATCCGTTCCCGCAACTCGGCGTTGGCCGCAGGGTAGTTGACATCTATTCCGCAGGCCAGCACCCCGATGGTGCGCCCACCTGCGTCGAGTGCCGCTCTGTGCGCGTCGGCATCGATTCCGACGGCCAGCCCGCTCACCACCGTGAAGCCGCGACGTACCAGTTCACCCGCGAGTCTTTCGGTGACCATCTCACCGTAACCGGTCCGTTTGCGAGTGCCTACGAGGGCAACCGCAAGCTCATCGCGATCGGTCAGATCGCCCTGGACGAACAGCAGCGGCGGGGGGTATTCGGTCTCTCGCAAGAGCGGCGGATAGTCCTCGTCATCAAGCGTGACCAGCCGCAATGCCAACTCATCGAGTCGCTCCAGCAGGACGTCCACCTCGATCTCCGCCTCGGCGCTCCTGAGTCTTCCGAGATGGGTCGCGGCAACACCTTCTACAGTCCGAAGCTCTTCGTTGGTGGCGCCGAAGATCGCATCCGGCGAACCGAATCGGTCGAGAAGTTCATTCTGCAATCGGGTCGAAATGCCGCCTGCATTCAGCAGCAGCCATCCCGCTTTTTCTGACGCCTCCTCGACCACCTTGTTCATTCCCCCTCAGATCGCAACCGGATCGTTGTGCAACAAATAACGGCCAGGGGGCACTGTTCGTACCTCCTGGCGTGTTGCCGATCCCCCGCGCTCCCGGCTCCGTGCTTACGCGTCCTCATCTGGCGCAGAAGCGGACCCACCTGCTGCCGTGGCTGCCGGCTTCTTCGACCTGCTCGCGCGCTTCTTCAGCTCGTTGATCTGCTTGCGGAGGGTCTCGATCTGCTCCGCGCGCTCCTTCGCGCAAGCGCGCTCAGCCTCGAGCTGCTCCTTCGTTGCGCTGAGGTCGCGCTTCATCGACGACCACGGGCTCGCCATCGCAACTGCCATCACGATGGCCCCGATCAGCAGACCCGCCAGCGGCAGGATGAAGACCGGCACCTGCAGGCCGTAGTTAACCCCGGCCCACGAGAAACCCGTCACCGGGACGAGTCCCGGATTCCACAGCGCGAAGAACACGGCGTATCCGATGAACAGGATGAGCAACAGCACAGTGACAACAGCGTTGGCCATGGTTGGACCCCCTGCTAGTCCACGATGGGCGCGTGTTGGTCTAACGTCTCCTCATGTATTCTTCCGGCATCATCTCGTCGGGAAAGTCCATCATGTCATCCGGCCTCTCCGGCCGCACAGGTCGCGGAGGTTCGGGCGGTCGCAGCCGGTTATCTACGGTGAACGATCCCGCCTTCCTCACCGCATTACCGCGCCAGTCAACCGCTTCGAACTCTATTCGCTGCACTCCGTTGGGTAGGTTCGCCGCCGCTCCACGCGGATCGAAGATGTACCACAACAGACCCTCGCGCGCGTCGTATGTGTACTCGGCCGCCTCGCCGTTGATCGTCACATTGATGCTGTCCGCGTCGATCCCACTACCCTCGTCATACAGTTCGAGGGAGAGGAAGATCGGCGGTGTGCCCGGGATCTCGATATCATCGGCATAGCGCTCCGGGAAGTTGTCCGCATCCACAAGCTCAGGCGTAAACTGCACGCGTTCTCGGCGCCTGCCGGGCACCTCAAGCACAGGATCGCTCAGCCGCGGCGGCACATTATCAGGAGCAAGATTACTGAAACCATAGACTACCGCATCTTCTGCAACCACGAACAGAGCATTATCCGTGACCGCCACCGATGGATCCAGCATATCCTCGAAGTCACGTCGTCGCCTCTCAGTGGGGCGGCGTGCATCGAAATCCCGGTCCATCTCGGGCGCGATCGGGGCGCGCTCCTCCCTCATGTCATCCATCATCCAGTCGTCGTCAGGAAACATCATGTCCCTGTCAGGCCTCGTGGGCACTCGCTCCTCCGGTTCCGGCAGCGTGTACCGCCACAACGTCCTCGATCCATCAAGGCTGATAGCGACGACGTCGCGCTTACCCGAGCGAAATACGATCATATCATCCACAATCACCGGCGATGAGGCGATCGGCTCGACAGCGCCCTCCTGCGGCCACCTCCAGCGCGCGCGACCGTTACTTGTGTCTATGGCGTAAACGCTGCCGTCTCGCGTGCCCACATATACCGTGCGATCCAGCACCGACGGTGAGCCCACGATCGGGCCACCGGCCCTGAACGGACGCGCCCAGATGGCGCGGCCGGTCCGCAGATCTCGCGCATGAAGGTCTCGCCCGGAGGCATAGATCACCGTGTTGCGTACTCCTACCGGTGATGCGAAGAATGACCTTGGCTCGATCGTGTTCGACCATATCGGGCGCCCCTCGCGATTCAGGGCGTGAACCCGACGGCCCTGGCTGCCAACTATGATGACGTCCCGGTAAACCAGTGGCGGGGCCTTGATGCTTCCCGCCGCCTCGAACTGCCATCGCGGCTCCCGGGTCTCGAGGTCAAGCGCAACCAGACGATTATCGTCGGAACCGAAATAACACACACCATCGACGATGATAGGTGGAGCGTCGACGTTCCCACCGGTCCGATAGCGCCACTCCACGGACCCATCCTCGGCATTCAGCGCCCACAGATTGTTGTCGCGCGAGCCGAAGTACAGCATTCCGTCCACCAGCGCCGGACTGGAGAAGATATCGTCACCCGCCGCCTGATCCCAGACGAGGGAGCCGGTCTTCCTGTCCACGGCATATATAGTGTCACCGATAGGAACGTAGACCATCCGGTCACCTACCGCCGGCGTGGCGACCGGCTTCACATCGTTGTCATCGTTCGTCGTGTACTTCCACGCCAGGCTGACGGGGAAATCCAGTGATGCTTCGGACACACCAGCACTGTTCTCGTTGTAACGAGGCAGCCAGTTGGTTTGCCCGGCGAACACGGTCCCGGCCATGCACAGGAGCATCAGAATCAAGAATGCGCGACCTGATCTCATAGCCTTACCTCCACTCGAACAGATCAACTGCAGATTATTGCGCATCTACTCGCAACGACCACGAAGGGCTGAAGAGCCTTCGCATCGCGTCCGCAACGTCGATTCCGTCCACGGCCGCAATCTCCCCCCGCAGCCGCTCGCCACGCCTGTACCCCGCGACGCCACCGAGCAGCTCGTAAACTCCAAGATAATGTGCCACTTCCTGATTTCGCTGTCGGCGCATTGCATGCCTGCCGATCAGGTACCGCTTCGCCCTCCGCAGCTCATCCGCCTCCACGGGCTCCCGCATCATCCGCTCGATCTCTCGCTCGACAACGCTCTGCACCTCGTCGAGGTGCTCGGGATTGCATGTCACCAACACGAACCCGGACGGCGCAGTGACTGCGGGAGTAAGCTCAGCCAGGATCGTGTAAGCTATCGAACGCTCCAGACGCAACTCTCGATAAAGCCGTGAACCCATTCCCGAGCCGAGAATCGTCATCCCCACCGCCATCGGCGGATAGGATCTGTCGCTCAGCGCCACCGCCTTGCCTCCGGTCGCAAAGACGGAACTCTGCCCCTGAATCGCAACCTCGCTCGTGCTTGTGTCCTCCGATTGCGGTTCCGGTGCCGCCGGAGGCGACGAACCCGGCAACACTCCGCGCATCGCCCCTGCCAGCGCATCCCTCGCTTCCCGAGCATCCACTCCGCCGCTAACCCCAATCACCGTTGCGTTTGGCAGGTAATGCGCGGAATGGAAGCGCCTGATGTCATCCAGCGTGATCCGCGAAAGCTCAAGAGGGTCTCCGGCGCCACCATCGGCGGAGCCTACGCCGGGATAGATCTGCTCAAACAGCCTTCGATGAGCCAGTCCCACCGGCAACTCCTCGCGCGCCACCAGTCGCCGTATCAGTTCCTCTCGTGTAGGCTCCAGCGCCCGCTGGCTGAACTCCGGGTTGAAGAGCATCTCGCGCATCGCCAGCGCACACTCTTCAAGCGACTCAACCGGGGCGCCAAGGACAAGTGTGACGTAGTCGGGCGCAACGGACATGTCGCCACGAATCGCCGCCTCGACCAGCATCTCCCGCGAGCCATCACCCCGTGCCACCAGCATCCCGGTAAGCTGTCGTATCCCGCGCCGCCCGCGTGGTTCCTGCAGCGCCGTAACCTCGACGAGAGCGCTCATCACCACGGTCGCCGTATGATCGTTGCTCTCGATGACGAGACGCAGACCGTTCGGCAGGCGCTCCGTAAGTGGCGTGCCGGACTTTCCTGCGGCATGCGCTCCAATCCCGGCCGCTGCCAGCACCATTGCACAGATAACCAGCCGCCTCATCGGCGCGGAGCCAGTTTTTCGCAAGCCTAACTGGAGGTAAGTCGCTGCAGGGCCTCCCTCGCCTCCAGATGATCGGGATGGATCGACAGCGCCGCTCCGTAAGCCGTGATCGCCTCGAAGTTTCGTCCCGCGTGTTCGTAGAGCCGACCCATTCTCACATGTATGTTGGCGTCGGTCTCAGGATCGGGTGATACACCGAGTGCGGTCTGCAGCGCCTGCTCGGCCGCCTGGAACTTGCGCAACTGCGTGTAAGCGCTCGCAAGCTGCGTGAGCGCGTCAATATACTCCGGGTCAAGTGCGAGTGCTCGATTGAGAGCGGTGACCTCCCGCTCATGCTGACCGCCATAGTGGTACGTGCGCGCGATCAGCCAGTAGAGATAGCTGCGCTGTACGGCGGTGTTGGCGATTGCGGGGGTGGGGATGATCTCAAGAGCGGCTTCGTAATTGCTGCGCGCGCGCGGCCATGAGCCCATCTGGAAGAACGTGTTCCCAAGATTGGTGTACGCCTGATGCATCGTCGCGTCGGCCCGTATCGCGTTGCGCAAGTGCTCCTGTGCTCGGCCAAGCTCGCCACGGTAGTAAGATGCAAGTCCTGCGGCATTGTGCGCCCGCGCGTTCTCGCTGTCCAGGCTCAGAGCCGTCTCGGCGATGCGGATCGTTCTGTCGTAGTCCTCATCGGCCAGGTAGGCATCCGCCAGTGCAGCGTAGAGTTCGGCCCTTCGCGGTTCCAGATCGATGGCGGTTCGCAGATCGGAAATCGCGTCGGACGGCGATCCAAGCGACATATGTGTCTCGGCCCGCCCGAGGTACGCGTCCACGTACTCTGGATCGCCTGCGATGGCGTCATTGTAACGCGCGAGTGCGTCCTCGAATGTGCTCGATTCTATGTTGCGATCGGGATCGGAGACGTAGGTCGCCGCCTGGAAGTGGAAGATATCGCCCAGCGTCTTATGCGCGGGTGGGAAGCCTTCGTCGAGAAGTATCGCTGCCTCAGTGGTCTCGATCGCAACATCAGCCGTGGAGATGGCGGCGAACAGAAGCCCATGCTCGTGAAACTTGTACCGGGCTTCCTCAAAATACGCCTCGCCCACCTTCACATGCGGGAAGGGATCGGCGGGGTTGCCTCCCCTGTCGGGGTCGAGCGCCTTGCGATAGGAGTTGCGTGCTGCCGCCCACTCATTGAGACCCTTCGAGGCATCGCCGTGAGCGATGTGAAGCCATGGGCGCAACAGCAGATCCAGCGCGAACTCCTCGGCCATATCGTAATCCTGAGCGAGGTCCTCCTGTAACTGTTGACGAGCGCGTTGAGCGTCGGGGGAGAGTCCGAGTTCGACTTCGCGCGTCATCATACGCTCAAGACGCCGCTCCATCCGATCCCACTCATCAACCACTTCCACCGCCCGCCGGAAGTCTCTCTCGGCAAGCCGGTATTCGCCGAGTTCGAGCCGGGTCAGTCCGCGATGGTAGAGTGACTCGACGTAGTGAGGATCTTGCCTCAATGCCTCGGTGGTCGCGTCAACCGCCTCGCGGAAGTCACCGTTAAGGTAGTAGACCCGCCCGAGGGCGTTGAACACCTCGGTTACGTTCTTCTGTCGACGGTTGCGAAGCTCGGTCTGATACGCGCGAATCGCCTCGTCGTACGCACCGAGTTGCTCGTAGACCTCGCCGATATAAAGCTGCGTGCCCGGTCTTCCCGGCTGCAGCGTCGCTGCCTCACTGAGAGCGTCAATCGCTCCCTCGAGATCATCCGTCCTTAGCCTCGACACGCCGAGGTAGTACCACGCCGCGGCACTCTCCTCGTCCTGTTCAACTACCGCTTCGAGACTCTCGATGGCGTCCTCGTAGGCCCGTTCCCGGAAGAGTCTGACGCCCTCGGCCAGATCTGCCTCGATGGCGTAAGCTCCCACTGCTCCGTACAACAACAGACCCGCCAGGAGCCCGTACACAATAATGAGTCCGCGGACGCGGGTGGTTCTCATCATCCGATATGCTCCCTTCAGAGCCACGGCTTCCCCGTATAGCCGCCATTATACGCCACGCTTCGTAACCCTGTCAACGCAACAGGCGAAAGGGTGGGCTTCACTCTCATCGTCATCATGTTACTCCCTGAGATACTCGTCGCCCGGTAGAGCGCCAGGGCCGTTCGACGAAACACCAGGTGAATCCTGCCTTCAAGCTTACCTGTCGAGGTAGCTAAAGGACGATTCGCGAAGAACTTATGTTCGAGGATCATCCCTGATTCATGGCGGGGCCGCAGGTCCTCACAGCACTGCTTCTGATACACGGTCCATTACCTCGGGAAGCGCTCTCAGGGTAATAGCTTTGCGCTGAGAAAACCCACGCGTCCGCCGTAGGGATCCTCGTTGTGCCCCGGGTAGATCAGCACGCATTCGATCCCCAATTCGTCCATCTTCTGCTTCAGCAACACCCCGTGCAGAGGATGGTGACCGACGTCCTCGGGACTGGTCGTGTCATCGATGGGCTCCAGTGGAAGGTTATATGACAGCCAGGCCGGCGGGTCATCGGCCGTCAGGTGGGTAATCGGTGAGGCCTCTATCATCTGCTCTCGGACCTCGGCCGTATCGAGATCGGCTGGATCGTTGACGCCGAAGAGATTCACGAGCACCGGGTGCCGGGTGACCGTTGGCCCCAGGTGCTCCTCCTCCGGTTCAGGATAGAACCTTGTCGGTCCGGCATGTGGCGCGATGGCTGTGAGGCGCGTCGACTCGCGCAGTACCGGGTCATCTGCTTCCGGATCGGCGAGATCTTCGTGAAAGGCGAGCCACATGCTCGTGGCGGCTCCTGCCGAACCTCCCCATGCGCCTGCGCGGGTGGGGTCGATATCGTATTCATCGGCACGATACCGCAGGAACTGGATCGCCCGCCCGGCGTCGATCATCGGCGCCGGATAGGGCGCCTGCGTGCTATGACGGTAGTTGATCGCCGCGACCGAGATCCCGGCCTCCAGCAGGCCCGTGAGATCGTGGCGGTTGATCCCCGACTTGTCACCGGATGTCCATCCGCCTCCATGGATGAAGACCGCAAACGGCCGCGGCGCCTCGCCCGACGCAATCCAAAGGTCAAGCACATTTCGCTCGTGAGGGCCATAGACTACATCCGCGTGATCGGGCGGAGGAGCTTCCACCGCGCCGAGCCGCCGCCTCGCGCGCTGAAACTCACGAGCCTCCTCTATAGTCAGCACGCCGTCGCCATCGGCGTCGGAATCAGGGAATCGCTCGAGAAAGCGCCACAGGCGCTCATCGGTCTCGGAGGTCTGTGCGTCACAGACGGCTGTGAATAGCAGCAGGCCAACAAGCAGCAGCAGCGGCACGCGCCATCGGATCATCGAGAAGCGCCCTCCCCTGTAGACAGGTATCCGAGTTGTGGACGCCGAATGCGCCCGGGTAATTCATCATCTCCGGGCACAACTCCTTCGAGGTGAAAGAAGTGTTCTGGCGAACTGACGAAGAGATGGAGGCGAGGCAGATATATCGCTGGCAATGGTTGCGCTGCGTACTCATCAACAGGTGGGCGATGGGCCTTCCTCACATTAACACCCGACTGCGCAAGGCACTGATGCGTCTGGGCGGGATTACCATCGGTGAGGGCGGCTTCATCGGCATGGACGGATGGTACGAAGAATGCTACCCGCACCGTCTCATCATCGGCGACAACGTGACGATCTCGTTCCGCGTTACGCTGGTAGCGCACGGGCCGCGCCGCACTGATGACATGCGCGTTATCATCGAGGACGATGTGTACATTGGCTGCAACACCACCGTGCTGGCGGGTGTGACCATCGGTAGAGGCGCGCGTGTCGGCGCGGGTTCGGTGGTTGCGAAGAATGTTGCCCCGGGCACGACCGTGGCGGGTGTGCCCGCGAGAGTGCTGCACGGCACCGACTGAAGACCGCTCTCACGCTTACGAGGGCCTGCTGCCTGGCACCTGATATCGCTGCAGATTTGCCAGAAAAGGGGGAATCTGCCCCCTTCCCGGGCGTCACATACTACGGCAGATGCGACTGCTCGACACTATCATGGGAAGGGGATCATCATGACACACAGAAGGAACTCTTCGTCACGAGTGGCGATGATCGCAGCGGCTTTCGCGCTCACGGCACTTATGTTCGCGTCGGGACAGAGGCTACTCGCCGAGCAGACACCACCCAGAATCACGAACAGCTTCGAGCACGAGAGCCTCGGCACGGTGCTCGACGCTCTGGCGGCGGAATGTGCGGTCGAGTTCGTGCCTGAGGCAGGCGTCGATCTCGAGACGCCGGTCAACGCACATGTTATGGATCTGCCTCTACCATATGTTCTGAGCACGATCCTTGCGCCGTTGGGACTGGAGGCCATCGAGGACGGTCAGAGTTGGAGGATTCGGGAGAAGGCGGAGCAACACGAAGTCGCCCCGACCGATTCTCGCCACCATGGTGCGACTCCTGAGTTGCCCGCTCCGACGCGTTCGGCGGCGACAGAATACGAGCCGCGAAGCACGCCGGCCACCGGGTCTCAGAACGATGCCGAAGCCGAAGAGCGGGATGAGATCACCGAAGTCATCTGGCCTGAGCACATGGGCGCGGGCATGGCCGCTATGACCTTCGGCGGAGGAGTCATTGAACCCGGCATGCACCCTGGCATCAGTGGTATGACCGGCACGACCACGGGCATGTTCGGCGGGACGACCGGCGGTTTCGGCACGATGGGCGGAAGCACTGCTCGCGGCGGCTTCGGCCAGAGTGGCTATGGTCACGGCCAGGGTTTCGGGCGCACGGTAGATCATGAGAGGTCATACGGCACCGATCGGACTTCGCCCCTCGCTCCGGCACCGGACATTTCCGATCCCGCCGAATGAAGCATCAGTGCCCTCCACCTCAACCGGTCCGCGGCTCTGATGCAGGTTTCAACCTGCAACATCGGGATTACGCCTTGGTATATCGGCGGCCAGAGCGATTGTCCGTACCCCGCACCTGCGTCATCGAATCGCATCGCGCCGAAGCATTTTCTCATTTCGTCGAAACTCTTTCTCGGCTTGACTGTCCTATACTCGTGTGATATAGTCACGTCCGGCGCGAAGGCCTGCTGGGTAACGCGCCACAAATCCTGGCTCTGCGCCGACGGCTGAATCCTGGCAAAGAAGGGAGGGCTCCTCCAAAGCCGTGGCCGATCGGGGAACGCGAGTCGGGTCGGGCCGAACCACCCGCAGACTGGATCGTGCGCACAAGAGGAAACTAAGGCAACTCTCGTGGTCACGGTCCTTCTCGAAGCACATGGTCGGCCTGAGCCTGGAGTGAACGCCCAGCCGGGGCGCTCGCTATCAGGTTCTCTCAAAACCATGGAGGAGGATACGAGACATGAAGAAGACACTCTTGATCGTTGCAGTGGCGAGCCTGCTCGCCGCTCCGTGCTTCGCTCAGGTCAGCCCGGCGGACACCGTTCCGTTCGAGCACTGGGCGTACGACGCAGTTCAGCAGTTGGTAGATGCGGGGATCATCATCGGTTACCCGGACGGCACATTCATGGGCGACCGTGCGATGACCCGTTACGAGTTCGCGATGGCGATCTCACGCCTGCTCGACCAGATCGATGAGATCGAAGGCCCGCCAGGCCCCCAGGGTCCGGCCGGCCCCGCTGGTCCCGCTGGTCCCGAGGGTCCGGAAGGCCCCCAGGGTCCGGAAGGCCCGGCTGGTCCCGCTGGTCCGGAAGGCCCCCAGGGCCCTCCAGGTGAGGTCGACGAGGCCGAAGTCGCTGCGATAGTCCAGCGACTGCTCGAAGAGTTCGAGACCGAGCTTGCCGATCTCAGGGAAGACCTTGAGTACCTGCAGACCGACGTGTTCGATCTGGCGGATCGGGTAGCCTGGCTGGAAGACCAGATGGTCGGCCCCCAGGTCACCGGTTGGATCGACTGGCGCATGGGTCTCGCTGGTGACGAGATCGACTTCGACAACGCCTATGATGCCATGACCGCCAAGGTCGGCGTCGCCGGCGACATCACCGACGACGTCTTCGGCGCCGTCATGCTGAAGACACGCGACAGCGAGGTTGGTTGGGATTCGTCCCGAACTCGCGCAGCGCAGCCGGCCGATTCCTACGCACCCGGCGACATCTGGCTCGATGAGGCGTACGTGGCCTTCAACACCACTCTGGTCAATCCCGTGACCTGGACGATGGGGCGACAGCACCTCTCCTACGGTCTGGGTCTGATCGTTGACACCGACCGCCAGTCACTGCAGGGTGTTCGCAGCGAGTGGCCGAACTTCCTGAACATCGGTCTCGATGTTGAGTGGTTCTACGGTGGCAGCGGCTCACTGGCCAGCCTCTCCGACCCCTACGAGCACTTCCAGGGCGTCGACGAGGACAGCTACTTCGCCGCGCGCGCCGGTTACACCGGCAACTGGTGGTCGCTCGCCGGTAACTGGCTCGCCAAGGGCATCTCCGAGGCAGGTGTCTGGGAGGAAGAGGCTTACAGCGGAGATCTGTGGGCCAACATCTGGGGTCGCGACCTCTACGTGGAGTATGCTTACGTAGAAGCGCGCTCCGGACGCCCGACACCGAGTATGGTGGCTGGCGAAGAGATCGAGAATCCGCAGGCTTTGATGGGGATGCTGGATATCTGGTCAACCAACAACTTCGAGTTGACCGGCTTCTACTCCACCGCGGATCTCGGCTACGACATCTACTACTCGTCGCTGAACCCCTACTACGAGCTTCTCGGCCCCGCCGATGGAGCAATGGGCAGCATACCGTGGGAGCGGTGGCTTCGCAGGCCGCTCATCCTTCCTGATGTTGAGGTCATCGGCGGTCAGCTGAGCCTGAACCTCGGGAACTTCCCGCTGCAGTTCGCCTACTACAATCTGGAGGCGAACTCGGTCAACACTGTGCTGAACCACGATAACCTGTTCAGCGTCAGTGCGAGCCGGAATATCGCGGACCGTGCCAACCTGGTGCTCACCTACGCGCACCAGAGCGCTGCTAACGGCGAAATCGACGATATGAATCTGCTTCAGGCAGGCGTCGAGATCCCGTTCTAAGGACTAACTTCAGGACGTAAGGTAAGGTGGGACGCCGTCACGGCGTCCCACCTTTGTTGTGTACGGTGATGCTCAAGGAAATTCGGCAGTTCATGAGGAAATGTCAGGCGTCATGAAACGAGTCTTCAGGACGCGCCTTCTACACTTGATGGCAGTAACGCTAACGGGCCTCGCAGCCACGCTCGCGGGAGCAGAGCGCCCCTCTCCGGGCGACTTGCGTGAGAAGCTCGACGAGGTTCTGGCGTCGGGATACCACCTGGAGGTGCCACCACAGGTGCGGCTTCAGGACCTCGTGCTGCGTGTGCTGCGTCGACTCTCTGAGCAGATCGGGATTATGTCAGAGGCCGGTCCGCTCGCCGATCTTCCTGTCTGGGCCCACTGGATCATATTCGGCGTATGCGGGCTTCTCGTTATCCTGCTGGTGGCGCATATGGGGATGAGGCTGCGAGAGGTTCTCACCGACAGAAGACCACATGACCGCGGAGCGCAGGCGGCGCAGGAGATGGCAGACCCGCGGGCCCTTGCGCAGGAGGCTGAACGGGCCGTTGCGCGGCGGGAACACTCACTCGCATTACGTTTGCTCTACCGCGCGGTCTTGCTGCGACTGGACCGTGTGGGGCTGCTTGACTACGACCCGTCACGGACCAACTGGGAGAACGTCGCGGCGCTTCGCAGCGTCGACGATGAGCTCCGGTCCGCCATGACGGGGCTTGCGCATGAAGTGGATGACACAGTCTACGGTGGGAGTTGCGCGACTGCACGGAGCTGGGAGCGGGCGCGACATTGGGCAGAGCTTGTGCGGCGAGCGGAGGGGGCGCGATGAGCGGGCGGGCGCGTCTCTTTCTCTGGCTGAGCCTCACGCTGATCGCGTTCATTGCGATCGGTCTGCTGGTGCGGCGTGGCGCGGAATTCGACTTCACCCGCGATCACGCCAGCACGCGAGCTAATCCGTGGGGCACGAAGGCGTGGAGGGAGCTGCTGGAGCGCTCCGGCATTGAGACGAGGACATGGTTGACGCCCCTCACCGAGTTGCACGACGAGGTATGTATGCTCGTCTTGCTCGATCCGGTGCTGCCCATTGACAAATCCGAGCGGGACGCGCTGGTCAGGTGGGTGGAGAGTGGGGGAACGCTGATAATTGCACCGCACGCCTACCGCAATGCAGGACAGTTGCCCGGTCGCGCGGAGTGGGAGAGCATCGACGAGGCCCTCGCAGCGTTCGGATTGCACGCCGCCGGGGGGAACGCGGCGGAGGTGACGGTGGCGCCGAGGGCGGAGGAGCCCGTGACTGCTGACGTTGAGGGCATTTTTGTGCCTACGGACTATCGCCTGCACGGGATGCACGCACCGATCACGATGATCGAGCGCGCGGTTCTACTCGAGGACGCGGACGGCGCCGTGGCAGTGCGTGTACAGATGGGAGAGGGCACCGTGATCGCCCTGTGCGAAGCGAGCATCTTGAGCAATGCAAATCTGCGCAGAGCGGACAACGTGATTTTCGCCGCCAACCTCGTGTTTGCCCACGGCACCACGGACATCGTCTACTTCGATGAGTACCACAATGCTGTCGTGGAGCGGGAGGAGCCTTCAGAGCCGCCTGAGGTGGACGTCTCACCGGTCAGGAACACCGCCCTCGCATTGCTGGCGATTGCCGCGCTCTACGCCCTGGGGAGGGCGAAGCGATTCGGTAGTGTGGTAGAGGATAGCGACGCCGAGGTGCGCACCGGCGATGAGTACGTGCGCGCCTTCGCGGAGATATACTCCCGCGCGGATGCCTCCGGAGCAGCGGCACGGATGCTGGCGGAGGGCCTTCGCAGGCGGGCAAGTCACGCAGCGGGAGTTCCCGTCGGCGCCGCGACGGAGGTTTTGACCACCGCGCTGCAACGTCGAGGATTACCCGGGAGCGATATAGTGGCACTGCTGGAAGAACTCGAGGCGGCGGAGAAGGACCCGCCGAACGATCGGGAGTTGCTGACCCTGGCACAGAATGTGGCACGTTACGAGGTAATGTTGTAATCGAAGAGCGAGGGGGACGAGCGGTTGGAAAATCGCGGTGCAGGCACACACAGCGAGAGAGGATGTTGTGACAGATGGCCGATGATTCGAGCGGGCGCGAAGGGTCAGCGGAGCGGCTTGCAGGCCAGATTGAGGAGATGGTCGGACGTGCGATCGTCGGACAGCAGCGCGCGGTTCAGGAGATGCTGATTGCGATACTCGCGGGCGGTCATGTGCTGCTGGAGGGGGTACCGGGAGTGGCGAAGACGCTGATGGTACGGGCGCTGGCGCTGGCGCTCGGACACGACTTCACACGGGTGCAGATGACCCCTGACCTTATGCCTTCGGACATCGTCGGCACCTACGTATATGACACGGCCTCGAGCGATTTCCACCTGCGGCATGGGCCGATCTTCACCGAATTTCTGCTGGCCGACGAGATCAACAGGGCCCCCGCCAAGACGCAGTCTGCGCTGCTCGAAGGGATGCAGGAGCGACAGGTGAGCATCGATGGTGTGACGCATCCGCTGCCGCCTGCGTTCACGGTCTTCGCCACGCAGAATCCAATCGAGTTCGAGGGTACCTATCCGCTGCCTGAGGCGCAACTCGACCGGTTCATGCTGAAGGTCGTGGTGGACTATCCATCCGGCGACGAGGAGGACAGGTTGCTGAGGCGCTACGATGACGGCTTCGATGCAACCGAACTTACGGCGGTGGGCCTCGAGGCGGTGCCTGAGATCGCAAGCCTGGAACGGTGCCGCGAGGAGATTCGCGCGGTGCGCGTCGAGGATGAGGTGCTTGGATATGTCTCGGCCATCACTCGGGCGACCCGCGAAGATCCCTCGGTATTGCTTGGATGCAGCCCTCGCGCCTCGGTAATGCTGCTGCTGACCTCGAAGACCCTGGCGACACTGCGCGGGCGGGAGTATCTGATCCCCGACGACGTGAAACAGATGGCATCGCCGGCGCTTCGGCATCGCATGGTCCTGCGCCCGGAGGCGGACATCGAGGGTCTCACGCCGGATGATGTGATCGCACAGGTGCTTGGCTCTGTCGAGGTGCCGCGTTGATGGGATGCAGGAAGGGTGTGCGCCGATGACTCCTGCTGTCGGACTGCTCGCGATCCTGCTTGCGGCGACTCCGCTGATCGCTCTCGCCGTGCATTATCCGATGTTGCCACTGGTCGCGCTTGGTGTGATGGGGAGTGCGGTGATCGCGGCGCTGCTCGACGGAGCTATCTCTCGGAGTCGTGACATGGTGAGTGTGGAACGTACGGTCGCGAAGATCCTATCCCTTGGCGCGCCGGAGGAGGTTCGGCTCACCCTCGTCAATCGCACCGGGCGGACGCTGCGACTGCTGGTGAAGGATGAACCGCCTCAGGGATTTGCTGCGCCCGAACGAACCCGCAGGGTAACACTCGGTGCCCACGAACGCCGCACTGTGAGTTATCGCATCATTTCCCACGAGCGTGGAGATCATGAGTTTGGTTCGATAAACCTGCGCGGCCTGTCGCGGTTGAAACTGGCGTGGTGGCAGCGACGGATAGAGGTGGCCGAGACGGTCAGTGTGTATCCGAACCTGCGCCAGATCACGGAGTTCGATGCAAAGGCACGTCGCGGCAGGCTCGAGGAGATAGGGCTGCGGACGGCGAGACCGCGTGGAGAGGGGACGGAGTTCGAGAGTCTGCGCGAGTACGTGCCGGATGACAGCTACCGCTCGATAGATTGGAAGGCGACGGCCCGGCGGGGCGAACCCATAACCCGGCAGTATCAGACGGAGCGGAATCAGACGGTCATGCTGCTGATAGACGGTGGTCGGATGATGGGCGCGCGCACCGGCAAGCTGGCACGAATCGATTACGCGATCAACACCGCGCTGATGCTTGCGCATGTAGCCACGCGGATGGGTGACACCGTCGGCCTTCTTGCATTCTCCGATCGCATCAGGAGCTTTATTGCGCCATCGCACGCGACCGGTCAAACGGAGCGGATCCTGCGTGAGCTTTACGATCTGCAGGCGGAGATGGTGGAGCCGGACTTCCGCTCCGCGATCGGCTTCCTCAGAACGCGCGCTCGCAAGCGCGCACTCGTGTGCGCCTTCACCGACCTCGTAGATCCGGACGTTTCCGCTGCGGCGCTAACCTACCTGTCTTCGCTGCGACCGCGTCACCTGCCGATGGTGGTGACGGTGCGCGATCCGGGGATTGAGGAGCTTGCTGCGGAGGTACCCGAGGTGGTTGAAGAGGCGTACGAGAAGGCGTTGGCGCAGCGGACGCTGGAGGAGAGAGCGCTCGCGCTGGCGCGACTTCGGTCACGCGGGGCGGTTGTCTGCGATGCGGCACCGGACGAGTTGACGGCACGTGTAATCTCACAGTACCTCTCAGTCAAGCGCAGTGGAATGCTGTGATCTCTCCGAGAGTGGCACCGCCCGGGAATCCACCGGGCCACCCGCGAGGCGGTCGCCCATGAAGAGCCATACGGCAGCGAGAAGCCACGCGGTGAAGCCCACCAGCAGGCGCGCGGGGTTCGTCTGAAGCAAGCCCCGCGCCTGTGGACTGATAAATCCCTCGATGATCGCCGCCACGGCGAGCATTACCACTGCGGCGACCAGCAGAGTCACGGCACGCCGTGCCGCATGGGAGAGCGCGATCACGCGTGGCCGGTCTCCGGGAGCGATGAGCGCCCAGCCCATCATCAGGCCGGCCCCGCCGCAGATAAAGATCGCCGATAGTTCGAGCAAGCCGTGGGGCGCGATGATGCCGATCATGTCGGCGAGGCGCCCGTGATAGGAACCCACCCCGACGAAGGCTCCGAGCATGAAGCCGTTGCTGATAAGAATGTAGAGCGTGCCGATTCCCAGCGTAATCCCGAGTGCGAAGGCGGTCAGTGCGACTCTGATGTTATTCACCGCGATCCAGCCGGACAGGTTGTCCGCGCCGATGACGCTCTGGATGTCCGCGAAGTACTGGCCCGGTGGAACGCCGCGTTCGATGAAGTCCTCGACCATCTCAGCGAGGCCAGGTGCGAAGAGCGCGTCTCCCCATGCCGGATTCGAGGCGGCGAGGAGATAGGTTACGAGAGCGGGGAGCGCAAAGACCGCAGATGCCACGACGGTGTAGCGCCATGTGGCGCGAAAGGTGCGTGGGATCTTCACGAAGAAGAACCGCCTGAGGTTCAACCTGCGGCGCACGCGACCGCCGTAGATGAGGCCTGCGGCGCGTCCAACGAGACCGTTCAGATAGCCGATCACGCGTTCATCGCGTCCGCGCGAGCGCGCGGCGGCGAGGTCCGCGACCGCGCGGCGATAGAGGCGTGCGAATTCGTCAAGCTCGTTCTGATCGAGCTTTCTCAGGCCGCGCCGATCGGTACGTTCGATTAGCTCGGCGAGGCGCGACCAGCGGCCGCGAGCATCGCCTTCTGACTGAACTGTCTGATCGCCGGTTCGATCCAACCTGTTCTCCGGAGCGGCATTGATGATCGATGACGAGCGCGTCAATCTGCGTGTTCCCGAGCAAGTCGAGGTCTCCTACGAACTGGCAGGCCTCGGATCGAGATTTCTGGCTGCGTTGATAGATACCTTTCTTGCAGGCCTGCTTGTTGCGCTGTTGGCATTCGCCGCCTGGGCCATCCGGGCCCATCTCAGCGGCGAGGTGGGTGTGTCCGCGTTCACTGCCGGCATCGTGCTCGGGGGTGCGATACTGCTTTACATTGCGTACCACGTGTTCTTTGAGCTGACGCGCGAGGGGAAACCGCCCGGCAAGGCGATGACCGGCCTGCGCGTCATCTCGGTTGACGGCGCCTCGGTAGCTCCGGAGCAGTCGGCGGTACGCAACATCCTGCGTATCGTGGACCTGCTTCCAATTTCGTACGCGATCGGTGTAATCGCTCTTCTGATCACCGCACGGAACCAGCGCCTTGGCGATCTCGCCGGCGGGACGATGGTGGTCAAGGAGCGCATGTTGCCGATCGAGGAACTCCCGGAGGAGGAGACCGAGCGGCCTCAGCGTCCGGAGCTTCCTCCCGAGGTAAGTGAGGAAGTGCTTCGTGTGGTGCGCGTGGGTGCGAGGGTAGTAACGCGGGAGGAGGCGAAGACCATCAGGCGCTATCTGGATCGCCGCTTCGAACTTGCGCCGGAAGCACGCCGTCGGCTCGCCGTTCGCCTCGCGGAGGGTCTGCGGAGGCGTTTCCCGGGTCTCGGGCCGGGTCAGCTTCGGAACCCGGAAACCTTCCTCGAGGTGATCATCCGCGCGATCGACGAGCAGCATTAGTCGAACTGCCGCATCGCCCCCAGCCATGCGCCGTGTGCTCGCGAGCCGCGAGTCGTCGTGGTGCGCAGGCGATGTCCGTCGGAGAACACGGAAACCTTCCCATGCTCATCGGTGCGCAGCAGGCGGATGCCGCGTTGTTGCAGTTGTGCCAGAGCCTCATTGCACAGATAATCATCCGCCTGATAGTCGGACGATGCGATCGCCCACCTGGGGCGCACCGCGTCGAGCAGTGGCAGCACTCCCATCAGGTCGCGACCGTGATGTGGCAGCAAGAGTACATCCGCCCGGAGCGACCATCCCGCGGCGTGGGCGTCGCGAAGCAGGCGAATGACGCCCTCGGGCTCAAGATCCCCCGGCAGTAGAAAGCGCACCTCGTTGTGTTCTACCATCACTACCACTGAGTTGTTGTTCGGATCGTCACCGGTGCCCCGCAGCAGCGGGAAGCGCGGTGCTAGGACTCGCACGGAGACAGTCTCGTCGAGAGTCAGCAGGCCGCCGGGAACCGCCCGGCGGCCGCTCGCCTGCACATGGTGTCGCAGTTCATCGGGAGGGCGGAAGTCGTCCACCTCCGGCGGCAGCAGTATGAGGTCCACGCCGATTGCATCGAAGACGCGTGGCAGCGCGTTGTAATGGTCGGCGTGCCAGTGGCTGACCACGACCGCGTCCAGGCGCTGAATACGACGAGCGACGAGATGAGGCAGGATGATCTGACCGGCCACCTCGTCACCCGTGCTGGCGTGGCTTCCGCTTCCACCATCGACCATCAGGCTGCGACCCTCAGGCGTGCGGATTACCACGCATTGGCCCGCGCCCACCGGCAACACCGCCATCTCAAGCTGACCGGGCGGCGTCCCCGCGATAACGTATGAGACGGTCAGCAGGGTTACGAAAGATACGATTCCGATGGTTGGCGAGGAAGGATGCAATCTCAGCAGACGTTCGTCGAGCCATCGCTGGACGCGTTGCACCGCTCCAAGCGCGAAGAGCACCACCACCCCGAGATAGCAAAGGAACACTCCGGCGAGGCTGATCTGCAGATCATGCGCGAACGCCAGGGGCAGGCTGATTGCCAGAGCGTTTACGTGTATCACCATCCTGAGCAGACCGCGTGCCAGCCAGCAGATCGGTACCATAAGCGGGGTAGCCCACGGCAGCAGGGAGACCGGCAGCGCGATGAAGCCGAGCACGCGAATCATCACTGATAGCGGCACATTGACGAGATTAGCCAGGTTGCCGCTGATCGCGAACTGCGCGATGCTGTGTGCGAGGATCGGTGCGGTCATCACCCACGCACCCGCGGTAGCCCAGACGACTGCGCGAAGCTGTGGAAGAGGAGGCGCAGCCACGTCATTGCTGACGCGACGAATCGGCTCGGGAGGTAGGAAGAGGACGATCCCAAGCGTCGCGGCGAAGGTGAGTTGAAAGCCGAGGTTATGCAGCGCATGCGGATCGAACAGACAGATGATTGCGGCAGCAAATGCCAGCGCGGTGTACACGTCGTAGTCGCGCGAGGTGAGCGAGGCCATTGCGATCAGGACGAACATCGCTACCGCTCGGCCGATCGAGGCCTCCATCCCCACAATCAGGACCAGCGCCCCGATCAGCACGATCGCTATCGGCACCTGCCACCAGCGCAGACGTCGCCCGGTGCGCCGCCCGCGGCCCAGCCCCGCGAGGCCGGCTATCGCCAGCGCGATAATTGAGACCTGCGCGCCGGAGACCACCAGAAGATGGATCGTCCCCGCCCGGCGGAACTGTTCCACAATATCCGCGGGCGGCCGGCCCGCGTCGAGGCCGTAAACCATCCCGATCAGCAGCCGTGAGTAAAACGCTCCGTCCACCCCGGGCATCGCTTCCTCAATTCCGCTCGAGACGCGCTCGCGCAGCGCGCGCCCAAGCAGCGCGGTGGATGTGCGCCAGCCCCGATCCCTGCCGATCACCTCGACCTCACGCGCATTCATCAGGGCAGTCACGCCCCGGCGTCTGAGCCAGGCGCGATAGTCGAACTCTCCCGGCTCTTCGACCGTCGGGGGCAGTTTGATCGACGCTCCGCGCGCGATAAGCCGGTCACCGAAGGTGAGATCGAGGCCGGAGGAGGTTCGTAGAATCGTTCGCCCACTTACCCGGCGCGAAGCCCCACAGTCGTATGTGACACGCTCCACACGGAGTTGCAGCCGCTGGTACCAGCCTCGGTCCTCGGGATGACCAACTACCGTGCCCCGGATCGTGAGGTTCCTCGCATCGTCATTCAGGGAGATGTCGTCATCCGGCAGCGCGGTACGTGTCTGGTGAACCAAACCTCCGCAGGCTGCGAAAGCGAGCGCAAGCGCAGGCAGGAACAGTCCCGGAGCGATGCGGCTGGTGATCGCGCTCGCGGTCAGCAATAATACGGCTGTCAGCCCACACAGCGCGACCGCTGGCGCAGGCGCTCCAGTCAGAGTCATGCCCGCGACGAAAGCAGTGCAACACAGCATGAGTGGACGCTTTCGGAGCGAGCGGCGCCATGCGTCTAATCTTGCACGAACCTCGGGGGAGGCGACTGAGGCCTGAACGGCGGGTAGCTTCGCGGTAGTTCCCCCCGATCCTGCTCAGTTGAGCGTCGCGGAGATTCGGATATTCTCTACAGTGACGGCGCCGATTCCCGGAACATCTCGTAACTCCTCGATGCTGCGGAACGGCCCGTGAGTGTGTCGGTGGCTAATGATACGCTTCGCGATCTCCGGTCCGACGCCCGGAAGCTGCTGCAACTCCTCAAGGCCGGCGGAGTTGATGCGCACCGGCTGACGCCGCGGCCCCCTTGCGAACTCCGGCAGATCATCGTCGCGCAAGGCCCCAACGTCATCGGCTTCAGCAGCGTCCAGTCGACCAGGTCGTGAGGGCGCCCGAACAGTGTGAGGAGGCTGCTGTGTTACGGATCGCACGGGGAATGAGACGGACTCTGGGGGGGATGGCGACAGAGCTTCCGTGGGCGTCGATCCCCGCGCCGGATCGCGAGCCTGCACTTTGATCTGTTGCCCGTCCTCACAGAAGGCCGCGAGGTTGACCGATTCCTCCCGAGCGTTCGCGGTGAAGCCTCCGGAGGCGCTGATCGCGTCCCGCACACGTGATTCCGCGGGCAGTTGGTAGACTCCCGGACGCTGCACCTCACCCACGACGTGCACCACGATCGGGACGGGCTGTTCCCGTGGTGCCTGGTAGCTCACTGCGTCTTCATCGCCCTCGCCCGAGCCCGTATCTACTCCACGACCCCCGCTTACCCAGAAGGTGAGCAGAAGCGCGACCACACACAGTCCGAGCACAAGCTTCTGTCCGCGTGTCAGGCTCTCCACCTTGATCCCCCGCTTCCCGGAGGAGGCTTAATTGACGACGACGTTCACCAGCCGGTCAGGGACCTTGATGATCTTCGCGATCTCTTTCCCCTCGACATACTTGACCACCTTCTCGCTTTCGAGGGCCATCTCCGCGACCTCGTCCATCTCCGTCCCGGCGGGTACGTCAAGGCTGTCTCTTACCCTGCCGTTGACCTGCACGACTATCGTAATCGTCTCGGCTGCGGCAAGTTTTTCGTCGGCTTGTGGCCAGTCACGTTCGAAAAGGGAGGGTTCGAGGCCCATTCGCTCCCACAGTTCGTCGCAGATATGCGGCGTGATAGGCGAAAGCAGCATGAGGAGTGTCCGCAGGCCCTCGCTGAAGACGGAGCGATCCGCCGCATCGTCCTCGTTCAACTGCTCGACGAACGAGCCGAGTTCATTGGAAAGCTCCATGATCGCCGCTATCGCAGTGTTGAAGCGCATCCCCTCGAAGTCATCAGTAACCTTCATGATAGTCCGGTGCGTCCGGCGACGCATCTTCCGTTGCGCCTCGCTCCCATCCTCGGGCAGTGTAGTGGAGAAGTCCTCGTTCCATATTGAGAGATTCTCGTTCACCAGTCGCCAGACTCTCCAGAGGAAGCGGTGCGCCCCCACCACCCCCTCGTCGTTCCACTCAGTGTCCTGATCGGGCGGCCCGACGAAGAGGGAGTAGAGCCTTCCCGTATCCGCCCCGTACTCTTCATTGATGCCATCGGGAGTCACCACGTTGCCGCGCGACTTACTCATCTTCGCGCCGTCCTTGTACACCATCCCCTGTGTGAACAGGCTTGCGAAGGGCTCGCGGAAGCTCACCATTCCGAGATCGTGCAGCACCTTCGTGATGAACCGTGAGTACATCAGGTGCCCGGTCGCGTGCTCGACGCCGCCGACGTATTGATCGACCGGAAGCCAGTATTCGACATCCCTGGAGTTAAACGGCGCCTCATCCTCCCGGGGACTGGGGTAGCGGAGATAGTACCATGCCGAGTAGACGAAGGTATCCATCGTATCCGGCTCCCGCCGCGCCGCCCCACCGCAGTCTGGGCACTTCACGTTCATGAACTCCTCATGTTGAGAAAGGGGGGAACTGCCGGTGGTGCGGAACTCTGCGTCGCGAGGCAACTCGACCGGAAGATCCTCCTCCGGGACGGGCACAGTGCCACATTCGTCGCAGTATATGATTGGGATCGGCGCTCCCCAGTAGCGCTGGCGCGAGATGCACCAGTCACGCAGCCTGTAGCTGACATCCCTGCGACCGATCCCCTTCACCTCGAGATGATCTGCGATCTGCTCCAGAGCGTCTCGATTCGGCTGACCTGAGAAGTCGCCCGAGTTGATCTGCCTGCCATCGCCCTCCCACGCCTCGGTCATCGTCTCGCCATCGAGTTCTTCATCCTCCGGTTGGATCACCGGCACCACCGGGATCTCGTACTTGCGGGCGAATTCGAAGTCACGCTGATCGTGCGCGGGAACCGCCATGATGGCACCTGTCCCGTAGTCCATCATCACGTAGTTGGCGACCCAGATCGGGATGTCCTCACCCGTCAGCGGATGCACGGCATACGCTCCGGTGAATATCCCGGTCTTCTCGGTGTCTTCGGAGGTGCGCTCCATCACGCTCTCAGCCATAGCCTGCTGGCAGTACCGGCGCACCGCCTCCTCGTGATCCGTCCCCTCGGTGAGCCGCTCCACGAGCGGATTCTCCGGAGCGAGCACCATGAAAGTAACGCCGTAGATGGTGTCGATCCGCGTGGTGAAGACCTCCATATCCTCATCATGTTCCCTGATCTTCAACCGGAACGAGAAGCCCTCCGACCTGCCGATCCAGTTCTCCTGCATCTTCACGACACGCTCGGGCCAGTCTTCGAGCAGATCGAGGTCACTCAGCAGCTTCTCAGAGTAATCGGTGATCTTGAAGAACCACTGCTCACGCGTGGTGCGCTCAACGGTGGCATCGCAGCGTTCGCAGCATCCGTTCACCACCTGTTCGTTCGCGAGCACGGTCTGGCAGTCCGGGCACCAGTTAACCAGTCCGGGACCGCGGTACGCGAGTCCATTGCTGTAGAGCTGAAGGAATATCCACTGGGTCCAGCCGTAGTAATCCGGGTCTGAGGTGTCAACCTCGCGCTCCCAGTCGTAGCTGATACCGAGGCGGTCAAACTGCTGCTTCATATTCGAGACGCACTGTTTCGTCCATTCAACCGGATGGATGTCAAACTGAATCGCGGCGTTTTCGGTCGGCAGACCCAGCGAGTCCCAGCCCATGGGATGGAGCACGTTGTATCCCTGCATGGTTCGGTAGCGGGAGAATGCGTCGCCGATAATGTAGTTGCGCACATGCCCCATGTGAAGCTCCCCGGAGGGATAGGGGTACATATCGAGGTAGTAGAACTTCTCCCGGTCCTCGCGCCGGTCGACGTGAAACAGATTTCGCTCACGCCAGTACTGTTGCCACCTGGGTTCGATTGCGCTGAAGTCATAGCTGTCAGACACGGTACTTCCTCCCCGAAAATGGGTGAAGATGTCAGGATTGCCGGGGGCGTGCCTCTCTCAACCCACCGCGACAGCCATAAGGCCGCGCATCCCGGCGAAGAGCAGAAACAGGAAGATGAGCGCGATCGCCATGTACCACCACTCGGTGCGACTGAGCCTCAGCCTGTCCCGGTTGGGAATGACGAAACCCAGCGCCATGAGTGGGAGCACGGGCACCGGCGGCATGAACGGCAGCGCGATGACCAGCGCGAGTCCACCACCCACGATGCCGAACATCCACCAGAAACTTCGGCGCAGATCAAGGCCGAAGCGTACGATCACCGCAAAGAACAGGGCGGCGAAGAAGGTGTCGCCCGGGCCGAGCGTGGCCATCGTGCGCAGTCCGGCGAGGCCCTCAGGACCGGCTGCAGAGCCCGGCATCGGCAGCTTGACTGAGACGGCCTCTACAACCTCCGGAGCTGCGTCCAGCATCAGCCCCGTAAATCCAAAGTACACGGTAAAGATATCCGCGAGAACCACCGCGACCGCGACGAACAGCAACATCTTCGCCTCCCGCAGAATCCGGGAGACGAGGCGTCCGCCCAGTATCAGTGAGAAGACCAGCAGTACATCCGCTGCCGGGACGATCGTGAGCCTTGCGTACAGCGTGATCGCCCCGGCTGAGAAAAGGAACCACGAGATAATTCCGAGCAGCATTCCGAAGAACTCGACTGCCGGAGAGAGATCCAGATGTGCCGCCAACGCGGCGCTTGCAAGCGCCGCGAACACGAAGAGCACCGTGGTTACGACTCCCCCGACCAGCGGGGGAATGCCCGGGATCATCGGCACTCCAACCAGCAGCGCCCAGATCCCCACCAGCGCGAGCACAAGCCAGGAGGCTACATATCTATCGCTCTTCCCCGCAACTTCGATTCCGTGGAGGCAGCAGGTCCGATCGCTCACGTAGTCAGCTCCGCCCTCTCCTCATGCGAAGCACGCATATTCTCCTCTTCCTCGACGAACTCGCCACCCTTGATCTCACTCCCAAGCAATCCATGGTCGCAGTCGAAACGAATCTCGAATCGGATCAGATTCTGACAGTTCTCGCCGACAAGCTCCTTGCAAAGTACGTGTTCCAGCGGAGGGTCGGTCTCTCCGGCATCGGGCGCATAGATCGACTGCAGCTCATGGTCCCGGTCCACGCGGACAGGGATGATCTCCCCGCACCGCCCACACTTCACCACCAACTCGAATGAGCGCATGGAACAGACCGCGGGCTCAGCATCGCCAGCGGAGAACAATCTTTCCAATGCCCTGGTCAACCTGGATAACACAGCCTGCCGATGCTCCTTTCCCGGAACGCTCGGACGTGCTTCAGACAGTCTGATCACAAGTCTCCCACCGGCTCCTGCGGATCGTACTGAAGATAGAATCATTATAACAAGCCCCCTCGGAACGTCAAGCCGGGAGAGCGTGCGGGTCGCCCACAAAGCAGCACACAGGGTGAAGATAACCAATGGGAGGCTACATGCTCTTGCGGGCTGAAGGGACTGCGGACGCTCCGACGAATAAGCTGGCATGCCACTCGCGACGGACCGGGATCGCGCTACGTATGCAAACTTCGAGGATGATCTGATGAGCATGTACGGTGTTTACGAGCCCGAGTGCGCGCCTGCCGGGGGCGACTACGGTATGCCCCGTGTTGTGATCCCGGCGCCTCAGGATGAGCGTCACGCGCATCTTGCCTGGCCGAAGATCGTAAAGGGTCCCGATGGCAACCTTGTGGCCGCATTTCTCGCCGCGCGCGAGCATACCGTGGGCGGATGTCCTGCAACGGCGCTGTCCCGCGACGATGGGAGTAGCTTCACCGCGCCCCGCGTGCTCAAACAGTTCGACGCGACGGAGGACTACCACCACTCGGGCAACGTCGCGCTCGGCGTCGCAGGCGATGGAGCGATCGTTCTGCTGGCGATGGCAATGGTCGGCGATGAGCGTAACACTATCTTCGGCTGGCGCTCAACCGACTCTGGGGTCACGTGGGAGCCGACCGACACCGGGACACTCGGCAACAACGCCACCGGATCTGTGTACGGGTCGGTCTTCCGAGTGCCCGGAAGGGGCCTCGCCGTCTGTGGTCACTATCGCCAGCCTCGCGGTCGCGGCATCTGGATCGCCTTCTCGCGCGATGATGGGCGAAGCTGGGGACCGCCGCGCACGATCTCAGACGAGCGACGTTACGGAGAACCAGCGTTCGTGTGCACGAAAGGGCGCCTCATCGGGCTTGTGCGCGAATCTCCTCAACCGCACTATCACCAGTTTGTGAGTGAAGACAGCGGGAGAACCTGGCTCCGGCCGCGCGTGGTCATGGAAGGCCCGAACGCGACGCATCCGAGCCCGTTCCTGGCGGTCGATCCGCGCGAGCCCCAGCGGCTCTATGCCCTGCAATCACAGCGGACCGAGCGCGGCGAGGTATTCCTCTGGGAGGCGGACGCCGGGGAGCTTAACTGGCGGAGGCGAGGCCTCGTCGTGACCTTTAAGGGCTGCGAGGACTACTCGTACCCGTGGATGGTACACCTCAGTGGAGACGAGTGGCTTATGGTATTCTATGCCGGGAGCCGTCGCGGCGAGAATCACATCTGGGGTATGCGGCTGCGGACGGCGGACTGACGTCGGCAGACGCATTTCATGCAGACGGGGTGACAGTCGATGCTGCGCTTCAATGGAGATGATTTCACCGCGAAGCTGCCGTGGTTCTACCATGGCCACTGCTTCGATTCCCCGCGCGATCCCGGCATCTTCAACTTCGAGGTGAATGGTCTTGATCCGCCCGCCGAGAGATTCGCGGTGACTCTGGTCCTCGCACGGCCGCTTGATTCACTCGACGTGAGCTTCGACGGTCTGAGCTTCTGCTCATATGCGGCACATGGTGATATGATCACGCTACCGCACATCGACCTCTCGCGCCGCATGCTCTCTCTGTACTTCCGCGAGGACGCATCGCCAGATCGGTGCCCCGTCTCGGAGGTGCTCCTGCACTCACCCACGGAGAGGCCGCATGCGGCACGACGGGCGCCGCTGTTCGAGGAGTACGTGCGGGATATCGCCGCCAGCAAGTCCGAACCGCTGAGGCGCTGGCAGGAATTCCGGGGTCTGCTGGCCGATGACACGGGATTCGGTGCCGACGAACTACGCGAGATGCGTTCGGCACTGGAGGCGTGGTGTGAGCGCAGACAGGTGCTCGACGAGGTCGATCCGCATCATGGAGCGATCTACTCCGAGGAAGATAAGTACGATTTCCGTGACGCGGCCGCCGCCGCGGTAGTATTTACGCGGGCGTGGCAGCGCAGCGGTTACCGCTCCACGCGCAGGCGCGCCGAGGCGGCACGACGCTACGTGTACCACGGTCAGCACACTGAGGGCGAGCGGCGTGGTGGCTGGGCGCACATGGTGTCAGGAGTCTGGGGTGGAGATCATCAGGTAGACTTTCGACGCATTACCGAGCCGCTCCC